>JBEVOI010000268.1:0-6313 GCA_040507665.1 Burkholderiales bacterium
CATCCCTGGGCGCGACGTTCCCGTTGGGTTCGACGGTGGACCAATCGACCGGTGCGCGGTGTGCTGCGCCGTTCTCCCGCTGGCCAGTGCCACCACTCGAGACATTTGCGCCACGCGAGCCATTTGCGCCACGCGACCCATTTGCGCCACGCGATCCGTTGCCGGAGCGCGGTCCGTTTTCGCGGCGCGGGGGCGCGCTGCGGTCGCTGTAGCCGCTGCTACGTGACTGGTCGCGACGCCCGCCATTGTTCGGACGGGAACTCCGCGGAGCGCCGCGGGAAGCTGACTCGCGCCACACGGTCGGCTCGAATCCCTCCACCATTCTCCGCTCCACGGGGTGCTTCAGCACGCGCTCGATCGCGGCGAGCAGGCCCTGCTCTTCCGAGGACACGAGCGAAACCGCATCGCCGGTGCTGCCGGCACGGCCGGTGCGGCCGATACGGTGGACGTAATCCTCGGGTACATGCGGCAACTCGTAGTTGACCACGTGCGGTAGTTCCTCGATGTCGAGGCCACGCGCCGCAATGTCGGTGGCGACCAGCACGCGCAGATTCCCGCGCTTGAACTCGTCCAGGGTGCGCGTACGCTGGGGCTGGCTGCGATTGCCGTGGATCGCGTCGGCGGCCACATCGCTGCGGCCGAGTTGCAGGGCGAGTCGGTCAGCGCCGTGCTTGGTCTTGGTGAACACGAGCACCTGCTGCCAATCGCCTTCCTTGATGAGGTGCACGAGCAGGTCGCGCTTGCGGTCCGCATTCACCGGATGCACGACCTGGGTCACGAGATCAGCGGCGGAATTCTGCTTCTCTCCTTCGACCATGACCGGATCGTGGAGGAACGAATCCGCGAGCTGCCGGATCTCGGACGAGAAGGTGGCGGAGAAGAACAGGTTCTGGCGCTTCGCCGGCAGCAGCGCGAGGATGCGACGAATGTCGTGGATGAAGCCCATGTCGAGCATGCGATCCGCTTCATCGAGTACCAGCGCCTCTACATGCGCGAGATTGACGGTGCGTTGCTGCACGTGATCAAGCAAGCGCCCGGGCGTGGCGACGAGCACGTCGACGCCCTGCCGAAGCGCGCGGATCTGGTTCACCATGCTCACGCCGCCGCAGACCATGGCCGAGCGCACGCGCAGGTGCTTGCCGTAGGTGCGCACGCTCTCCTCGACCTGCGCTGCAAGTTCGCGCGTCGGGGTGATGATGAGGGCGCGCACGGGATGCCGCGCGGGCGATGCGCTCGTATTCGCGTGCGTGGCGAGGCGCTGCAGCAGCGGCAGCGTGAAGCCGGCGGTCTTGCCGGTGCCGGTCTGCGCGCCGGCGAGAATGTCGCGGCCTTCCAGAACGAAGGGAATGCACTTCGACTGGATGGGCGTGGGGACGGTATAGCCTTGATCCGCGACAGCGCGGAGCAACTCGGCCGACAGGCCAAGGCTTTCGAAAGACGTAGTAATAGAATTCTCCTGAGATCGGCCTGCGAAAGGGTCAACCCTTCAGAACCGGTTCAGGCAGATGCGAATGCTTGATTGAGAAATTCGAGGGAGCTTGAGAACAACCGCGAAGAGGCTGTGAAGCGGACCGGATTGCGCGACACGAAAACCTTGCGGCGCACTATACACGGGTTCGGCTCCGAAGTCCCGGTTTATTTGTGGCTGGTTTCGCGCTGACCGGGCCCACGCCTTCAGGAACGCAGGGTCTACGGGGATCGCCGATGTTGTGAGAAGAACTCCCACATGAGTGCGCTCGCATTGGGCTCCTCTTCGGGACCAGACCCATTGCCGTCGTCACTCCCACTCCACGCGTGTTCCAGTGAAGCGATACGACATACCCGCAGCTTGAGCTCGCCATCGCGGCAGTAGTCGTGCTGCTGATACATGGGGTGTTGTGTGACCGTCTCGATCACGGGATGCCGCGGAGAAGTGAGCAATTTCCTGTCTTCGGTGAGCAGTCCGTTCAGCATCAGGAATTGCTCGACCAGCTGATCGGTATTCACGGGGAAGACAACGTCGTCGCTCGATCCGTGCAACAGGATTGCGGGCATGCCCGGAAAGCTCGACAGATCTTCCACGGCAGCCGGAAGCAGCGACGCCGGCGTGGAGAGCGTCCCGAGCCGCATCGCGTACATCCCCTCCATCGCTGAACGCGCTTCGCCCACCACGACCCCAGAGTGCAGGCCGACCGCGGCGACGAGACTTGGAAAGCGCAAGGCCACCAGGGCCGCCATTCCGGCGCCGGCCGACAGACCCGCGACGTAGATCCGAGACCCGTCGATCGACCTCTGCGTAATCAATGACTCGATCAAGGCGGCGATACGGGACGCTTCGCCGCCGCCCTTGTCCGTGCCCGGGTCGTACCAATGCCAGCAACGGTAAGGGTGCGCGGTTTGCGCCTGCTGCGGGTAGACCACCGCGAAACGATGCGCGTCGGCGAGCAGGTTCATCTGCGTATACTGCGCGAATCCCTCGGCCGTCTGATCACATCCGTGGAGCATGGTGACCAAGGGGAGCACGCCCGTGCCCCGATTCGCCGGAATGTACAGCCAATACGCGAGCGGGGGTGCCGTCTCGCTGGAAGCGGGGGCCGGGTATTCCGCTTCCATCCATAGACTGGGCTCGCCTGCAGGTTCACGCGTACGCTTGGGCGCACGCTCGCGCGCAGTCTCGGGGGCACGCACAGGCGCGGGCTCAGGGGCACGGTCGAGTACGTCGGACGCAGGCTCTGGCAGACACTCGGACGCAGGCGCGGCGACGGCATCCTGTCGCATGTCGTCGAGCACAGACGCGGACTCAGGGGCACGGTCGAGTACGTGCTCGGACGCAGGCGCGGCGACGGCATCCTGTCGCATGTCGTCGACGATGGGTTGCCTGGCATGGACGCCCCGAACACGCCTGAGCAGCTCGACCGCGCGAAGCCAGACCTTTTTCAACCCCTGCATGTGAAGTCCCTCGGCTCGGGACTGCACTCGATGTGAGGACAATCGTTCATATGTGGGCGAGATGGGCGAATATGGTGGAGTGCTTTCTCCGACCCGTGACGAGGCTTAACGCGAACCGCGAACGCGGCCACGGAGACGGACCGCCCCGCGATGGCCCGGGGTGCGATGGCCATAGCTTCGCTTGCCTGCGCGAAGAAAATGATGCCGCGCGAAATGGTAGCAGACTCCAAACAGCGATGAACCGTGTAATCCGAATCGCTCGGTCTGGTCGCGAGCTATCACCAGCTCGCGGGACGAGGTAGCCTCGCTAGATACCCTGAGGGAACTTGAGCCGTCCGCGAAGAGGTGGTGACGCGGGCGGACCGGGTCACGGGAACCTCGGCGCGCTCCGTCCACCGCCCGGCCCCGATGGTGGTCTTTTTTTTGAGCAGCGCAGGCCGAATGCGGCTGGCAGCAAAGCACCCGATCCTCGCTCGCACTCAGCGTAGGCAGGGGTAAGCGTTCGTGAACGCGAGAAAGGTGAGCAGGTGCGCGCGGTCGTGCAGACGCTCCGGGTGATCGCGCAGGTAGGCGACCAGCACTGGCACCGCCTGCGCATGGGAGAAATACTCGGGCGGGCAATACCACATGTCCGCCTTCTCGCGCCACGACGCCCAGCCGTGACCCCAGATGAAGCCGTCGACAAACCCGATGCACGACATCGCATCGGCATATTGCTCGCGGTCGAGAGCGTCAGAGGAATGTGCATCGAGCATCCGCAGGGCCGGCTCACATCGTGCGAGCAACCGCGCGCCGTCCTCCTTGCCGAGGCCGTCCGCGCCGCCGGGCTCGCCCGCGAATGATAACTGCGCGCAGAGCACGGCGAGCGCGATGCCGCACACCGCAGCGAGAGTCCGGACCGACCTGGGCAGAAAGCGAGGTGGCGACGAATCCCTGCGAATCGGGGCGGACCGATACCCGCCGAATCGATACAATGAGATTCTCGGCATCTGTTCCCGCCCTGGCTCGAGCGCGTGGTCCGCATCGCTTTCGCAGGCCGAGCGCCGCACCACCCACCCTCCGCAGTGAAGGAGAAGAAACATGAACCGATTCATTGCCCCTGCAATTCTCGTCTCGACGCTTGCCCTCACCGGCTTCACCGGTATCCCGGGCGTCCCCTCGTCGCTATCGAGCGGTCCAGCCCTGGAAATGGCGAAGGGTATGTTCGCTTCCGACAGTCTCGTGAGTTCCCTCGGCAGCTCGCTCAACATGAACCCGATGCAAGCCGCGGGTGGGTTGGGCTCGCTCACTTCGCTCGCGAAGTCGAAGCTGTCGCCGACGGACTTTGGCGCCTTCTCGAAGATGCTGCCGGTTGGGGCAAGTATCTGCAATTCGCCCAGCAGACAGGACTGGTGTCGAGCCCTGTGACCGACGCCGCCGGCCTTGACGCCAATCTTGCCAAGCTCGGGATGTCTCCGGACATGGCGAGCGGATTCCTCGGCAAGATGGGTGAGTATTTCGGGTCGAAGGGCGGCGCCCAGGGCAGCAAGCTGCTCGCGGGATTGTTGGCTAGATAGGGGAAAGATCGCATGGTGCCGGCACTTGATGGGCCGGCTTAGCCGTTCGATCTGCCGGATCTCTCACCTCTCACTCGAGTCCCGCTTCCTCGGAAACCGCCCGTGCGATGGCTGACCAGTCCATGCCCGCCCTGCCGCGGGCCACACCGGACAGGAACCGGTCGCGCATCAGGCTCGCCAGCGGCATCGGCACATGCACCTCCTCCGCAGCATCGAGCACAAGGTTCGTGTCCTTCAGCCCGAGCGCGAGGCGGAAGCCCGCCGGCTCATAGACCTTGTTCGCGATGATCCGACCGTAGTTCTGGTAGATCGGGCACCCGAAGATAGTCTCGCCGAAGAACGACGCCAGCTGCGCCCGGTCGATTCGGTGCTTCTCTCCCAGCGTCTGGGACTCGGCAATCGCCTCCATGGCTGACATGATCAGGAAGTTGCCCGCGAGCTTCACCACATTGGCGGCGTGCGGTTCCTCGCCGAAATCATGGATGCCCTGCCCGATCGCTTCGAGCAGCGGGCGCACGCGGGTCCTCGCCGCCGTCGGACCCGAAACGCAAACCCACAGTTTCTTCGCCGCAGCCGCCTCGGGCCGACCGAAAACCGGTGCGGCGACGTAGGCAGTCCCGCGTTCGGCGTGGAGCGCGGCGAGCGCCCGCGCAGTCGCCGGCCCAATCGTGCTCATCGACACGTGAACGCCGCCGCGACCCAGCTTGTTGCCGATCCCGTCCTTGCCGGTGACGACCTCCCTCAGCGCCACGTCGTCGGCGAGCATGGTCACGACCACGCCGTCGGTCGCCACGGTATCGGCCGGGCTCGATGCCAGCTCCGCACCCTCCGCAACGAGCGGTGCCGCCCGCGCGACTGTGCGATTGTGCGCACGCACCGCGAATCCCGCCGCGAGGAGATTCCGCGCTATCGGCAACCCCATGGCGCCAAGACCCACAAAACCCGCTTTCGTCTTCATGTCTCACTCTCCTTTCTGCGACGGGATCCGAATCCCTATTTGACCGGCGCGCGACCATGGGCGCAATCGCGACCTTGGCGTTTCGCGCCGCTGCTGCTAGATTACGGCGCCCGGCCTGCCGATGAACCTCAGGCTGCGCCCCACACCCACTACGAAGGAGAGTCATCCCATGCGCCGTTTCCTGACCCCCATCCTGCTCGCGACCGCCCTCGTCGTCACTGGCTGCTCTTCCACCGGCTCGACCGCGGACGCCGCCAAGGGCATGTTCGCGTCCGACAGTCTGGTGAGTTCGCTCGGCACGGTCGGCATGAGCCCTTCGCAGGCGACCGGCAGTCTCGGCTCGCTGGTTTCGCTGGCGAGCAACCGGCTCTCTCCGGCAGACTTCAGCAAGTTCTCTGGCTATCTGCCGAACGCCGACAAGTACCTCAAGGCAGCCGATGCGGCGGGATTGCTCAAGTCGCCGGTGACGGACGTCGCGGGCCTCAACAAGAACTTCGCCACGATGGGTGTCGACCCGCAGGTCGCGCGCAGCTTTCTCGGCGAGATGAGCAAGTATTTCTCGTCGAAGGGCGACGCAGCCCGCAGCCTGTTCACCACGGCGATCAGCAAATAATCACCGACAGGACGCCACGAACCGGCGGTCGAGCCCGCCGGTTTTTTTGCGCTCACTGGTGAGCACGACGGCGACGGAGCGGCCCTATCAAGAGGGGCCATCCGATGGGCCACGATCATGAAGCGCATCGTCCTTACGACCTTCGGCTCCTACGGCGATCTTCATCCTTATATCGCGATCGCGCAGGGGCTGCTCGCGCGCGGGCATGACGCGACCATCGTCACCTCCGAGATGTATCGTTCGAAGGTCGAGCGGGAG
>JBEVOI010000323.1:0-9585 GCA_040507665.1 Burkholderiales bacterium
CGGCGGAAAAAGTCTACGTCGATCCGTTCCTCGACCTCGCTGTGCTGAAGATTCCGCCATCGGCAATCGAGGCGGGCACGCCACTTCCGAAGCTCGAATGTGAAGGACGTCCGGGGGTAGGCCATCCCGTAGGGGCATTCGGGCACCCGATGAAGCTCTACTTCACGGGCACGCGGGGCATCGTCTCCGGCGTCACGGCGCGGTTCAGCACGGAGTACCTGCAGACCGACGCACCGATCCATCCAGGCAATTCCGGTGGACCTCTCATCAGCCTCATCTCCGGCGGAATCGTCGGCATCAACACTGCGCGGAACAAAGACAAGGAGACTGCGGGACTTGCGCTCGATATCCGGTATGCGTGCCGTGTGGTTGAGTTGCTGGCGGCGGGGCGCGATCCCTCACCCCCCGATTTGCAATTGAGCTTCTTCAAGGGCGAGGAGCATGAGAAGAGCTTGAAGGTTGCACGCATCCATGGCGATCCCGGGCGCCTCGATCTCCGACCGGGAGATGCAATTCGGCAGGTCGAGGGTGTATCCGGAACGGTGGAGAACGAAACGCAGCTAACGCACGCCCTGCGTGGCAGGCTCGACGACTTCGCGTTGCGTGTGGTGCGCGACGGGCGAGAGGTCGTTGTTCGTGGCACGGCGGACCCGGTTGGAAAGGTGACGGACCGCCAAGGCCTCAAGGTATCCGGGGTGATTTTCGTGGGCACTGAGAGGCGCGAGCCTGATCTGCAGGCCCTTGGCGGTCTCAAGATCTCGTACGTCTCGGCCGGATCCGAAGGCGAATTTCACGACCTCCGTGAGAACGACCGGCTGGTATCGGTGAACGGGGTAAACGTGAAGAGCATTGTTGACCTGCGCCGGCAGCTGATCGCCCTCGCGCCCGGCGCCAAGGTCACGCTCGCCCTGCGGCGATTGTCCGAGCCAGGCGACCCGACCTTGCTCAACTTCATCGAGCGACAGCTGCCGCTGGAAGAAGTCGCGATCGTTGGAAGGTCCTCGGGCGCGGTCCTCGGGGACGGCGCAAAGCCATACCCCCAATATCCGTCTCGCTCGAACGACTTGTAGCGGGAAGTGAGTCTCTTTCTGTAGACTCGGGGCACCCGCTGGATCGCGACCCTTCAAGTCGTAGCATTCCCCCCCCGTTTACCAGCCCGAAGCTTTCTTTCTCGATGAAGCGCCGCTGGTTCCTTACATCGCTTGCATCCGCGTTCGCCGCGCCCACCTGGCTCGGCTCAGCACGGTCAGCTGACCTGCCGCGCACCGCGGTCGTGCCCGGCGGGGTAGCGCGGGTCGACCTCGGCCTTTCCCCCAAGGCCCCAAAGGCGCGCGTCAATGGCGAGCGCGTGCTGGTCATCCGCGAGGGCAGCGGCTGGACGGCGATCGTCGGCATTCCGCTGGATGCGAAGCCGGGCGCAAAGCTTCGCGTCGTTGCCGAACTGCCCGGCGGTGTCACGCAAGCATTCGAGATCGACGTCGCGCCGAAACAATACGCTACGCAGCATCTCAAGGTCCCGCCGGGCAAGGTCGACCTCTCGAAGCAGGATCTCGCCCGTTACGAGCGCGAGCGCGCCCACCTGGACAGCGTGCTCCGGATCTTCTCGGAGACGGCGCCCGGGACGCTCTCCATGCTGCAGCCCACCCCCGGTGAAAGATCGAGCTCATTCGGCCTGCGGCGCTATTTCAATGACCAGGCGCGCAACCCGCACAACGGGATGGACATCGCTGCGCCTGCCGGCACGCCCGTGGTCGCGGCAAACGCAGGCCGTGTAATCGACGCGGGAGACTACTTCTTTCCCGGCCAGACCGTGATCGTCGATCATGGGCAGGGTCTTCTCACCCTGTACGCTCACTTGAGCAGCATCGAGACCCGCGTCGGCACTAACGTTGCGGCTGGCGCGCCGATCGGCAAGGTCGGCGCGACCGGGCGCGTCACCGGGCCGCACCTGCACTTCTCCGTGTATCTCAACCGGGCGGCGGTCGATCCTGGGTTGTTCCTTCCCGGTTCCCAGTCGGGCTGAGACCGCGCGCTGCCACCTTCTGCACCGATGTCCTGCGCGGATGCTGTGCCTCCCCGCGCGTGCTACGCTATGCATCGACGGGCCCTTCCGGATTTACAATGCCGATGACCTCACAGCGCGCCACGCCCAGTCCGACAAACCTGGATCGTCTCAGGACAGCGTGCCTTGAGCTGAAGGGTTATCTGGGCGGCGCGAAGCAGGCGCTCGAAGAGGAGATTCGAACCTACCCGACCCCAATCCCGCGCTGCGACGCTCAGTTCAACTATCTGTACGAGCAGCGTTCGCGCCTTTGCCAGATCCTCGACCGCGTGAGCGCGGCATTGGACCACGGCAATTCTTCTGACGAGTTCGCGGAGGCGATTGCCGCCTTCACCGCCTCCCCTTACTTTGGGGAAAGTGTGGAGGAGCAGAATCTAAGGGAGCGTCTTCGAGCGGAGCTTTAGGTCTGGCCGAGCGATCTCTGCACGACTCATAGGCGCTCCGAATCGCAATCACGCAGTTTGAGTTTGCAGCGCCGCCCGTTTCTAACGGCGATCCCCCAATACTCCTCAGAAAAGAGGTGGAGAAAACCAAGACCCGGATTTGGGATCCTAGGTCACCAACCTCGGCCATGCGCTCCTTCAGCCGCCTGATGAACTTTTCTTCCCATCCCGTCCTCATGTTCGGCGATTGGGTCTGGGTCGAGAATCGCAACTCCGTGCAGGCGCTTCGCCAGAATGGCTGGCTATCGTCTCTGAGCCGACCGGTGATCGAGATCGGTGCCGGAACCGCCATCCCCTTCAGTCCGACACTTCAGCGAGAGAATCATCCATGAGTTCGGGGGACGACTGATCCAAATCAATCCCCGAGAATCAGAGGTACCGGCCGATCGTGATGTCGGCTCGCGATCGCCCAGCGCTTGGGGCACCACTGGCAGGATTAGCGCAATTGTTCGGACCACGTACCAGTCTCGGAGCGGCGATGGCAACAACTCCCCTTGATTTCGATCGACTCCGAAACGCGCATCAGAGTCCTGGCAAGGCTGTCTACCAGGCCTGCGCTGGCGAAGTCTTTCCCTTTGACGCGCTCGCGTTCGCAGTGTTGGAGCGGTCACTCAGCCTGATCAAGGGCTTTGAACTCCTGATGGCAAACGGCGGGTACATGTCAGCCGTTGCCTTGCTGCGCCTGCAACTGGACAACATCATTCGGTTTCACGGCGTCGCGAGAAGCGGCGACCCTCACGGGGTAACGGATCGGGTCTTCAGGGGCGAGAGCTTACGTAAGATCAAGGATCGCTTCGGCAAGAAGATGACTGACGCCTACCTGGTAGAGGTCATGACCGACGCCAATCCATGGATGAAGTCAGTGTATGAGCACGCTTCTGGATACATACACCTGTCCAATCACCATGTTCGCCACTTCATTGCGCGGTCAGAGACCGGCGCGGATGGCCTCCGCCGCTTTGCAATTGGTGACGACGATGTATACGTCTTGGAGGACCAGAGAGAGAAGCTGCTACAGGCATTTCACACAACAACCGAAGGCGTAGTAAGGCTCGTCGCGGCATGGCCGCAGGTTCGCATATCTCATGGGACGAACGAGCAACTGAAGCAACGGTTCAAGAGCGCTTTATGACCTCATCCAGGACTTCTAAGTCCACACCCCCAATTTCCCCATTTCTTCACTGCCCCCATCCGGTGGTCCAGGTCAGCGACGAACTCGCTGAGAAGCCGGTTACATTCCTTCATCAACCTCACGTACGTTCGCCAGTGCATGCCCCTCGGCTTCGGAGGAAACGGCTGCGCAAAGTCGGCAGTTCCGCCCAGGCTCTTGCGAATGCGCTCTGCTTGAAGTCTGGCCCGCTCGGCTACGTTTTGGCGCTGTGTGGGGTAGGGCAGTCCTCGGCACCGGCGGCACGCGAACGCGGCGCTGCCATAGAGGACCGCAACTCGGCGGGAGCAGATCGGGCAGAAAACCATGCTCGGCGGCCCCTAAGGTCGATCCGGGAACTGCTACGATTGGCAGGCAATATTAAATGGGCGGAGTTCGTTATGAAGAAGAGCGCAGCCAAGGGGAAGGCGCATTTGTCGGACTCCCGAACAACCGGCCGAAAGTGGATTCCGTCCTATGATGTCGACAACGTCTCGGGCGCCGTCGCCGCGTCCCTGCCAGATAAGCTGCTGCCGCAACTGGCCACGCTATCGAAGGAACTGCCTGCGGCAGGCAATTGGGTGTACGAGATCAAGCTGGATGGCTATCGCATCCTGACGCGTCTCGATGCGGGCAAGGCGCATCTCTTCACCCGCAACGGCAACGACTGGACGCAGCGCATGGCTCCCCTCGCTCAGGATCTTGGGGCGCTCGGTGTCCGTTCAGCTTGGCTCGACGGGGAAGTAGTTGTGATGAGCGACCATGGCGTGCCCGACTTTAATGCCTTGCAAAATGCGTTTGATACAGCGCGCGCCGAGTCGATCGCATATTTCGTGTTCGATCTTCCCTACTTCGAGGGCTATGACCTGCGCCGCGCCCCGTTGCACGCACGCAAGAGGCTGCTTAGGGAATTGGTGGCGGCAAAGGGGACCGGGCGGGTTCGGTACAGCGAAGATTTCTCGGGGGATGCGGCAACGGTCTTGAAAGGGGCGTGCGCGATGAAGCTGGAGGGGATCATCGCCAAACGCAGTGACGCGCCGTATGTCTCGGCACGAACTGATACGTGGCTCAAACTCAAGTGCACGCGCCGCCAGGAGTTCGTGATTGTCGGCTTCCGCGATCGCGCTAACGCGACGGCACAGGTTGGAAGCCTACTCCTTGGCTACCACGACGACGAAGGCAACTTGACCTATGCGGGCGCCGTGGGCACCGGGTGGAATGCAGCGACGGCGGTGGCTCTTCGACAGCGACTGGGGCAGATTGAGGTTTCCGTGCCGACGGTCGACGCGCGGACTGTCGAGCCGGGAAGATGGGCAAAAAGTGACCGTGGGCCAGAGCATTGGGTAAAGCCTGAAATCGTGGCAGAGGTCAGCTTCACAGAATGGACGCCTGATGGCCATGTGCGCCATCCGTCCTTTCTGGCACTGAGATCCGACAAGCCCCCGAGTCAGATCACCCGCGAGGCAGCGAAGGGAAACGAGATGCCCCCCAGACCTAAAAAAAGAAACGATCGCGGCGCGATTAGCGATTAGCGAGACCGGCGGTTCGAGGCTGGCGGGACGTACACGCGCAACGTCGACCAAGTGGTGTCCGTAATCCTACGCAAATCCTGAGATGAAGCAGCCGCCGAAGTGTCGATTCGTGAGCATGCGCGAGAGAGCGGTATCCTCTACAAATAATGACTTGCCGCAAGTATGCGCGCACGAATCAGTCAAAAGGTACGCAAGCCAATCCGAGCTGCCCGCGCTCGCCCACGCTGCAGTCTACGGTGCCGAGTAGTCCAATGAAGCTGGATGCCGCCAAGGCCGCGGCCCTACATTCACCCGACGCTCGCGAACGTGAATGCGCCGATCGCGATCGGGCCGCTGACCGGGGATCTGCCTTCCCAGGGTAGGTCGGTACTGGAGGCGCTCTCCGCGGGCGAGATCACACCGAGCCAAGCGGCCACCATCATGCAGGCCCCCCGTTTCATCACGTCGAATTCCAGGTAGGGCGGACGCAACTCCTAACGAAGTGGTGCAAGAGCGTCTACGCTCCGGATTCTTGGGGTCTCGTCGCGCGCGTGCCTTCGACGCCTATTCGCGGGCAACGCGTGCCCGAATCTGCTCCGCTTGCGTTTTGCAGCTGCGCGGCCTCTTTGTCGCGTTTCAGTCTAGTCAGGACCTGAGCGCAGTTCTCCAGCACGGTTGCCACGTCAGCATGCCCGGGGCCGAGGGCCTAGATGAACGATAGGAGAACCGCGGATGTCAGTTTCAAGATGAAGATCTTGCTGGTCTGCATGGGCAACATCTGCCGCTCGCCGATGGCGGAAGCCGTCGTCCGCCGCATGCTGGAGAGCAACGGCCTGGCGGGGAGCACGACGGTGGCTTCCGCAGGGACGCATGATTTCAATGTCGGCTTGCCGCCGGACCCGAGAGCGCGACTAGCGGCGCTGCGGCGAGGCTACGACATGGCCGGAATGCGTGCGCGGCGCGTCCGGCCGGAAGACTTCGAGAACTACAACATGATCCTCGCGATGGACCGCCGAAACCTGGCAATGCTACAGGCGGACTGCCCAGCGCAGCATCGGCACAAGCTCACCCTCTTTCTCGCCTACGCCGCAGGGAGTGAGATGGACGAGGTGCCGGATCCTTACGGGGAGCTGCAAGAGAGCTTCGAGCGCGTGCTCGACTTGATCGAAGACGCCGCACAAGGCTTGACCAGGGCATTACGCCTGACCTGAGCTGCCGCAGCGACTCGACTTTACTGCAGCATCTCCGCCTCAACCGCCCGTGACCGCCAGTTCGGCCGTCTCGAAACGTCGCAGGTCAGCGAGCAGCCGCGGGCGCGAGAGGCGCTTGCAAAAAAAGCGCGTGTCCGCCTCCCCGGATCCAGCTAGGCGTCGATCATCCATTGCATCCCGCTCGCGGTGGAGCCGAGGTCCGTGCCGATCGGCTTCGCGGCGAGGCTCACGACCGACGTGTCGACCTGGGCGATCAGCATGCCCAACGAGGTGACCGGAAGTACCGAGTTCATCAGTGACCACATCCTAGGGACGCGAACGCGGAAAATGTTCGGTCCGCGCGAAGCATTCCTCGGGGCGCGGCGATACCAAGGGATGCTGAACGTTCGACCAAGGGGTCGAGGGCTGTACGGCACCCATTCATCCTTCATGGTGCCATTGGTCTGCGGTAAACGATCTGACAAAGCCATCCACCTTTGAGAGCGCCTCGTGCTCGGCAGCCCATCTGAGATGGGAAACAAATCGCGCACGCTTCTCCCAATCCGAGGTGTGCCACCAAGCCGCCAGAATTAGGGGGAGAGGCGGCTCCCAACCGGCGCCTACCTGTTTCCTATGAGGCAGAAGCTCCCAGAGTTCATTCCACATCTGAGGTTGTGGACATACACGGCGCTCAGCCTGCGAATACGTCAGTAACTCTTCAAGTTCCGCGTTCATCCCTTTCCGAGAAAGTCGGCCGCAAGTTCAACTTCTGCTTGGTGGTACAGGCAATGCGCGGGAGAGCAGAACGCCCAATACCAACTCGAGTCGCGACCTCGTCCCGCTGCTCTATCCATTGGTCAGGAAGTTTCGATCCGTTTTTGAATGTCGTCCGCTCGTTGGCTGGCCCGGAACTCGATGATGCGAAAGTCAGCGAGCCTGTGCTCGTAAAACGGATCTTCCTTGACAATGGCTTCGACTTCCCGCCGACTCTTGCCCACGGCCAGGATGATCCCGCCATCTCGCGGTATTTTTCGACCTGAGACCAGGAAATTGCCGGAAGCGTAATACTTCCTCAAGAAACTGACGTGCGCGGCCATGTGGGCGTCAATTTCGGCGAGGTCGCGCTTGTAGATGAGTTCGATGACGAACATGCCGGCCAGCTTGCATCAAACACACCGCGGCGTAAAGGGCGCGGAGGACGAAACAACAGCCCATGATCATCCGTCGAGCGAACGCGGCAAGTCGGTCACGGCTCACGTGGCTCCGGCTTAATGGCAATTGAGTAGTAGCGAGGCAACCGCCTTCAACGAAAAGTAACCAATCCCTACCCGCGACACGCCTCGGGGATATGTGCATACCATTTTCCCTGCTCCCCTTCGTACAGCGTCACGTTGGACCACGAGTTAAAGGCGAAGCCGATGTCCTGTTGGTCGCCGGTCGACAGCGCGCGGAGACCGAAAAAGCCGCCCGCCATGGCGCGTCCGGCGGAAATGTGAGTGGCCGGTGTGTCACTGGCTGTCGAGCAGCTTGCGGTTCTGTCCACGACGTCGACGATACGGCTCACCGAAACCGCGTTGCCCGCGCTGTCGGTGGCGCTATAGGTGCAGGAATAACGGCCAGCGCGACTGGTATCGACACTACTGCAATTCGCGGTTACGGAAAGGTTTCCGTCTTCCGGATCGGTGGCCGTCGCACCGGGATCGACGAAGGGCTGCCCCACTTTGTGCTGCATCGGATTGTCGCCCTTGAGTATGATTTGTGGTTGCCCGGGAAGGGGGGCTGCGCGCGCATGGCGCGAGAAGAAATTCCAGGCGATGTCCGGATAGCTGGGTCCACGCCGCAGCGACCATTTGCCGTTGTTGCCGTTCTCGCCGCCGATCCAGTAGTGGCCATGGTCGGTGTCGCCCGTATTGGGCGTGACAACCGGGCCGCTAAAGAATACGGTCTCGACGATAGAACGGCTGCCGCTAGTGCCGTCAACGGTATAAACCAGATGCTCGCAGCCATAGTCTTCGCCAAACGCAGGCGTACAAGCACTTTGCGCGGCGCGCGCCTCCGCGGGCGTGTCGTGGGCCGCATCACCGAATACCTTCAGCTGCGCGTCGCGAATGTTGCGCCCCGCCTGCTGGATGACCGTGCAGTCGTTGCCGTTCTGCAGGACCAACAGCGGAATGATGTAGGGGTCGTCACGTTCACTGCGCATGTCGCTGACTACCCGGTCGACCGAATGAAACGTAGCGAAGCCGGGACACCCGGAAAGGGATACGGAAGCCGCATCTTCGCCATACGGCAACCCTGCAGCACTGGCGGCGGCGGCCCAGTATTCGTTGTGGGCAGTTGCGGCGACTACGGTCATCGCGCCGCCCGAAGACAGACCGGTGATGTAGCGGCGCGCCGGATCTATATTGAAACGGGCTTCGACCGCCAGCGCAATCTGGTGCAGGTCCTCGACCTCCCCCTTTCCCTGATGGCGGTGTTGATCGAACCAGAATCCCCAGCAGTTGGTGTTGCGCAGGCCATCATAACTGGTGATGAAAGGTGCAACGAGGATGAAGCCGAAGCGGTCCGCGGCCGCCGTCAGTCCCCAATCGCGAAGTACGTCATCATTGGTCTGCTGGCAACCGTGGAGCGCCATGACCATGGGGGCAGGACCACTCAGACCGTCTGGTATGTACACCTTGTACTGCCGGTCACGGGAACCAGGGTAGCTCTTGGCACTAAGATCAAATGACTCGGTGTTTCCGGCAAACGCCGGCGCGCATAGCAGGACGAGCAGGACCGCCTCAATGCCGCGACTTAAGATCGATCTCATGCACATTTCAACACTCCACTAAGGATTCTACAGACGCCGTGAGCATTCGTGGGTCAAGTCCTATTTTTGCTGGAAAATTGTGAGCGGGTTGCGGGTACCTTCACGGCGGACGCGGTGCGCTCGGCGTGAAGCTGGTTCAGGTGCTCGCGTAGCTGCTCCAGTTGTCGCAGTTCGAATTGCGTGATCACGACGTTCTTCCACGTGTCGCTTGCGCGAATGAGTGCGGCGTACATGAGTTTAAGCACTGATCGCTCACCGAAGGCGTGCGGAATCACCTTCGTTCGCCGACGCTTCTCGCCGAAGAGCCGCTCGAGCAGATTTGTGGTCCGCGTCACGCGCCGGTGCGCGATCGGCATCTGCAGATGCGCAACACAGGCCTCGAAGTCGTCAAGGAAACACGCCGTGGCGCTCGGGTAGTCG
>JBEVOI010000289.1:0-14324 GCA_040507665.1 Burkholderiales bacterium
GGCAGCGCGATAGCGAACCGTCCCGCTGCGGGCGGTGATCACCAGTCTTACCACCCCGCCGAGCTTCTCCGCTGCATGCAGCCCAGTCGCGTCGCTGAAAGCCACGCTCGAAAAGCTGAAGCCACCGTCGGCACTCACCTCACCTGTCGGCGCC
Source organism: Burkholderiales bacterium (assembly GCA_040507665.1). Taxonomy (GTDB): domain Bacteria; phylum Pseudomonadota; class Gammaproteobacteria; order Burkholderiales; family JAEUMW01; genus JAEUMW01. The sequence continues at coordinate 155 of JBEVOI010000289.1, forward strand.
GTTACGATGTCAAACCCGCCGGACACGCGTCCGCCATTGAGCTTGGGCACAGCCGCCGGCAGCAGTGGTGCGAGGTGCAGCAGGCTGCCAGCCTCGACGTCGATCCGACCCTTCCACCCCATGCCGGCCGGCTGCCACGTGGCGTGCCAGCTCTCGCCGGCAGCAGGCAACAGTTCCACGTCGAGCGCGCTGCTGTCCATGTCATAGGCGAGGCGGAAGGGGATCTTCTCGCCGATATCGAAGACCCCTTTCTCGCAGCCGACCCGCGTGGCCCGGATCAGGATCGGACGGCACGCTAGAGTGAGGTTGCGCCAGGTTCTGTCCTCAACCTCGACCGACGCGGCCGCCATATCCAGCCGACCCCCGTCGCGTGGATCGAGGTGCGCGCGGGCATTGCGCGCAACGAACCCCGGGCCCTCGATGCGCTCGGCGGTAAGGGTTACCTCGGCCGCTTGGAGCACCGGGGCCAAGGTCGCGAGGAATCCAAGGGCAACCGCGACCTGCCAGAAAAAGCGAAACGGCGCAGACCGTCTAGCGACGCCGGTACGCGCAGACAAGGCGAGCGTCAGGTGGGGAAGACGCCAGTGGACAGATAGCGATCGCCGCGATCGCAGACAACGCACACGATCACCGCGTTCCGAACCTCGGACGACACCTCGAGCGCCGCCCACAGCCCGCCGCCGGAGGAAATGCCGGCGAAGATGCCCTCTTCGCGCGCAAGCCGCCGCGCCGTTTCCTCCGCGTCCGCCTGGGTCACCTCGATTACGCGATCGACGCGGCTCTCGTCGTAGATCTTCGGCTGGTAGGCTTTCGGCCACTTCCGGATGCCCGGCACCTGCGACCCTTCCGCAGGGTGCACACCGATGATCTGGATCGACGGGTCCTTCTCCTTGAGGAACCGCGACACGCCCATGATTGTGCCGGTCGTGCCCATCGTGGCCACGAAGTGAGTCACGTGCCCGCCGGTATCGCGCCAGATCTCGGGGCCGGTTCCTTCGTAATGCGCGAGCGGATTATCCGGATTCGCGAACTGGTCGAGCATCACGCCCGTTCCGTCGGCAACCATGCGGTCCGCCACATCGCGCGCCCCTTCCATTCCCTGTTCCTTTGTAACGAGCACGATCTCCGCGCCGAAAGCGGCCATGGTCTGGCGCCGCTCAATCGAGAGATGCTCCGGCATGATCAGGATCATTCGGTAACCCATCATCGCTGCCGCCATCGCGAGCGCGATGCCGGTATTCCCGCTGGTCGCCTCGATCAGCGTGTCGCCGGGCTTGATGTCGCCCCGTTCCTGCGCCCGCGTGATCATGGAGAGCGCCGGCCGATCCTTCACCGATCCGGCCGGGTTGTTTCCCTCCTGCTTTGCAAGCAGCGCGTTGCTGGTCACGCCCGGCATCCGCTTTAACCGCACGAGCGGCGTATTGCCGACGAAATCCTCGAGATGCTTGTCCGTACTTGCATTCCCGCTCTCGACGGCGGCCGCCATTGCTTTCGCGTCGTTCATCGGGATTCGCCTCGCTCCGGTGATTCCGAACTGCTGCGCTCGAGCATCCAGCTTACATAGCGCGCCACGCCCGACTCGACCCGCAGGAGGGGCTCGCCGTATCCTGATCTGCGAAGGTTGCCGAGGTCGGCCTCGGTGTAGCTCTGGTATCTCCCCTTCAGACCATCGGGGAAAGAAACGTATTCGATCGCACCCGATTTCTGCATCTGTTCCAGTGCAAGCGGCGCCTCACCGTACGCGCGGCGACAGGCATTCACAGTCGCCACCGCAACCTCGTTGAAAGTCTGCGCCGAGCCGGTACCGACGTTGACGATCCCGGAGCGGTTCGGGTGTTCGAGGAAGTGCAGGTTCACCGCGACCACATCCTCCACCGACACGAAGTCCCTGCGCTGCTCACCGGCGCCATAGCCGCCGCTGCCTTCGAACAGCTTCACCTTTCCATGGGTCCGGTACTGGTTGAAGAAGTGAAACGCGACCGAGGCCATGCGCCCCTTGTGCGCCTCTCGCGGACCGTAGACGTTGAAATAGCGCAGCCCGACCACCTGCGCCGTCCGCTCGTGCCACCTGCGCCGCACGTACTCATCGAACAGGAACTTCGAGTAGCCGTAGACGTTGAGCGGAGCCTCGTTGACCCGCCCCTCGATGAAGTTGGGGCCGGCCCCGTAAACCGCTGCCGAAGAGGCATAGATCAGCGGCACTTCCTCGCGCTGGCAGTGTTCGAACAGCGCGGCCGAATAGCGGTAGTTGTTCTCCATCATGTAACGGCCATTGCTCTCCATCGTGTTGGAGCAGGCCCCTTGGTGGAACAGCGCGGCGATCTCGCCATCGAAGGCCCCGTCGGACAGCTCGTGGAGAAAGGCATCCTTGTCCAGGTAATCCGCGATCTCGCAGTCCACGAGGTTCGCAAACTTTTCGCCCCGGGTGAGATTGTCCACGGCGAGGATGTTGGTCTCGCCGCCCGCGTTGAGGCCCTTGACCAGGTTGGCCCCGATAAAACCCGCGGCGCCGGTCACCACGATCATGTAAAACCTCCCGTGCTGGTTTCGCTAAAGGCTGACGCGGTGCGCGCCACGCCGGAACCAAAGCCGGCTGCGCCGGTGACAATTGCGTACATGGCTGTGTAGGTGAAAGTGGCTCGCGTCTGGTTGAGCAGACGCTACTACGTGGGAAAGAGTTCCTCGGGATACGCCACCGCCGTTCCCAGCTTGCCAACGACAATGCCTGCCGCGCGGTTCGCGGTGCGCACCGCTTCCTCGAGGCTGGCGCCCGCCGCGAGCATGACGCCCAGCGTCGCGATGACGGTGTCCCCCGCACCACTCACATCGTAGACCTCCCGCGCCACGGTAGGCACATGTAGAGATCCGCCGGCTTCGAAGAGGCTCATCCCCTCCTCGCTGCGGGTCACCAGCAGCGCGGCGAGGTCGAGCTGCTCACGCAGCCGCTGCGCCTTCTCCGCCAGCTCGGTTTCGTCCTTCCATCGACCTACCACCTCCCGGAATTCGGCGCGATTCGGGGTAAGCACGGTGGCCCCGCGATACCGCGTGTAGTCGTCGCCCTTCGGATCCACGAGCACCGCCTTGCCTTGGTCCTTGGCAAGACGAATCATGCGCTCGATGTGGGCGAGGCCACCCTTGCCATAGTCGGAGAGAATCACGAGATCCGAGTCGGGGAGCATCGTCTGGAAATCGGCGAGCTTGGAGGCCAGCACCTCATGGCTCGGCCACGTCTCGAAGTCGATGCGGAGCAACTGCTGCTGGCGTCCGATCACTCGCAGCTTCACCGTGGTGGTGATGCCGGAGTCTCGATGGAGGGAAGCGGGAATCCTCTCCTCCCCCAGCAGCGCCTCGAGGGTCGCGCCCGCTTCATCGTCACCGATGACAGACAGGAGCGTCACCTGGGTGCCAAGCGCCGCAGCATTGCGCGCGACGTTCGCTGCGCCGCCGGGCCGCGCTTCCATGCGGTCCACCTTCACCACCGGGACCGGAGCCTCCGGAGAGATGCGGCTCACCTCGCCGAACCAGTACCGGTCGAGCATCACGTCACCGACCACGAGTACCCGTGCTGCAGCGATGCGCACGAGATCCGTCGCGGGGCGTTGTGCGGTCGCGCTCATGCTCCCCTCGCCCGCGCCTGCGCAATGTCAGCGAGAATGCGCGCGAGCGCCGCATTCGGTTCCGCCGCGCGGGTCACGGGTCGGCCAACCACGAGATACGTCGCCCCGGCCGCGATTGCATCGCGCGGCGTCACGATGCGACTCTGGTCACCGGCTGCGTCGTCCGGCATGCGGATGCCCGGTGTAACGAGCGGGAAGCGTTCCCCGAGCGTGGACCGCAGCGCCTTCGCTTCGTGCGCGGAGCAGACCACACCGTCCAGTCCCGCGTCGCGCGCAAGGGCGGCGAGCCGCAGCACATTTTCCTCCGGTGTGCCGGAGAGACCGATCTCCGGTAGATCAGCCGCGGACAGGCTCGTGAGCACCGTCACGGCAGTCAGCAACGGGCGTCGCACCGCGCCTTCCAGCGCGTCGCGGGCGGTCCGCATCATAGCGCGGCCGCCGAGAGCATGGACGTTCACCATCCACACGCCCAACCCGGCCGCCGCCCGACAGGCGCCGGCAACGGTGTTCGGGATGTCATGGAATTTGAGATCCAGGAACACGTCGAATCCCTGCCGTTGCAGTGCCTCGACCAGACCGGGCCCCGTGGCGGTGAAGAGCTCCTTGCCAACCTTGACGCGACAGAGCGATGCGTCGAGCCGCCGCGTGAACTCGATCGCCGCGGCAGCGCCTGGGAAGTCGAGGGCGATGATGATGGGCGATCCGATCATGAGGCAGGCGCCCGCTCTTCGCTGCGCAGCGGCGAGTAGCTCTCCCATGCGCCGCAGGCCGGGCAGCGCCATGTGAACTGCCGCAGCCGGAATCCGCAGTGGGCGCAGTGGTACATGGCGAGGTTGCGCGAGTGATGGCTGACAAGCCTGCGCACCAGCTCGATGTCACGCCGTTGTTCGCTTGGCGCTTCGATGAGGGCCGCCTCGAGCAGCTTGTCGAGACCGAGCAGGGTCGGGTTTCGCCGCAGCTCGTTTCTCACCAACCGATAGGCTGCCTCGGATCCATCCCGCTCCAGCGTCGCGTGGAAGGCCACGTCGAGGAGATCGAGCGACGGCGAGCTCGCGAGATAGCCCTTGAGCAGCTGGAGGCCTTCGGCCCCGCGCCCGAGCTGCTCGTAGGTGTCGTACAGCTTGTCCGCAAGGAGAGCGAGGTACGCGGGATCCTGATGTTCGACGCGCTTCCAGCATTCCAGCGCCTGCGCCGGGTCGCCCCGCTGCGCTGCAAGTTCACCGAGCAGGATATTGGCGCGGGTGCACTTCTCATTCACCGCGAGAGCGTCACGCAGATGCTGCTCCGCCACCTCGGGGCGCGAGTGGGTCATTTCGAACTCGGCGAGCTCACAGTAGAAGTTGGCGATGTCCTTGGCGCTCGAGCGGCCCGTGATGCCGTCCATCTTGCGCGAGGCCTCGATCGCCTTCGACCAGTCCCGCTCCTGCTGGTAGATCTCGAGCAGGAACTTGAGCGCACGCTGCTCGTAGGGCGTGCCGCCCAGCTCGAGGAATTGCACCTCGGCGCGATCCAGAAAGCCGGCCTTGAGAAAGTCGAGAGCGAGCTCGTAGCGGGCGTTGGCGCGCAGATCGTCGGGAATGTCTGGCCGCCGCACCAGATCCTCGTGCAGTCGGATTGCCCGCTCGACATCCCCGCGCTTGCGATACAGGTGCCCCAGCGCAAAGTGCAGATCAGCGGTCTCGGGGCTCACGCGCACGACCTCGGAGAAGGACTCGATCGCCTGGTCCTGCTGGTCGTTCAGAAGGAAATTGAGACCCTTGAAGTAGGTCCGGGGAAGCTCGCTCGATTCCGAAAGAAGCTGCCTGATGTCGATGCGCGCGGCGACCCAGCCCATGCCGAAAAAGAGCGGCAGCGCGAGCAGGAACCACCAGAAGTCGAACTGCATGCGGGGCGCAGCGCTACGAAATGTCCGCGGTCGTTTGTCCGGCGGCACGCTCGGGCGCTGGCGTGGATTCGGACGGCGCAGCCGGGCGAACTTGCAGCTCGCGGCGCAATTTCCGCACCTCGCGCCGGTGGTGGAACGTGAAGGGCAAGGTCGAAAGCATCCCGAACACCGCGCCCGCTGCGAAAAACACGAGGATCACGAACACGAGAGGCGATTGCCACTCGTAGCCGAGGTAGAGGCGCACCACCACCGGGTCGGTGTTCTTCACTGCAAACCCGACCAGCAGCACGAAAATGACGAACTTCAGGATCCAGCCGACAACACGCATCGCGCCCCGCTCCCCGTCCTTATGCCCCGCCGGAAACAGCGACGCGGCCCGCAAGCCGCGCCAAACATGGAGTCAAGAGCCGGAGGCGCGCTCAGTCGCCGGCTTTCTTGAGGTCGACCCGCTCGCGCAGCTCCTTGCCCGCCTTGAAGTGCGGCACATGCTTCGCTGGCACCTGCACCTTCTCGCCCGACTTGGGGTTGCGCCCGGTGCGCGGGGGCCGGTAGTTGAGGCCGAAGCTGCCGAACCCGCGGATCTCGATACGCCGACCCTCCGCGAGACTCTTCGCCATCGCGTCCAGGATCATCTTCACCGCCAGCTCGGCATCCTTCGCTACCAGCTGCGGATAGCGCACCGCAAGCCGGGCGATCAAATCCGACTTGGTCATGGCCGGACCTTCCTTATTGTTCAGAGCTCTTCCCGTCCAGCTTTGCCTTCAGCAGCGCACCCAGGTTGGTGGTGCCGGCGCCCTTCTCGCTCTCGGCCGCCATCTTCTGCAATGCGTCATTGGTGTCGGCGAGGTCCCTTGCCTTGATCGATAGATTGATGCCGCGGTTCTTGCGGTCGACGTTAATGATCATCACCGTCACCTCGTCGCCTTCCTTGAGGTGGCTGCGGATGTCTTCGACGCGGTCGCGGGATACTTCAGAGGCGCGGAGATAGCCCTCCACGTCGCTACCCAGCGCGACGATGGCGCCTTTCGGATCGAGGGACTTCACCACACCCTTCACGATGGCGCCCTTGTCATGGCTCGCGATGAAGGTGGAGAAGGGATCGCCTTCGAGCTGCTTGACACCCAGGGAAATGCGCTCGCGCTCGACGTCGATGGACAGCACCAGGGCCTCCACCTCCTCTCCCTTCTTGAAGTCGCGTACTGCCTCCTCGCCCGTCGCGTGCCAGGAAAGGTCGGATAGATGCACGAGACCGTCGATGTTGCCGGTCAGGCCGATAAAGATACCGAAGTCGGTGATCGACTTGATCTGCCCGCGCACCTTGTCGCCCTTCTTGACGTTCATGGAGAACTCTTCCCACGGGTTCGGCATGCACTGCTTCATGCCGAGCGAGATGCGGCGGCGCTCCTCGTCGATCTCGAGAATCATCACCTCGACCTCATCGCCGAGCTGCACCACCTTGGACGGGTGGATGTTCTTGTTGGTCCAGTCCATCTCGGACACGTGCACGAGGCCCTCGATGCCGGGCTCGATCTCGACGAACGCACCATAGTCGGTAAGGTTGGTAACCTTGCCGAAGAGGCGGGTACCGGTGGGGTAGCGACGCGCAAGCCCGACCCACGGATCTTCACCGAGCTGCTTGAGCCCGAGGGAGACGCGGTTCTTCTCCTGGTCGAATTTGAGCACCTTCGCCTCGACCTCGTCGCCCACGTTCAGGACCTCGGACGGGTGTTTCACGCGGCGCCACGCGAGGTCGGTGATATGAAGCAGGCCGTCGATGCCGCCCAGGTCCACGAACGCGCCATAGTCGGTGATGTTCTTCACGATACCCTTGACGGTCGACCCTTCTTGCAGGGTCTGGAGCAGGGCCTGGCGTTCAGCGCCCTGGGTCGCCTCGAGCACGGCGCGGCGTGACACAACCACGTTGTTGCGCTTGCGATCGAGCTTGATCACCTTGAAGTCCGCCGCCTTACCCTCGATGGGCGACGTGTCCTTCATCGGGCGGATATCCACGAGGGAACCGGGCAGGAACGCGCGGATCCCGTTGATCATGACGGTCAGGCCGCCTTTCACCTTGCCGGTCACCACACCCTGCACCACGCTACCCTTCTCGAGCGCCGTCTCCAGATCGGTCCAGGCCGCCAGCCGTCGCGCCTTGTCGCGGGACAAGCGGGTCTCGCCATGGCCGTCTTCGAGCGCCTCGATTGCCACGGCCACGAAGTCGCCGGGCTGGGCCTCGATCTCGCCGCGGTCGTTGCGGAACTCGTCGACGGGAATGAAGCTCTCGGATTTGAGGCCGGCATTGACGACGACGAAATTCGGATCGACGCGCACGACCTCGGCCGTGATCACCTCGCCGATCCGCATCTCCTTGCGGGACAGGCTCTCCTCGAAGAGGGCGGCAAAGCTTTCGTTGCTTGAGTTGGAAGCAGGGTTGATTGCGATTGTGACCATGAAGTGGAAAGACCTGAAAAAATACCCGCCGGATGAAGGCGGGGCTCGTGCTTTTCAAAAACCAGCGAAAGTGAGCCGCGCGAATCGACGCTTCGACTCGATAACGATGGCACCCTATGCAGACATCGCGACCCTGTGGCGCGCCAGCACCTCGGCGACCGTCTCCTCGATGGTGAGATCAGTCGTGTCGAGCAACTGGGCATCTGCGCCCACTCGCAGTGGGGCAACGCCGCGCTGCATATCGCGGGCGTCGCGCTGCTCAATGTCCTGCAAAATAGCGCGCATGTTAGCACCCAATCCTTTTTCCATCAACTGGTTATAGCGTCGCCGAGCTCGTTCCTCGGGACTCGCCGTAAGGAAGATTTTGAGATCGGCGTCCGGGAACACCACCGAGCCCATATCACGGCCGTCGGCCACCAGGCCGGGGGCTTTGCGAAATGCCCGCTGCCGCGCCAGCAATGCCGTCCGCACCGTCGGCAGCGCGGCAACCTGTGACGCGGCGCCCGCGGTCTCCTCCGATTGCAGCGACGAGTCGACCAGCTCGCCTTCGAGCACAATGCCGTTCGGGGTGAACATGGCCTCCAACGTGCCGGCAAGCTCGGCCACCTTCGCCTCGTCGTCCGCAGGCACTCCAGCCTTGCGCGCTGCCAACGCCACCAGACGGTACAGCGCTCCGCTTTCGAGATAGTGGTAGCCGAGGACCTCCGCCACCTTGCGCGCGACGGTGCCCTTGCCGGAGGCGGACGGCCCGTCGATGGCGATCACCGGGGCCGGGCGTGCGATCGCCGCGAAGCGCTGGAAGTAATCGGGAAAGGTCTTTGCCACGCACCTCGGGTCGTTGATCCGCACTGACACCCCGCCGAGCGCCACGAGCGAGAAGCACATCGCGATGCGGTGGTCGTCGTAGGTGTCTATGGCGGCGTGAGGAGTAAGGCGTGAGGCGTGAGGGGGAGTAATCACAAGATGATCCGACCCCTCCTCGACCGTGGCACCGACCTTGCGCAGTTCGGTCGCCATGGCGGCGATCCGATCCGTTTCCTTCACGCGCCAGCTCGCAATATTGCGCAAACGGCTGGTTCCGTCGGCAAACAGGGCGGTGACTGCGAGGGTCATTGCAGCGTCGGGGATTGGGTTGAGATCGAGATCGAATGCCTTCAGCTTTCCAGTTACGGGACTCCGGGCCTCGATCCAGCTGTCGCCCATCTCGATGCGGGCGCCCAAGATCGCGAGCGCTTCGGCAAAGCGCACATCTCCCTGGATACTGGCGCGACCCACCCCCTCGACCCGCACCGGACCACCACCGATGGCGCCGGCCGCGAGAAAATACGATGCACCCGAAGCGTCGCCCTCCACATAGAGCATTCCCGGGCTCTGGTAGCGGCTGCCGGCGGGAATCGTGAACGTGCGCCAGCCGTCTCGCTGCACGCGCGCGCCGAAGCGGGCCATGGTCTCGACCGTGATGTCGATATAAGGCTTCGAGATGAGATCGCCCGCGACCTCGATCGTGGTTTCCCCGCCGGTGAGGGGCAGCGCCATCAGCAGCGCAGTGAGGAACTGGCTCGAGACGTCGCCGCGCACTTGCACACGACCACCCGAACGGATCGGTGCCGGGCGAATCTCCAGCGGCGGGAAGCCCGGGTTGCCGAGATAGGCGATGTCCGCACCGAGGCTGCGAAGCGCCTCGACGAGATCGTGGATGGGGCGCTTATGCATGCGCGGGACGCCCGAGAGCCGATAATGCCCGCCCGAGAGCGCGAGTGCAGCGGTAAGGGGTCGGAACACCGTTCCCGCATTGCCGAGAAAGAGATCCGCCGTCTTCGCCGTAAAGGGACCTGCGCAACCGTGCAATCGTGTGGTCTCGCCGCCGAGCCGCTCGATCCTCACGCCGAGCTTGTCGAGCGCCTCCAGCATGCAGTTCGTGTCGTCCGAGGCGAGCAGGTCGCGGATCTCCGTCGTGCCCTCGGCGAGCGCCGCCAAGAGCAGAACGCGATTGGAGATGCTCTTGGAGCCAGGCAGCCGCACCGTGCCCCGCGCGTACGCGAGCGGACCGAGATCGAGAAATTCCTGTGCCGTGGACATGTGTTCAGTGGCTGCTCTTTCCGCGCAGCCACGCGTCGCGGGCGTCGCGCGCACGCGCGAAGACCCGCTCGAGCACCGCGCCATCACCCTCTGCCAGGAGCCGCGCGACCAGCGCGAGCTCGCTCTGGTAATCGGCGAGCACCGCGCCGATCGCGTCGCGGTTCGCCAGGCAGATATCCCGCCACATCTCCGGCGAGCTGGAGGCGATACGCGTGAAGTCGCGAAACCCGCCCGCTGCCAATCCGAACAAGAGTTCCGCATCGGCGCGCCCGGCCACCATGTCCACCAGCGCGAACGCCAGCACGTGTGGTAGGTGGCTCACCACCCCGAGTGCGTCATCGTGGTCTTCCGGACTCATCTCCGACACCCGCGCGCCGCAGGCAAGCCACGCCTCGCGGGCGAGGGCGACGGCATCGGCGTGGTTCTCCGGCAGCGGAGTGAGGATCACGTTGCGATCAGCGAACAGCGAAGCGTTCGCGGCAGCGGCGCCCGTCTTTTCGCTGCCCGCAATCGGATGCGCCGGCACGAATCGGTCGAGTGCAGAGGCGAAATGGGTACGCGCGTTCGCCACAACGTCGCGCTTCGTGCTCCCGGCGTCGGTGACCACTGCATGCGGCGCGAGCACGGGCGCGATCGCGTCCATCACCGCCCCCATCTGCCCAACGGGCATCGCAAGCAGTACGAAATCTGCGCCGCGCACGCCTTCCGCCACATCGGTCGTCACCTCGTTGACGATACCGAGCCGCAGCGCGTCGACGAGATTGGCGCGCCGGCGGCCGATGCCGATCACGCGACGGACCGTGCCCGCGCGCTTGAGCGCCGCGGCGAACGAACCGCCGATCAGGCCGATGCCGACCACTGCGAGACGTTCGATGCGCACTTGGCCCCGCCCCTCGGCTGTCAGTGGGAAAGCGCCTGCTGGAGAGCGGCGAGGAACCGCGCGTTCTCCTCCGGCAGACCGATGGATACGCGCAGGAAATCCGGCATGCCGTAGCTCGCGATCGGGCGCACGATCACGCCGAGGCGCAGCAATCGGTCGTAGACGGTGCGCGCATCGGGCACGCGGAAGCTGACGAAGTTGGCATAGGACGGAATGAAGTCGAGCGCGAGCTTCCCCAGCCCCGCCGTGACGTGCTCCATCCCCCGCCGATTCAGCTCTCGACTCTGCTCGACGAAGGCGTCGTCGGCAAGCGCCGCGACCGCTGCCGCCTGCGCTACGCTGCTCACGTTGAACGGTTGCCGCACGCGGTTCATGAGGTCTGCGACCGCGGGATGTGCGAGGCCGTAGCCGACCCGCAACCCGGCGAGTCCGTGTGCCTTCGAAAACGTTCGTGAGACGACAAGGTTGGGAAACTCGGTGAGCCAGCTCACGCTGTCGGCCTTCAGGGCATCCGGCAGGTAGTCGTTGTACGCTTCGTCTAGCACCACCAGCACCCGGTTCGGGACGTCCTCCAGGAACGCGCGAACATCGCGCGGATGGAGCAGCGTTCCGGTCGGATTGTTGGGGTTGGCGATGAACACCACCTTCACGTCGCCGGTAATCGCATGCTGCATCGCGATCAGGTCGTGGCCGAAATCGCGCGCCGCGACCTCGACCCCGATCGCGCCAGTCGCCTGCGTGACCAAGGGGTATACGGCGAACGCGTGCTGGGCGAACACGGCCGCCGCGCCGGGCGTGAGGAACGTACGTGCAACGAGCTCCAGCACGTCATTCGACCCGTTGCCAAGCACCACAGCGCTTTCCGCGACGCTATGGCGGTCTGCGATCGCCCGCTTGAGCTCGAAGCCGTTGCCGTCGGGATAGCGTGCGATGTCGTCGAGCGCCGTGCGCGCTGCCGCGATGGCCTTCGGACTCGCACCGCGTGGATTCTCGTTGGACGCGAGCTTCACCGCACCGGAGATGCCCAGCTCGCGTTCGAGCTCGGCGATCGGCTTGCCCGGCTGGTAGGGCGCGATAGCGGAGATGTAGGACGGCGCGAGGTCGCAGAAGTCGATGGCGGGTCGGGCGGTCATGGTGCGTTCTCGATGAGGCGCGGTCGCTCCCGGGCGGGTGCGCGACGGGCGGCAAAGGTCAGTAGACGGCGACGGGATAGGAGCCGAGCACCTTTACGAATGCGGCCAGGGCCTGCAGCCCTTCCAGCGCCTGGGCGACGCCCGCATCCTGTTGGTGTCCTTCGAGATCGACAAAGAACACGTATTCCCAGAGCCCTGTCCGCGAGGGCCGCGATTCGAGTCGGGTCATGCTCACCCCGTGCTGTGCAAGCGGTGACAGCAGCGCGTGAACCGCGCCCGGCCGGTTCGCGGCGGACATCACGAGGGAGGTCTTGTCGCGGCCCGAAGGCGCCGGATCGTGGCTCCCGATTACCAGGAAACGCGTCGTGTTGTTGGGATCGTCCTCGATGTTCGCCGCGAGCACGTCGAGTCCGTACAACTCCGCCGCGGTGCCGCTTGCGATGGCTGCGGTCCCGCCCTCGCGGGACGCGAGGCGCGCCGCTTCGGCGTTGCTCACCACGGGAACGCGCTCGACGCCGGGGAAATTCTGCTCGAGCCAGTTGTGGCACTGGGCCAGGCTCTGCGCGTGGGAATAGATGCGCGCCACGGCAGCATTGCGCTGCGCGAGCAGACACTGGTGCACGGGCAGCATGATCTCGCCGCAGATCCGGAGCGGCGTCGCCAGCAAGAGATCGAGCGTTCGTCCGACCGCGCCCTCGGTGGAGTTCTCGACCGGGACCACCCCGTAGCCCGAGGAGCCGGCTTCGACTTTGCGAAATACCTCGTCGATCGAACCGGCCGCGACCTTGCCCGTGCTGCCGCCGAAATGCTTGATCGCGGCTTCTTCCGAAAACGTACCGCGGGGGCCGAGAAAGGCAACCGAGAACGAGTCCTCGAGGGCGCGGCAGGCGGACATGACCTCCGTGAACAGGCGTGCCACCGCTGCGGCTGGCATCGGTCCGCGGTTGAGCTCCTGCAGGCGCCGCAACACCTGCGCTTCGCGCTCCGGCCGATAGATCGCACCGTTCTGCTTGAGCTCGCCGATCTCGAGTGCAATCTTCGCACGGTCATTCAGTAGCCGCAGGATCTCGTCGTCGAGCGCGTCGATGCGATCCCGGAGTTCCTTGAGGTGATCGTCATTCATTGTGAAACTCGAACAGACGGGGAGCCCAGGACATAGGTCAGCCGTGGCGCGCCTCGAACTCGCGCATGAACTCGACGAGCGCCTTTACGCCCTCCATCGGCATCGCATTGTAAAGCGATGCGCGCATTCCACCCGCGACCCGGTGGCCCTTCAGGGCGATCAGCGCCCGCTCCTTGGCCTGCGCGAGAAACACGCCGTCCAGCTTTGGATCGCGCAGGGTGAACGGAATGTTCATGCGCGAGCGGTCTGCCTTCGCCACCGGGTTGCGGTAGAAGCCGGTTGCGTCGATGCAATCGTACAGCAGCTTCGACTTGGCGTTGCTTTCGCGTTCCGCGGCCTCGATCCCGCCGCGCTGCTTGAGCCATCGGAACACGAGGGAGGCGACGTAGATTGGGAACGTGGCCGGGGTATTGAACATGGAGTGGTGCTCTACCTGCACCCGGTAGTCCAGGGTGGACGGCGTGAAACGCGCAGCGTGTCCGATCAGGTCCTCGCGCACGATAACCAGGGTCAAACCGGATGGCCCGATGTTTTTCTGCGCCCCGGCGTAGATGACCCCGAAGCGCGAAGCGTCAATCCGACGCGAAAGGATGTTGGAGGACATGTCCGCGACCAGGGGCACGTCGCCCGTCTCCGGCGTCCAGTGGAACTCGACGCCATGGATGGTTTCGTTTGGACAGTAGTGGACGTAGGCCGCCTGCGGGTCGAGGCGCCAGTCCGCTTGTTTCGGGGCGTAGGAGAAGCCGGCAGGCTCGGACGTCGCGGCGACGTTCACGGTGCAGAGCTTGCGCGCTTCGCGGATGGCGCGAGTCGACCATTCGCCGGTATTCACGTAATCGGCGCGGTCGCGTCCGCCCAGCAGGTTCATCGGCACCGCCGCGAACTGGGTGGCGGCCCCGCCCTGCAGGAACAGCACCCTGTAATCGGCGGAGAGCGCGAGCAACTCGCGCAGGTCGCGTTCCGCCTGCTCGATGACGCCCATGAAGTCGGGACCGCGGTGGC
>JBEVOI010000297.1:0-3916 GCA_040507665.1 Burkholderiales bacterium
CAATTCACCTCCGGAGTGGGCGGAAAGCACCGCCACCGGCTCTCCCACCGATGCACGAAGCCGGCGCAGCGCTGCGCTCGAGAAGAGGTGGAGCCGCGTCTCTTCGCGCGCAAACGACCCCGCCGGGACGGCGGCAACGAGCGATCTCGGCGGGCGTGGCAAAGGCAACAGCGAAAGCTCATCCTGTTCGAACTGACTGGCGAGCTCGCGCGTCACCGGCATTCCCCACCCGCCGACGCGGGATGCGGATTCGACGAACGACAGGCCTTGGGCTGGGGCAACGCTGGCGCCCACCAGAAAGCGCAGATGCACACACTCGTCCGCCGACTCCACCAGGATGTCGGTCCCGATGAGCTCGCGGTTCGTCGCGCCCTCGGGCCCGATGCTCCGGGTCCAACGGTACAGCAGACTGGGCCTCAGGGATTCGAGGGTTTCCGCGGTCGCGAGCGTCGCGGAAAGTCCGAAGTTTTCCGTATGCCCGAGCGCGCCGTGCTGGCGGAGTATCGCGGTCACCGCGGCCACGCCCGGCACGACGCTCGGCACCACGGCCCCGGGTTTACCTCCCGTCACAAACAGCACGGGGATCGCGAACACGCGGGTGAGCAACCCGTCGGTCTCGTGCGAATCCGGATCGTCAATCGCCGCCTTCAACGCCTCCAGCAGCCGCAGGCGCACTCCCTGGCCCGGCGCTGACGAGAACGAGGCGGCGATCGCAACATCGTCTCCTTCCGACAGATGCGCGCGCATGGCTGCAATGAGCGTCGCCCGTGCGCTGCGCTCCCCGGGCACGCTCGCGGACGCAAGGGCGACGAGGGCGTCGTCGGCACCGTTGCCGTAAGCGCGCGGGTCAACCAGCTCGATCTGCGTTTCGGCCGCTTCCGTCACTGGCGTTGCTTGGGGGGGGGTGGCGGGACGATGCGCCGGGGGGGCCATTCCCAGTCGCCGTGGAGGCCCGCCAGTGTTTTCAAGGTCGGCGAGCGGAACTCGCGCAAGTACAGGATCGTCACCACCCAGGCCGTGGTGACGGCGAACAGGATCGGGTGGAGAAACCACGTCAGCGCAGCGAGCCCGAAGTAGTAGGCGCGCAGCCCGTTGTTGAAGTTCTCGCCGGCATAGACCGACACGTCGCTCGAGCGCCCGATGAAGTCCTGCTCCACCCGGGGGTCGCCCCCCGCGTTGGGCGCCGCTCCCACCAGGATGGCCAGCATGTTGAACTGCCGCAGGGCCCAAGTGAACTTGAAAAAAGAGAAGCCGAAGATGGTGATGAGCAGCAGGATCTTCATCTCCCAGAGGCGCTGGCTCGACTTGACGGCGAACGGCAGCTCGCCGACCACGTCCACCACCTTGTCGGTCGTGCCGAGCAGCGCGATCAGGCCGCCGAGAATCAGCACCGTAGTGGACGCGAGGAACGTCGAGACGTTCGACAACGTTCCGATCAGGCTCGCGTCCACGATCCGGTTTTCACGGGTGACGACGCGCTCCATCCACTGACGGCGATAGAGATTCATCGCGCCGAGCAGGCTCGGTGCCCGCTGCGCCTTCCACTCGGCGAAGCGCACGTAGCCGAACGAAACGAATGCGAACCACAATAGCGCGGCGTAGTCGCTGGAGCTGAAGAGGGAAAGGGTTGCGGCCATGCTCTGCGAGGCCCCCTTCAGAGGAAGAGCGTCAGGACGCCGGTGTAGCCGTAGAGGCGATTGTGGGAGATCTCGCCGTTGCAGAAGAAGCCGACCAGAGGCAGGTCTCCGAGACTCTGCTGGATCAGGGTCAGCTCCTCGGAGTTCGGTCCGAACAGGTTCTGGCCGCGGCCCAAGCAGGAGTAATAGACGGCCCCGCGCGGCCTCGTGAACAGACCCTCCTTCATGCTTTCGAGCATGCGCACCATGTCTTCTACCGCACTCGACGCGTCGCGCCGGCAAAACATCATCGGCATGCCCTCGTGGAGCGATTCGCCGATAGCGACCAGCTTCGATTCGGGATCGACGCCGATCAGGTTGCGCACCAGGTAATCCCCCCGGTCGGAACCCGCTACCGGGAAGCCCGCGAAGATACGGCCACCCAAGCGCTGCGGACTCTGGGCCAGCCCTTCGCCGACGTCCTCCGACAGCACATCGAACGCGGGACGCCCGTCAAGGGTCACGATCACGTTCTTCTGGCATTCGGTGATGGTATGGCGCGGTCCGGCCGGGCTGCATCCCTGGGTGAGCCGGGTCGAAACGACTACGTCGCTGCCGAAGAGCACGCCGGACACCCCGCCGCTCGTGATCAGATTGGCGATCTGGAAGTAGCCGCGCCGGGAACTCGTGAGCCCGCCCACGGCGAAACCGCTCTCCACCTTCTTCGAGATGGCGCTCACCAGCGCGGGGACGTGCCCATTGCGCGGGTCGGCGTGGATGATGGCAAAGTTGGCGGGCGCGCCGTTCGCGATGAACGGCCCTGACGGCAGGCTTTCCAGGCCGCGGATGCTCGGCAGCACTTCGAAGGAGCCGTCGGGAAACTCGCCGAGCATGATCGCCATGGCGGGTTCGTCGAAATACTCCTTGCCTGCGGCGCAGACACCGACGCCGACGGTCCCGACCCATTGCTGGACGCCGGTGCGTTCACGCAGCACGTCGAGGATCTCGTCGAGCTGCCCTGAGAAGACGTCGTTCGCGTAGAGAAAGCCGAGGTTGGCCCCCGGCGCATGGGTGCCTGCCTGCTCTAGGCAGCGCTCGACGATCGTGCGCCAGTTGCTGCCTGCCGCGTGGCCGTAGCCAAAGTTTCGCATCCGAAGCTTGTCGGTGGGGTTGGAGTGAATATGCAATGGCGGGCTCGATTATGCGTTGCAAGAACCCCTGGCGGTACTCATGCTCGCCCCGGCAGCGGCACATGCCCAGGCAGTGCCGCCATGCGATCAATCCAGGCGCGTACGGAGGGATAGGCGTCGAGCGCGATTCCACCTTCGGGGGCGAGAGCGGCATACGGATAGCACGCGATGTCCGCGAGGGTGAGCCGGTCCAGGGCCAGCCACGGGTGCGCCGCGAGCCGCTCCTCCAAGACCGAAAGGGCTGTGCGACCCGCCGCTTGGGTCTCCTGCAGATTCCACGGTCGCTTGAGAAGAAGCACCGCGCGCGAGCGCGCAAGCCCGTACAGAATCTCGTTTTGGGCGAGCGCCAGCCACTGGGTCACCTCTGCCATGCCTGCCGCGCCCAAGGGCAGCAAGTCCTCGCGCTCGAGCTTGCGTGCGATGTAGACGAGAATTGCCGTGGAATCCCAGAAGGCGCGGCCCTCGTCCTCCAGAAGCGGCACCTGGCCGCGCGGATTGAGACGAAGATAGGCCGGCGATTTGTGGTCGCCCGCCATCATGTTGACCGCCGTCTTCTCGTACGGAGTGCCCGTGAGCGAGAGCAGCAGGCGGACCTTGTAGCAGTTGCCGGAGCGTTCCGCATCGTGGAGCTTCACCATCCGATTCCTGGGTCGCCCCGAACGGGGCAGGATAATGCGATTATCCGCCCCCCTCACTGCCGCCACAACCGCGTCCGGGGCCGGATATAATGCGGGCACTCTCATTACAACCAAGGGAGCCGAGCCAAATGAGCCTGCAGAACGTGCCCTCCGGACGCGATCTTCCCAACGATTTCAACGTGGTCATCGAGATTCCCATGCGCGGCGACCCGGCGAAATACGAAGTGGACAAGGAAAGCGGTGCCATGTTCGTCGACCGGTTCATGGCTACCGCCATGCACTATCCCTGCAACTACGGGTATATCCCGCACACGCTGTCGGACGACGGCGACCCCGTGGACGTGCTGGTACTCACGCCGGTGCCGCTCATCTCCGGCTCCGTGGTGCGCTGCCGTCCCGTCGGTGTGCTGAAGATGGAGGACGAGGCAGGCGACGATTCCAAGTTGCTCGCGGTTCCGGTGGAAAAGCTGTG
>JBEVOI010000327.1:0-4253 GCA_040507665.1 Burkholderiales bacterium
CGATGCTCTCCGGGGTCGCGGAGCTGCAGCAGACGCTGCACTTGATCGCCCAAGCGAAGAAGACCCTCGACGAGGATGGCATTCCTTACGACAAGGACATGCAGGTCGGCGGCATGATCGAGATTCCCGCAGCTGCGCTGGCGTTGTACCTTTTCACACGGAAGCTCGACTTCCTGGCGATCGGGACCAATGACCTGATCCAGTACACGCTCGCCATCGACCGCGCGGACGGTGCAGTAGCGCACCTCTACGACCCGCTGCACCCAGCGGTGCTCAGCCTGGTGGCGGGCATCATCCGTGGTGCCGTCAAGGCCGGCCTGCCGGTGTCGGTGTGCGGCGAGATGGCCGGCGACGCCAACCTTACGCGGTTGCTGCTCGGCTTCGGGCTCCGACAGTTCTCGATGCACCCTGCTCACCTGCTTGCGGTGAAGCAACAGGTGCTGAAAGCCGACATCCAGTCCTGCACCTCGATCGCGAACAAGATGCTGCGTGCCGAAGACCCGGAAAAGATCCGTGAGCTCGTGGCGCGTCTGAACGGCTGATTCGCGCCGGACCCTTTTTCTCCGTGCGACTTACCACCGAACAACTTCCGCGGGAGCTCGACCGCAGTCTCCAGCCCCTCTACACCGTCTACGGGGCGGAACCTCTGCTCGCTCTGGAAGCCGCCGATCGCGTCCGAGCAAAGGCCCGCGAGTCCGGTTACGTAGAGCGCGAGGTTCTTTCGGTCGAGTCGGGCTTCGCGTGGGCCGAATTGCGCCGCGCCGGGTGCAGCCTTTCATTATTCGGGAGCCGGCGTCTGCTCGAGCTGCGCATTCCGAGCGGCAAGCCGGGCGTGGAAGGCGCCGCGGCGATCGAGGCCTACGCGCGCGACCTGCCACCGGATACCGTGACGCTGGTGCAGCTTCCCGACATGGACTGGCGCGCCGTCAAGGCAGTCTGGTTTGCGGCGCTGGAATCAAGCGGTGTCGCCGTCGCAGCGAACGTCGTACAGCGGCAGGAGCTACCGCGCTGGATTTCGCGTCGCCTCGCCGCCCAAGGGCAGCAGGCCGACGAGACCACGCTCCGGTTTATTGCGGACCGCGTCGAAGGCAATCTGCTCGCCGCCCGGCAGGAGGTGCAGAAGCTCGGACTGCTTTTCCCGCGGGGCCCGCTTTCTTTTTCCGACGTACAGCAGGCGGTGCTCGATGTGGCACGCTACGATCCCTACGCGCTCCGGGATGCGCTGCTTTCAGGCGACGTCGCGTACCTGCTGCGAATGCTGCGGGGCCTGGAAGGTGAAGGGGTCGCGCCACCGATGGCCTTGTGGTCTATCGCGGAGGAACTGCGTACGGTCGCGCGGGTGGCGGGCGGACTCGCCGCCGGATCAAGCGAGCCAGCAGCCCTCAAGGCGGCGCGGGTGTGGGGACCACGCCAAGCGCTCGTTGCAAGGGCGGCGCGGCGGATTTCGCTATCGCGGCTCGAGGATGCATTGCTGAAGGCGGGGGACGTCGACCGCATCGTGAAGGGGCTGAAGCGCGGAGACCCCTGGCGCGAACTCGCGCGCCTTGCCCTGTCGGTCGCCGCAGATGAAGCCGCGCCGGTGCCACGACGGTCCGCGGATCACCAAGAGGACTAGAATGGACTTCGATATCGATCGAGGATCGCAGATGGACGTGCAAACCTACATGCGGAGTGTTGGCAAGGCGGCGCGGGCGGCCTCGCGCGAAATGGCGAAGGCCGACACGAACGCGAAAAACCGGGCGCTTGCTGGCATGGCGGAGGCCATCGCACGCGACGAGGCGAAGCTCATCGCTGCGAACGCCTGCGACCTAGCAGCGGCGCGGGAAAAGGGGCTGGAGCCGGCGATGATCGACCGCCTGACCTTGACCGCAAAGGGCGTGAGGAACATGGTGGAAGGTCTATCCCAGATCGCCGCGTTGCCTGATCCGGTCGGCGAGATCACGGACATGAATTTCCGCCCATCCGGCATTCAGGTCGGCCGCATGCGGGTGCCGCTCGGTGTAATCGGCATCATCTACGAGGCCCGACCCAACGTGACCGCCGATGCGGCGGGCCTTTGCCTGAAGGCGGGCAATGCCACCATCCTGCGCGGAGGTTCAGAGGCGATCCGGTCCAACCAGGCGATCGCGGCGTGCGTGCAAGAGGGGCTGGGGGCGGCGGGGCTGCCCGAATCCGCGGCGCAGGTGGTTGAGACCACGGACCGCGCTGCGGTCGGTGAGCTTCTGCGCATGAGCGAGTACGTGGACGTGATCGTGCCGCGTGGCGGCAAGGAGCTGGTCGAACGGGTGATCTCCGAGTCCCGGATCCCCATGATCAAGCACCTGGATGGCGTGTGCCACGTGTACATCGACGATCATGCCGATCTGGAGAAGGCAGTGCGGATCGCCGACAACGCCAAGACCCAGCGCTACGGCACCTGCAATACCATGGAGACGCTGCTCGTCCATCGCCGCATCGCCCCCGTGCTCCTTCCCCGCCTGGCAGAGATCTACAGCCGAAAGGGCGTCGAGCTTCGTGGGTGCGATGCGTCGCGCCGGTTGGTGCCGGAGATGAAGGAGGCAACCGAGGCGGACTGGTACACCGAGTACCTGGCGCCGATCCTCGCGGTGCGGGTGGTGGACGGACTCGATCAGGCGATCGAGCACATTACCGTGTACGGCTCGCAGCACACGGATTCCATCGTCACCGAGGATATCACCCGGGCGCGACGTTTCCTGCGCGAGGTCGACTCCAGTTCGGTCATGGTGAATGCCTCCACGCGCTTCGCCGACGGCTTTGAGTACGGACTCGGTGCGGAGATCGGCATCTCAACCGACAAGATTCACGCCCGAGGACCTGTCGGGCTGGAGGGACTCACCTCGGTGAAGTTCATTGTCGTCGGAGACGGGCACATCAGGCAGTGACGGGCGACGCCACGACCTCATTCCTGCTTCGTGCCTTCACTCCTTCCTGCTCGAGGTCCAACCTTCCCCTTTCTCGCGTCTCGGCTTCCTCCCGAAGAACTTTTCTCGCCCCGCAACGGTCGCACTGTGACTTTGCGGCAGGGGAGGAACTCATGGGTCGACTCGGATGGACGACGTTCCTCGCGCTGGTACCGATGAGCGCGCACGCGACGACCATCGACGGTCACGATCCGAACTTCATCGCCAGGATCTCGCTGTCGGTGGTGAAGATCCATGCCCAATCCTCGAACGGCAGGACGGCGCTGGGCTCCGGTGTGTTCGTGGCCCCGGGCGAAGTGGTGACCAACTGCCACGTCACCCGGTTCGCCGAATCGATTCAGGTGCGCAAGGGCGGCATCTGGCTGACAGTCGAAGCCCAGCAGGCCAATGTTGCCCGCGACCTCTGTTTGCTCACCGTGGCTCGGGCGCCAATCCCCGCGCCGGAGCTGCGCAGCGTGAAAGACGTGGCGCCGGGGCAGGTGGTGTATTCGGTCGGTTTCCCGGGCGGAGCCGGTTCGATGTTCGCCAACGGCAGGGTCCATTCACTGCACAATTTCGATGGCAGCAAGGTGATCGAGACCACCACCGGCTTCAACTTGGGCGCGAGCGGCGGAGCGCTCTTCGACGACTCCGGTCGCCTGCTGGGCCTCACCACCTTCCGCGCCCGCGGAAGTCGGGACAACCACTTCTACGCCATTCCCTCGGACTGGATCGCGGATCTGCGCAAGCAGCCGCCCTTGGAGGTGGCGCCTTTGGCGCCGGAAGTGCGTCCGTTCTGGGGCGAGGCCAGGACGCGCCAGCCCTACTTTCTGCAGGCGGTGCCGCTGGAATCGGAGAAGGACTGGAATGGTCTGCTGGTCGTGGCCGAGCAATGGTCGAAGGACGATCGCGATGACCCCGACGCCTGGTATTTCCTGGGCCGCGCCTGCATGCGGCTGAATCGGACGGACGAGGCAGTGGTTGCCTTTCAGCAGGCGGTGCAGCTGAATCCGGGTTTCGCGCGCGCCTGGCTCGAGCTCGGCCTTCTCTATGCCCAGCTCGGGCGCCGTGACGATGTAGAGCTCGTACGTGTGTCGCTCGCGCCCCTCGACGCGGATCTGGAGCAGGAACTGATCGGCGCGCTCGGCGGCATCTGACTGCCACCGCTCGTTCATTCCGTCGCGCTGATCTGCTCTGCGAGTCGGATCATACGCTCGGCCTCGGGGACCCAGACGATGCCGTCGCCGCGCTGACGGGTTCCGGCCACCTCGACGTGGATCTGCCGGATTCCGACCACCCGGTGGTCGGGCGCCACGATCTCGATCCGCACCT
>JBEVOI010000318.1:0-17105 GCA_040507665.1 Burkholderiales bacterium
GAGCACCGTCAGTTCGCGAGCCGCGAGGATTTCGACACCGCGCTCGCCCGCGTGATCGACGAGTTTGGTCCGGACTACCTGCTGCTGGCGGGCTTCATGCGCATTCTCGGCGACGCCTTTGTGAACCGCTACCAGGGGCGGCTGGTCAATATTCATCCCTCACTGCTGCCGGCGTTTCCGGGTGTTCGTACCCACGCGCGGGCACTGGAGGAGGGGGTGCGGGTACACGGCTGCACGGTGCATTTCGTCACGCCGCAACTCGACCATGGGCCGATCATTATCCAGGCCGCCGTGCCGGTGCTCGAGGACGACACGGAGGATTCGCTCGCGGCACGGGTGCTGGCGCAGGAGCATCGCATCTTTCCGCAGGCTGTCCGCTGGCTCTGTGAGAGCCGGGTAACGGTGGACGCGGAGGGTCGGGCGACGGTACGGAATGCCATGATTGGCGAAGGTCCGCTTGTATCACCGGCAGTCGAGGCGTGACCAACTACCCGGACACACCAGCGCGCAGGTTAGTCGGCCATGAACTCTGATCATAAGCGAGCGCATACCCTTCGCGATTTCGGCTCGATCACGGCGCGGCGACTCGCCGCTGCGCTCGCAATCTCGGTTGCGCTGCACCTCTGCATCGGAAGCTGGATCCGCGCCCCAAAACCGCGTGCCCCCCCCGAACCGATCCACGCAACACTGATCGTTGCGAAGGAATCGGCGCAGACTGCGTCAGAGTTGCCCAAGGCGGAACCTGACCCGGTACGCGCGGCCATGCCTGCCCCGCGCCAGCGCAAGGCGCCGAAACCCCCACCATCTCCATTAGTGTCCACACCGATGCTGCGCGAAGCCCAGCCCGAATCTCAGCCGGATGCGGACCCCACGACGAGCGCCGGGCTGGAAGATGCGCCCGCATCCACGGCGAGCAAGGAAGTCGTCCCGGGGCCGCAGGTCCCGGCCGCCGCTGAACCCGTTCCCATCGCGGCCCAGCTTCCGCCTGCGGCCGCCCCGCTGCGCGCCGAGCGTTCCATACTCCCCCAGGGCACGATCCGCTACGACCTTTTCTATGGCAGCAACCGCTTTCTCGTAGGCCGCAGCGAACTGACGTGGGACATCGCCGACGGGCGCTACCGCCTCGCCACGAGCGGCAAGACCATCGGCCTTGCCGCCCTCTTCTACCCCTTCGGCATGAGTTCCGGAAGCGAGGGCCGGGTCACGGAGAGCGGCTTCCAACCCGACCTGTTCTTCGTCGATCGCACCAGTCGGAAGGGCGAGAAGCAGTTCAGGGTTTCCTTCGACTGGGAGGCAGGCATTGCCCGCTTCAGTGGCGCGGAGGGAGACCGCGAGGCGCCGCTGCGCCCCGCCTCGCTGGATCTGCTTTCGCTCATCTGCCAGCTTTCGGTGCTGAAACTGGAGCCTGGCCCCATGCAGCTCAACCTCACGAACGGCCGCAAGCTCGACACCTATGAGGTGCAGGTCGGGCGGCAGGAGGTCGTGGAAACCCCATTGGGCGAGCTGCGCGCCGTGTATGTGAAGCAGTTGCGCAAACCGGGTGACGAAGGCATCGAGGTCTGGCTCGGGGTGGACTTCGGCTACCTTCCAGTACGTCTGCGCTTCACCGACCGCAAGGGAGGCATCGCGGGTGAGCAACTGGTGACCGACATCCGGCTCGTTCGTGGCTGAGTTGGAGCCGGCACTGCTCGCGGCGACGGTAGCAGCGCTGGGCGCGGTGCTGCCCCTCGCCCATCCGGCCGACGCTGTACTCCGAGCTTTCTTCCGCGATCATCCCAGGCTCGGCGCTCGTGACCGCGCATTCATCGCCGAGACTGTCTTTGTCTGCCTGCGGCGCAAACGCCTGCTCGAGCATTTCGCCGGCGCAATGCGGCCCCGCCGCATCGTGATCGCGTGCCTCGCAAAGCTGCAGGGCTGGAGCTTGCAGGAGCTCGCGCCCCTGCTGGAGGCAGGCGAGATTGAGTGGCTGCGCGAAGTGCGCGCCGCATCCGTCGAAGGCCTGCCGCTCGGGGTTCGCGCCGACTTGCCCGACTGGCTGGTGGAGCGTCTGCTCGCGTCCTTGGGCGAAGAGCAGCTGCTTGCGTTTGCGCGCAGCTTGCAACAGTCCGCGCCCCTCGATCTTCGCGTCAACCTGATGCGAGCCAAGCGCGACGCGGTGCTCGCGCGCCTCGCGCGCGACGGCATCGAGGCCGAGGCCACACCCTTCTCCCCGGTTGGCGTACGTCTGCCGGGAAAGCCCTCGATCCACCGCCACGAGTTGTTTCTGTCGGGCGCGGTCGAAGTGCAGGACGAAGGCAGTCAGCTCGTCGGTCTGCTCGTTGCGCCGAGGCGCCGAGATCTGGTGGTGGACTTCTGTGCCGGTGCAGGAGGGAAGACGCTGCTCCTCGGAGATCTGATGCAGTCCCACGGCAGGCTCTACGCTTTCGACACGTCCGAAAAACGCCTCGCGAATCTGAAGCCGAGGCTCGCGCGCGCAGGGCTTTCGAACGTGCAGCCTCAACTCATCGCTGATGAGGGGGACAGCCGCGTGCGCCGCCTCGCGGGCAAGGTGGACCGGGTGCTCGTAGATGCGCCGTGCAGCGGGCTCGGGACGTTGCGCCGCAGCCCCGACCTGAAGTGGCGCCAGACGCCCGGCACCACCGAGGAGATGAAGGCCAAGCAGGCGTCGATTCTGGCAGCAGCGGCACAGCTGGTGCGTCCCGGCGGGCGGCTGGTGTACGGGACGTGCAGCCCGCTCGAGGAGGAGAACGAGGGCATTGTCGAATCGTTCCTCGCCGCGCACCCGGACTTCGATCTGAAGCCCGCAGAAAGCGCGCTGGCACAAGCCAAGATTCCCCTCGACACGGGACGGTATCTCAAGGTCTCACCGCAGACGCACGGCTGCGACGGCTTCTTCGCGGCCGTGCTGGAGCGCCGTCGCGCGCCTTGAGGCGGCCGGAGAATCCACGCTCCGCAGCGTGCTACCATTCGCGGATTTCTCACTTCATCCCGCCTCTCGCCCTTTGTTCGAAGCCACCCCCCTGCCCGGCCTGATCGCGAGCGTCGCCGAGGATCTGCAGCAGGTTTCGGTGCTTTGGCAGCTTGCGATCATTGCTACCGCGATTGGGCTCGCAGCGTTGGCGAACCGATTCATCGCGCCTCAGGTGCAGACGGATCGTGCGGCCCTCAAGCTGGGAGCAGGTGGGTTTCGGCGCGCGCTGTTCCCGCTGTCAGCCCTCATCGTCGTCCTCGCCGGCCGCGCGCTGCTGCGTAAATACTATCCGGTAAGCCTGCTTGACCTCGCCGTGCCTCTGCTCGCGGCACTCGCGATCGTACGCCTCCTCGTGTTCATCCTGCGCCATGTCTTCCCGTACAGCGGTCTCGTGAAACGCTTCGAGCGCCTCATCTCGGGGACGGTGTGGATCGGCCTGGCGCTCTATATCACTGGCCTGCTGCCCGATCTTCTGGGCTTCCTGGACGAGATCAGGATTCCGCTGGGCAAGGACTCCATCACCCTGCTTACGATCATCAACGGTCTGCTCGCGGTCACGGTCACGCTGCTCCTCGCCCTGTGGCTGGGTCGCGCGCTGGAGCAGCGTCTGATGAGCGCCACCGAAATGGACATCAACATGCGAGTGGTGCTGTCGAAGGTGCTGCAGGCCGGTCTCATCCTGCTCGCCTTCATGATCGCGCTGCCCGCTGTCGGCATCAATCTCACGGCGCTCTCGGTCTTCGGCGGCGCGCTCGGTGTGGGTCTCGGCTTCGGCTTGCAAAGGATCGCGAGCAATTACGTCAGCGGGTTCATCATCCTGCTGGACCGATCGGTAAGCCCGGGTCACATCATCACCGTAGACAATCGGCAAGGGCAGGTGACCAAGATGACCGCCCGCTACCTGGTGGTGCAAAGCCTTGACGGCACCGAGTCGATCATCCCGAATGAGACGTTGATCACGTCCACGGTGATCAACCATAGCTACACCGAGCCCCGCGTGCGCGTCGCGCTTCCCGTTCGGATCGCCTACGACAGCGACTTGCAACGTGCGCGTGACATCGTGCTCGCGGTGGCGAAGTCGCAGGCCCGGGTGCTGGCGGATCCCGCCCCCTTCGTAGCCATCACGAGCCTCGGCGACTCGGGGATCGATCTGGAGCTCGGCGTATTCGTCGGCGACCCGGAACAGGGCACGGGGGTTCTACGCACGGACCTCTACGAGGCGATTGCACGCGAGTTCAAGGCCGCCCGGATCCATATCCCCTGTCCGAAGCGGGATGTCCATCTCCTGCGAGAGCCCTCCGTGTCGTAAAAAACTCTAATAGTCTGGGGCTTAGCTTGATGGTGCGGCGCACCAAAACCCTTGCATTCTTTTCCTGATCCTGTAAACTCCAGCGTTGACTCTAGACCCCGATATTCATAAGGAATAAGGAAAAATCATGTTATCAGGCATTTACGACCTCCCTTGGTGGGGTTATGTCGTCGTCGCCCTGGTCTTGACTCATGTCACGATTGCAGGTGTCACGATATTTTTGCACCGGCATCAGGCGCATCGGGCGCTCGAGCTCCACCCGGTCGTGAGCCACTTCTTCCGCTTCTGGGTCTGGCTCACCACCGGTATGGTGACCAAGGAATGGGCGGCGATCCATCGCAAGCATCACGCGAAGTGCGAGAGCCCCGACGACCCTCACAGCCCCCAAGTGAAGGGGATCAACAAGGTCCTATGGGAAGGGGCGGAGCTCTACCGCGAGGAAGCGAAGAACCAGCAGACGCTCGACAAGTACGGTCATGGCACGCCCGACGACTGGATCGAGCGTCATCTGTATTCCAAGTACACGCGGCTGGGCGTAACGCTGATGTTGTTCATCAACTTCGCGCTCTTCGGCTTCCTTGGCATCACCATCTGGGCGGTACAGATGATCTGGATTCCGCTGTTCGCCGCGGGTGTGATCAATGGTATCGGCCACTACTGGGGGTATCGCACCTTCCAGACTGAGGACGCGTCCCGCAACATCGTGCCGTGGGGTATCCTCGTCGGCGGCGAGGAATTACACAATAACCACCACGCCTACGGCAGCTCAGCAAGGCTCTCGAGCCGTTGGTTCGAGTTCGACATCGGTTGGTTGTACATCCGCGTCCTGGAGATTCTGGGACTCGCAGAAGTGAAGCGTCTCGCGCCGCGCCTGCGGATTGCGGAGGCGAAGCCGGAATGCGACCTTGCGACCCTGCAGGCCGTGATCAACCACCGCTACGAGGTGATGGCCAAGTACGCGAAGAGCGTGAAGCACCTATGCGCGGAAGAGCTGCACAAGGTTCGGGAACACTCCAGGGTGGATTGGGGACCGGTAAAGCGATTCCTGACGCGTGGCGAGTCCGAGATCAAGGCGCAGGACAAGATCCGTCTCGACGAGCTCACGACCAAGAGCAATGTGCTCCGGACGGTGTTTGCGATGCGCTCCGAACTCGCTGGGATCTGGGCTCGCTCCAGCGCCTCCCGGGAACAGCTCGTCACGCAACTGGAAGATTGGTGTCAGCGCGCCGAAGGCAGCGGAATTGCACCGCTACGCGCCTTCTCGCAGCGACTTCGCTGTTACGCGTGATTCGGTTCCACAGCCCAGCTTGGCCTGGGCTACTGAAGAAGCAGAAACAAGAAAGCCCGCTTGATCGCGGGCTTTCCTTTTGGAGAGAACGCTCGGTTACTTGAGCTTCGTCTCCTTGTAGGCCACGTGCTTGCGGGCCTTCGGATCGTACTTCTTGAATTCCAGCTTGTCCGGCGTCGTCTTCTTGTTCTTCGTGGTGGTGTAGAAGTGGCCGGTGCCGGCGGTGGATTCCAGTTTGATCTTCTCGCGCACGATGACCTCCTCAGACCTTCACGCCCTGCTCGCGCAACTCGGCGAGCACGACGTCGATACCCTTCTTGTCGATGGTGCGCAGACCGGCCTGGCTCACCCGCAGGCGGACCCAGCGGTTCTCGCTCTCGACCCAGAAACGACGGTACTGCAGGTTCGGCAGGTAGCGGCGCTTGGTCTTGTTGTTGGCGTGGGACACATGGTTCCCCCCCAGTGGGCGCTTTCCCGTCACCTCACAAACACGTGCCATGGTAGTGCCCCCGCCAATCCGCAAAAGTCGGGCATTGTAGCCGCTTCGCCGCCCTGCTTCAAGCCGCGATCAGGCGCCATCTCCGGTGGTGGCAAGCCGCCCGCGTGCAGCAAACTCACGCCGGCGGACGCAGCTGGCTCTTCGCGCGGGCGACCGCCTCCCGCCACGCTGCATAGCGCCGTTCAACGGCATCAGCGGGGAGGGTCGGTTCGAACCGGCGGTCCTGTTCCCACAGCGCTGTAACCTGCTCGCGGTCACTCCAGTATCCCACCGCAAGACCGGCCAGAAAGGCGGCGCCAAGCGCTGTCGTGTCCATGATGCGCGGCCGCACCACCGGGACCCCGAGAATGTCCGCCTGGAACTGCATGAGGAGATCGTTGCGCGCGGCGGCACCGTCCACCCGCAACTCGGCCACGCCGATACCGGCATCGGCCTGCATCGCCCGCAGCACGTCGACGGTCTGAAACGCCATGCTCTCAAGCGCAGCGCGAGCGACGTGGGCCCGAGAAGTGCTGCAGGTGAGCCCACAGATGATGCCCCTTGCGTTCGGATCCCAGTGTGGCGCACCGAGGCCCGTGAAAGCGGGAACGAAGTGGACGCCGCCGCTGTCGGCCACGCTCGCGGCCAAGGGCTCGATCTCATCCGTGGACCGGATTAAGCCAAGGCCATCCCGCAGCCATTGCACCACCGCCCCTCCGATGAATACGCTGCCTTCGTCGGCGAACTCGGTGCGGTCGCGGATCCTCCACGCTACGGTCGCAAGCAGGCTACTCTTCGAGTGAGTCGGTGCGTCGCCCGTGTGCAGGAGCAGGAAGCAGCCGGTGCCGTAGGTATTCTTCGCCATGCCGGCCTCGTGGCAGCACTGCCCGAACAGGGCGGCCTGCTGGTCGCCAGCGATGCCCGCGATCGGAATTCGCGCGGAGAATAGGTCTGCGTCGGTAAGCGCCACCTCGCCGCTGGAGGCAACCACCTCGGGCAGAACGGCGCGCGGAATGCCCAGGATGCCGAGCAGCTTGTCGTCCCAGACACCAGCGTGGATGTTAAACAACAGCGTGCGCGACGCGTTGCTCGCGTCAGTAACATGGCGCGCACCGCCAGAGAGCTTCCACACCAACCAGCTGTCAACGGTCCCGAACGCCAGCTCGCCGCTCTCTGCGGCCTCCCGCGCACCAGGCACCTGATCGAGCATCCAGCGCAGCTTGGTACCCGAGAAGTGGGGATCGACAACGAGCCCAGTCCGGCTTTCGAAGAGCGGCCCGACGCCCTGCGCCTTCAACCGTTCGCAGAAGGCGGCGGTCCGCCTGTCCTGCCACACGATAGCGTTGCAAAGAGGCTCGCCAGTGCGACGATGCCAGACGACGGTCGTCTCGCGCTGGTTCGCAATGCCGATCGCGGCGATTTCGTGGGCGGACACCCCGGCCCGGCTCAACGCCTCTGCGGCCACGCCGATCTGCGAGGACCAGATCTCCAGAGGATCGTGCTCCACCCAACCGGGATGGGGATAAATCTGGGTCAACTCCTTCTGGGCGACGGCATGCACCCCGCCGGACGCGTCGAATATCACCGCCCTCGAACTGGTGGTGCCTTGGTGGAGGGCGAGGATGTAGCGGCTCATCTGCGTGCCTTCAGGCCCAGTTCAATATGGTCTGTGATGATTCCGTCGAGGCCGAGCGCGGCGCAGGCATCGTGTTCTTCCGGCGTACCCATACCATATGCGAAGTTGCGCCATCCCATGCGCCTTGCATCCTCTACCAGAGCCTCGTCCAGGATCTCAAAATCCCAAACGAGGGTGCGCAATCGTGGCAACGGTTCCGTGGGGCCGATTAATCCACCCAACGAGAGCGGCTTGTCTGCGACCAACAGACCGCAGTCGGCGTCGAGTTGCCGTACAACGGCCGCGACCGCGTCGTGACGGAACGAAGTGATGAGCAGCCGCGCCGCCCGGAGTCGCTTCAACACCGCCACCGTCGGCGTAACCGCATCCATGGTCTTGATCTCCACGTTCCAGAGGAGATCCGGGAAACGCGCGAGCGCCTCATCGAGCGTTGGCACCTGGTGCCCGAGGGTAGATTCGATTTCAGCTCTCGTAAGGGCCTTCACAGCGCGTCCGTGCACGACCCGATCGTGTACCAGCACCGCAAAACCGTCCCTGGAGATCCGAACATCCGTCTCTACCCCGTCCGCGTTGGCGGCGATGGCGGCTGCAAAGGATTCCAGGGAGTTCTGGGGTGCCTCGGCGTGGCAACCCCGGTGAGCGAGCACGAGCATGTTGGTGTGTGGGGACAGCCGGTCGACGCCAGCGACAATTGTGGTCTATTGTGCAGCGCATTACCACACGCTCCTCGAAAGCAACGCGGACGTCTCCCCCGCCCAGCCGTGCGATACAATCCAACGCTCCCAAATCGTCCGGCCCTGTTCGCCCGCTGCCGATGATCTTCTCCCTGCCAGCCACAATGCGTGCCGTAGAAATCTCCAGCCCCGGCGGTCCGGAAGTGCTCAGGGCGACCACGCGCACACTCCCTCGGCCACGCACCGGCGAAGTGTTGATCGAGGTCTACGCGGCGGGGATCAACCGACCGGATGTACTGCAGCGCCAAGGCGTCTATGCCGCCCCAACGGACGCATCGGACTTGCCTGGACTAGAGGTAGCAGGCCGCATTGCAACGGTGGGAGACGGTGTGACCGATTGGGTAATTGGCGACGCGGTGTGCGCGCTGGCGAATGGGGGCGGGTATGCCGAATACTGTGCAGTGCCGGCCGGCCAGTGCCTGCCCGTCCCCAAGGACCTGGATTTCGTGCAAGCAGCTTCGCTACCGGAGACCTGTTTCACCGTCTGGACAAATGTGTTCGATCGCGGCGTTCTGAAGCCCGGGGAGACCTTTCTCGTCCAGGGCGGCACCAGCGGCATCGGTGTCACGGCAATTCAGATGGTCAACGCCTTCGGGAACCGCGTCTTTGCCACCGCAGGCAGTGACGAAAAGTGCGCGGCCTGCGTCCGGCTCGGCGCCGAAGTAGGGATCAACTATCGGACGCAGGACTTCGTCGATGTAGTCAGGGCGGCTACCGGCGGAAAGGGGGTCGACATAATTCTCGACATGGTTGGCGGCGACTACGTCCCCCGTGAGCTCAAGGCGCTCGCAACCGAGGGCCGCCTCGTGCTGATAGCGTTTCTTGGCGGGGCGAAGGCTACCGTCAATGTCGCCGATATCATGATGCGCAGGCTCGTGCTCACTGGCTCTACCCTGCGTGCCCGCGACGCAGCGGTGAAGGCCGGCATCGCCCAGAGCCTGCGGGAAAAAGTCTGGCCGCTCATCGAGGCTCGCCGTATTCGTCCCGTCGTCCACGCCGTGTTTCCCCTCGACCGCGCCGCCGATGCCCATGCGCTGATGGAAAGTGGCACCCACGTTGGAAAGATAGTCCTCGCCGTCCGCTAGCCTCGTTGTATCGTCCGTCGATTTCTGTTTCCCCTCGCTCCGTCGGCCGCAAGGCAGGAAACTTGCTAAATCCAATCGGCGCTTGTTGGAACCCGATTCGGAGCAGGTCCCTGCCGCCAGGCAACCGCTAGACGGACATCTGCGCGCCGGATCCCGAATCGGCGGGAGCCTCGGTCGGGGCAAAGCCTTCAGCGACCTGCCTCAAAGGCAAGTGCCGATAACCGTCGCGACAGAAACCGACTACGGCTCGTACGACCGCACCGGCAGCGCTGACGCAATACGTACGGTCGAGGACGTGATTCGCAGATTTGCGATATCTCCTGTTGGCCCCCAACACCCTTGGCAGGCGTGCATCGAGATTGTCGGAACCGGCAGGGTCAGCAGCGGCCGATCCTGATCGCCTCACTTAGCGGGCTTATCTGGCATTACGAACCAAGCGACGGTACCCATGGAACTTCTGGCGATTTACACCAAGACTCCCCGCGGCGTCACCGAGGTCAAGAATCGTGCGGCACGCCTGTCCCGAAGCCTGCTGAACGTGCTCACGATGGTCGACGGGAAGTCAAGCCTCGAACAACTCCTTCATGTCTCGAAGCTCTCAGAAATGAAGTTCTACGAGGCGATACGTCAGCTCGAAGATGAAGGATTCATCAAGGTCGTCGCCAAGCGGTCCCCCGGTGCGGAGGCCGGGGGCGCCGCGAACGGCGCGATCCGTGTTCGGAAGGTTCACGTGGAAGGGCTGGATGAGCTCGACTTCACTGCCATTACCCGCAACGCACTGGCAGAGAAAACCGGAGCAGTAACCGAGACCTCACTTCGATTCGCTGCGCGGTCAGCAATCCCTCAGGCGGGGGAAACCGCCGAATCTGGCAGACGTGCGCGAGAAGCCACAGCCCAAGCCGAGTCGGAAGCGCGCCGCATCGCAGAGGAAACGGCAAGGGCGCAAGCTGCCGCAGAAGCGCAGTCAAGGGCGGAGTTGGATGCGCTGGCCAAGGCGGAAGCCCAGGCCAGGGCAGAAGCCGAGGCACGGGCCCGCATGGCCGCCGAAGCAGAGGCACGGGCGAAGGCGGAAGGTCGCGCACGTCTGGAGGCCCACATGAAGGCTGAGGCCGAGAAGAAGGCTCGGGCCGAGGCAGAGCGCCGAGCGGAAGAGGAACGCAAGGCTCGCCAGATTCTGGAGGCACGCCTGGAAGCCGAAAAGAGATCACGCGAGGAGGCTGAAAGTAAGGCCCGCGAGGACGCAGAGCGAAAGGCGAAGGACGAGATGGAGGCAAAGCTCGCGGCCGAGCGCAAGGCGCGAGAGGAGGTAGAGCGTCGGGCGCGGGAAGAGGCCGACCGCCGGGCCAGGGAAGAGATGGAGGCCAAGCTGGCCGAGGAACGGCGCGTGCGCGCGGAAGCCGAGCAAAAGGCGCGTGAAGAGGCCGAGCGCAAGGCGCGCGAGGAGATGGAGGCAAAGCTCGCGGCCGAGCGCAAGGCGCGCGAGGAACTGGAGGCGAAGCTCACCGCCGAGCGCAAGGCGAAAGAGGAAGCCGAGCAAAAGGCGCGCGAAGAGGTCGAGCGTAAGGCCAAAGAGGAAGCTGAGCGCCGCGCCAGGGAAGAGGCCGAGCGTAAGGCGAAAGAGGAAGCCGAGCGCAAAGCGCGCGAGGAACTGGAGGCGAAGCTCGCCGCCGAGCGCAAGGCGAAGGAGGATGCAGAGCGCAGAGCGAAGGAGGAAGCCGAGCGCCGCGCTCGCCAGGAGGCGGAGAGCAAGACGAAGGCGGAAGCAGAGCGCAAGGCGCGTGAAGAGGCCGAGCGCAAGGCCAAAGAGGAAGCTGAGCGCCGCGCCAGGGAAGAGGCCGAGCGTAAGGCGAAAGAGGACGCTGAGCGCAAAGCGCGTGAGGATCTGGCGAAGCTTGCCGCCGAGCGCAAGGCGAAGGAGGAAGCAGAGCGCAAAGCGCGTGAAGAGGCCGAGCGCAAGGCGAAGGAGGAAGCTGAGCAACGCGCCAGGGAAGAGGCCGAGCGCAAGGCGAAGGAGGAAGTCGAGCAACGCGCCAGGGAAGAGGCCGAGCGTAAGGCCAAGGAAGAGAGCGAACGCCGAGCCAAGGAGGAGTCCGAACGGGAAGCCAGAGAGGCCGAGGAACGGCGACAGCTGGAGGAGAGAGAGCGTAGGGCCCGAGAAGACGCGGAGCGTGCCGCGCAGGAGGAGGAGGCGCGGAAACGTAAGAAAGAGGAAGAACAGGCGCGCCAGCAGAAAGAGGAAGCCGAACGTCTAGAGCGCGAGGAGGCCGAGGCGAACGCGCGCGCGGAGGCGGAAGCGAGAGAACAGCAGGAGCACACCACCCTCGCGGAAGCAGACGGCTTGATCCGCGGGGACGGCGATCACTCGGCTGCGAAAGAGAAAGTCGACCACGCAACCGACGACATTCTGGTCGAGCTCTCCTGCCCCCAAGTAGCGCAAGCTACCAACAAGGATTCAGAGGACAGGTCAAGCGTTTCCCCGGAAGCGGGGCTGGGCGACGTGACGTCGTTGTTCGAGATCGACCTGGAGGCGTTGGACGAGCAGGAGCGGCAACTAAGGGCGCAGGAGGAGCAAGAGTGCAAACGCGAAGCAGAGCGTCACACCCGCGAATTGGCTGCGAAGGAAGAAGCAGATCGCAAGGCACGGGAGCAGGCCGAGTCGTTCGCGAAAGAAGCTGAGGAAGTTGCGCGCAAGACCGTCGAGGAAGCGGAGCGAAACGCAAAAGAGGAAGAGCGGAAGCAGCGCGAGGAAGAAGAACACCGGATCGAGCAAGAAACCGCGCGCAAAGTGCGCGAGGAGAAAGAGCGGCAGATTCGCGAGGCGGCAGAGCGCCGGGACCGGGAGGAAGCGGAGGCGAAGGCGCGCGCGGAGGCGGCCAGAAAAGCGCAGGAGAAGGAAGAGAAGACGCGCGCAAAGGAAGAGGAAAGGTCACGCAAACATGCGGAAGCGGAGGCGAAGGCTCACGCCAAGGCTGCGGCAAGAGCAGAAGCGAAACGCGAGCTGCGGGTCGCAAAAAAACCGGCAAAATGGGTTAGGCCGGCTGTCATCTCCGCTTGCGTGGCCTTAGTTGCAGCGGTCGGTCTCGTGCACGTGATCCCGTTCGATGGGTACGGCCCCGGTATGGAAAAAGCAGCTGCCGCAACGCTTGGTGAGCCGGTGAAAATCGGTTCCGTGCGGTTAGCGCTGCTTCCGTTTCCCCAGTTCAAACTCGAGGGTGTGACTGTCGGAAAGGGTCAGGACGTCAAGGTCGCGTCTGTCCGCGCGGTGCCCGAACTCAGTTCACTGTTCTCCGATCGCAAAGCGCTCTCGAGCCTCGAGCTCAATACGGTGACGGCGGATCAGGAGGTACTTCGCCGGGTGCCAGCGTGGGTAGAGCCCGGCACCGCGAAGCCACTGAAGGTATCGAGGATCGCTCTCAGAGAAGTGAAGCTGGCGACCCGG
Organism: Burkholderiales bacterium; assembly: GCA_040507665.1. Taxonomy (GTDB): domain Bacteria; phylum Pseudomonadota; class Gammaproteobacteria; order Burkholderiales; family JAEUMW01; genus JAEUMW01. Next base: position 12,941 of record JBEVOI010000318.1, read on the forward strand.
GCAGTCGCGATACCGCCTTTCGACGGTGACGCGACCATGGGAGCGGATGGTGCACTCGCAAAGGCCGTGCTGCGCACTCAGGATGGCAAGCTCACCGTGAACCTGCGCAACAAGCCGGACGGGCTGGAGGTCGACTTCGACGGCCGTGGGTGGAAACCACCGCTCGGACCTGGCATCGAGTTCGAGGAGATTAGCGGCAAGGCAATCGCGAAGGGCACTGAGATGACGTGGAGCGACCTATCTGCGCGTCTTTACGGCGGACGCGCGACGGGCCACGCGAAGCTAAGCTGGGATGGGCCCTGGATCCTGACAGGCGACTTCAGCGCGCATGAGCTGGACTTCGCCGCTGTGCTGAAGCCGTTCACCGGCCAGTTCCGCGCATCCGGCCGCCTGGAGACGACGGTCCGTTACACAGCGCAGGCGGCGTCTCTCGACCAGCTTTTCGTCGAGCCCCGGGTCGACGCGGCGTTCAAGGCAGCACGCGGTGAACTCGACAACGTCGACCTCACGCGCGCCCTGCAGCAGGCTGCAGCCGGCAACCCGGTGCGGGGAGGAAAGACCCAGTTCGCGGAGTTCACTGGAACGCTGAACGTTTCGGAGAAAGGCTATCACTATCGCCAGCTGGCACTGGCGTCTGGAATTCTGCTCGCGAATGGCGGTGCGGATCTCGTCGCTTCTGGAGATCTCTCCGGGCGGCTCAACGTTGAGCTCGCGGCAAAACCCAACTCGATCCGGGCCGTTGTCGCGCTGTCGGGGAGACTGTCCGATCCGCAGCTGAAGGCATCGCGCTAACTGGACCAATGTCAGCACGCAGGACGCCGAAGCGCCAAGTGGAAGCCTGTAATACTGGAAGCGCGGGTGTGGAAGGCGGCCGGGTGCTTCGGATAGAGTCGAATACTCAGAGTCGGTCGAAGTCGACCAGGCCATCCTCGTCACTTGGCCCGTCGTCGCCTGAACTCACTACGCCTATTTCGGCCTCCTGCACGTCCAGAGTCTCCTCCGGATCATAGTCCGCATCTGCGCTGTACTTCATGTCCTCTATCGCCTCCCACAGAGAGGCAAAGGGACCGTAGGTATGGTCAGTGTCCTTGTCCTCCCAGTAAAACCCGTCTGGACGTTCGATTACGCGCGCGCGGTCGTAGTCGGGTGGTGTCTCGGGGATCATCGTGGCCATGGCGACCTCTCTTTGGCTTTGCCACCGCGAGGGCATATCAAACCACCAAGCCCGCGACATTTCAAGGCGCATTCGTTGCAGCTGGGATCGGGATGCGGAGGATTGCAGCAGTTACCGCGCCGAAGAACTCGTCGAACCGTTCGGGCCGCAACCAGCGCGCCACAACAACGAAGTCGTTCTCGGGATCGATCCAGATCACATTGCCGCCTGAGCCTTGGGCAAAGAAACTCGTTCGGGATGCTGCCGGGTAAAGTTGGCGATCGGTATTGAGCCACCAAAGATAACCATAGGTCGGCATGAGGGACGACGGCGTCAACACCTGCTTGATCCATTGCTCGGAAACCACGGGTCGGCCGGCCCACTGCCCACGGCGAAGGAAGAGGTATCCATAACGCGCATGGTCCCACGCGTTGGCCCACAGACCCCCGCCCCAATGTCCGCCGCCACTCACGGATCCGACGCTACGCCCGTCCACGACAATGTTGGAATTGCGGTACCCGTACCACTGCCAGGTGTCAGACGCGCCGATGGGGTCCATGACGTATTCCTTGAGCACATCAGGCAACGGCCGCTTCCAGACGGTCGTGAGCGCAAATGCGAGCGCATTGACGCGTACGTCGTTGTACTCCCAAAACGTCCCGGGCTCCTGCAATCCGCGGTCGCGACCCGCCCGCCGATCGGCGGCGTCGGGCTTGCTCCACATTTCCCCCTGCCACTCGCTCGTCTGTTGGAGAAGCTGCTGCCACGTGATGCGTGAATTGCGGCGACTGGCGAAATTCTCCCGTACATAGGTTTCGACGCGGTCGCGCGGATCGATGATCAGCCCCGCCTCGACAGCGAGGCCCGCGACTGTGGACAGATAACTCTTGGTAATGCTGAACGCCATCTCGACCCGGTCTGTCTCTCCCCACTCGGCCACCACATAGCCGTGGCGCAGGATGAGGCCGCTGGGACCGGATCGGTCGAGCGTGGGACCGAGCGGAGCAGCGCCGGCGGGTTCCAGCACGCTGTCGTGAAAGATCTGCTCGCCGAGCTCGCGGCGCCAGGGCATCTCGTTCTTGCGCGCAAACTTTACCGCAGCCTCGAGCTTCACTGGATCGAGCCCTGCCTGCTCGGGCTTGCGCCGCTCCCAGCTATCGCTGGGGCCGGCCGGGGGAAAGTACCGGGCCCCGCCCGCCGGTAACGCCTCAGCAACGGCCGGGATTTGGACGGTGTGGATCGCGAGCGCTGCCACGACCGTAGCGATGCCAAGCCGGATCAACGGGTGCATGAGCAATTGGAGGGGCGGACGTTTTGCAGACTATAGCATTCAGGTCCATCGTGGCCCCGTCAGGGCTGCTTCGCCGCATCAGCCCGACGTCTCCATCCTGACCGTAGGGTGGAAATACCGGGCAACCCCGCTCACTAAACCGCCTTACCGCTCGCCTTGGGCGTGATAGCCAGCTCGCGGAGCCAGGTCAGGTCGCCTGCGACGGCCTGGGACCCACCGACGAAATGTAGAAGCGCCTACCTTGGAACAGCCGTCCCCTGGGGAACCGCAGCTTTATCACGGCCGCGCCCTGTCAGTGGAACGCGACCCGTTGAGTCATGAGCGCGTCGAGCTCGCCAAGAAACTCGTCCACGTCTTCCTCCGATGGACTTACCGCGATTACGCTCTTCATGCTCCAGCGGAATCGCTCTGCCAAGTCGCCTGTGAGGTAGGCACCCCGCCCTGCGTATTTGTTCACGACTTCGAAGCCGTGCTGCATGGGGTACTCGACGACGTAGTAACTCTCGCTGTTGTATACGATGACCATGTCTGAATCGCGAATCTGGTGGGCGCCCGGTTCACGCGGGGCAGTCGAGCAACACGCCGGCTTGGAGCCGGCGCTCCCTGCTCAGGCGACCGCCGCAGCTTCCCCGGCAGGCGCCCAAGGCCCAATCCAGCAATCGCCGTGCCGCGCACAGGGCGCCTGCAGGGTGGCGGACGAGTGGCGATCTTGGAAGCGCGAGCGGACAAACGGTACGGAAAAGAGAACGAGTGGCGCGTTGCGCGCGCTTCGCGCGCACCCTCGCCGCGATCGATTTTTCAGGGAGGGGTGGACACGCGATCCAGGAATTCGACAAGCACGCGGTTGAACGCGTCGGGTTGCTCGAGGTTCGAGAGGTGCGATGCAGACGGGATGAGTTGCAGCTCCGCGCCAGGGATACTCCGCTGGATCGTGAGCGCCATCGCCGGCGGCGTGCCCGCATCCTGAGCACCAACGATCACCAGAGTCGGCGAGGCAATCTGCTTCAGCCGGTCCGTGGTATCGATCGTAGGCACTGCTCCCCCACACCCTATGTACCCTTCGGCGGGCGTCGTGCGGATCATCTCTCCGACCTTGGCCATCAGGTCCGGTTTTGCGGTTCGGAAGGACGGCGTAAACCAGCGCTCGAGGGTAGGGGCAACCACGGGCACCATCCCTTGTGCGCGCACGCCTGCAATGCGCTCCTGCCAGATCTTGTCGGCGCCCTCCGTGTAGCGGCTGGTCGTGTCACAGAGCACCAAGCTCGCCACGCGCTGCGGATACTTCAGCGCGTACACTTGGCTGACCATGCCGCCAAGCGAGATACCGACAAAATGGGCTCGCTCGATGCCGAGGGCTGCGAGCAGCCCTTCCAAGTCGTCGGCGAGCAGTTCTAGGGTGTATGGCGCGGGAGACGTGCTAGTTGTCCCGTGACCGCGGGTGTCAAACCGAAGAATGCGAAACCGGCTTCGCAGGGCTCGCACCTGCTCATCCCACATCTCGAGGCGACACGCGAGCGCGTGACTGAGCACCACCCACGGGCCAGCGCCGTCGACCTCACAGTGGATGTCTATGCCGTTCGCGCGGACTCGCATCGACGGTGGCTGCGAGCGAGAGCTTAGTGGCGCCGTGGAATCAGGCGCACCAGTGACCTCAGTGGAGGATGGACAAATCGGGCAAGGGCAGCACGTCAATCCCCTCATCCTCCAGTGCCTCGATGGCC
>JBEVOI010000341.1:0-7223 GCA_040507665.1 Burkholderiales bacterium
GACGCCGCCGGCTACCGCGCCAGGACCAGCTCCGCCAGGCGGAAACCGAGGGCGGCGAAGGCCAGTGCGCCGACCACGTGCGCCAGCGTGTGGAGGCCGGCCAGCAGCCATTCGCCCCGCTGCAGCAGGACCAGCGACTCGACCGAGAACGCCGAGAAGGTGGTGAAGCCGCCGAGCAGGCCGGTCACCAGCAGCAGGCGCAGCATCTCGTCCGGGGTGCGCTCGAACCAGACCAGGGCGATGCCGACCAGCAGGCCGCCGACGCAGTTGACGAACAGGGTGCCGAGCGGAAAGCCCTGCCAGCGCCCGTTCAGCCAGAGCCCGGCCCCCCAGCGCAGCACCGCGCCGACGCTGGCGCCCAGGGAGATGACGGCGATCTGCGCCCAGAGCATCGGCGCGCCGCTAGCCTTTGCCCGGCGGCGGCACGGGGGCGGCGTTGCCGGCCTCGATGCCCCAGCGCTCGGCCGCCTTGTCGTCGGCCACGCGCGCGTCGACCCAGCGTGCGCCCTCGGGGGTCTCTTCCTTTTTCCAGAACGGCGCCTGGGTCTTGAGGTAATCCATCAGGAATTCGCACGCGGCGAACGCATGGCCGCGATGCGCGCTGGTGACGATGACGAGCACGATCTGGTCGGTGGGCCTCAGGGTGCCGACGCGGTGGATCACCAGCGCATCGATGATGTCCCAGCGAGCTTTCGCTTCCTCGACGATCTGCGACAGCGCCTTTTCCGTCATCCCCGGATAGTGCTCCAGCGTGAGCTCGCCCACGGCGTCGCCGTCGTTTACGTCGCGCACGACGCCGATGAAGCTCGCAATAGCGCCGATCTTCGGGTTGCCCGCCCGCATCCGCGCAATCTCGCGGCCGGCATCGAAGTCCTCGCGCTGGACCCGGATCTCGTCCACGCCTAGCCTCCGGTGACCGGCGGAAAGAAAGCGATCTCGTCGCCGCCGCGCAAAGGAGATGCCGGCGCCGCCATCTCCTGGTTCACTGCGACGCGCACCGCGCGCCCCGGCGCGAGCTCATCGGCCCACGCGCCGCCGCGCGCCCGCAGCCAGTCGCGCAGCCCATCCACGTCCACGATGTTGCCGGGCAGCTCAATACGCTCGGACCCGAGTCCGAGACTCTCCCTCAAGCGTGCGAAGTACAGCACTGTCACGCTGATCGTGGGAATCGTGCGGGCCTCGCTGTCGTTTGCGCCCATGGGCCCTTCCTTCACCGCAGCTTGCGCACCTGGCCCCGGAGGCCCAGGTGCGCCCGAATGAATTCGGCGATGGGGTCCGGGTCGTTGAGGTCGAACTGCGGCAGTGTGGTGTCGAGCGGTGAGTCGGTCGCGATCGCGACAATGTGCTTGTCCTCGGGATGAAGCAGGGGCTTGCCGGTCGCGGCGCGATGGATCTCGAGCTTCGGGATCGGCTGCCGCTTGAAGCCCTCCACCAGCACGAGGTCGCACGGCGCGAGCCGCGACAGCTGCAGCGGCAGGTCCGGTTCCGGCTCGTTGCGCAGCTCATGCATGAGCACCCACCGCTTGCTCGAGGCGAGCATCACTTCCGTCGCGCCGGCCTCCCGATGGCGGTACGAATCCTTCCCCGGTCGATCGATGTCGAAGTCGTGGTGCGCGTGCTTGATGAGCGAGACGCGAAAACCCTCGATCACGAAGCGCGGGATCAGCTCCTCGATCAGCGTCGTCTTGCCGCTGCCGGAGAAGCCTGCAAAGCCGAACACTTTCATGGTTGGCATCGCGGAGCCGTTAAACGGAGAATCGTGGGGCGCCTGATCGATGTGGGGGCTCCGGGCACTGGCGCACACCCCCAATCCGTTAGACAGGCGGCGATGATACCGTTTCGGGCACCTCGCCGCTAATTTGCAGAAACGGCGGTTGCGCCAGCAGCCAGACCGTGAACTCTGCGCCCTCCCCCGGCCGGCTCCGAACCGTGATGCTCCCGCCGTAGCGCTCCACGAGGGCGTAGCTCACCGAAAGTCCGAGCCCCGTCCCGTGCTGGCGCTTGGTGGTGAAAAAAGGATCGAAGATGCGCGGCAGGTCCTCCGGATGAATTCCGCTGCCGGTGTCGCGAATCGCCACCGCCACGCCCTTTCCCTCCCAGTCTCGCGTCGACAGGGCGAGCGTTCCGCCGTCGGGCATCGCGTGAATGGCGTTTACCAGGAGATTGACGAGCACCTGCTGCAGCTCGTTGCGGCTGATTTCCACGCGTCGGGTGGCGCGCAGCTCCTGCTCCACCGCGATGGCGCCCTTGCGCATGAGATGACGCGCCAGCACCAGGCAGTCCGCGAGCAGCCCATTCACATCCACTTCTTCGACATACCCGGCGTACTCCGCCGGCCGCGCGAACTGCAGCAGCTTCGTGACGATGAGCCGGATGCGATTCACCTGCTCGTCGATGAGGCGCAGCTCGTTTACGACCGGTCCCGCGCCGGGCCCCAGCACCTCGCGCAGCAGGTCGAGGTTGCCCTGCATGACGGCAATGGGATTGTTGATCTCGTGGGCGACGCCCGCGGTGAGCTGACCGATCGCGGCAAGCTTCTCCGACATGACGAGCTGGCGCTGGGCATCCCGGAGATTCTCGTTCGCGTGCTCCAGCTCGCGGGTGCGATCGGCCACCATGCGGTCGAGCTGATCAGCCCACCGCTTCAGCTCTGCGTTGCGGCTTTGCAGCGAGCCGAGCAGATCGTCGAAGTGCAGCGCCAGGCGGCCGATCTCGTCGCGGTTCTCCACGGGGCCGACACGGGCGTCGAGATCGCCCGCCTCGACGGCGCTCATGGTGCGGTCGATGCGCTCCAGCGGGCGGAATATGCGCCCCGCCCAGCGCCAGAAGAATGCGGCCCCCAGCAATCCGATGACCACGAAGAGCGCCAGGGCGCCGATCAGCGCGCGGGTCTTGGCCTCGCTGAACGGCTGCTCGAGGTAGCCGACGTACAGCATGCCTATGCGCCTTCCCTCGCTGTCGCGAATCGGCTCGTATCCGGAGACATACCAGTCGTTGACGACAAACGCCCGGTCGAGCCAGATGCCTCCATCCCTGATCACGTGGTCGTAGACGTCTTTCGAAACGCGCGTCCCCAGTGCGCGCTCGCCTTCGAACAGGCGCACGTTGGTCGCGATCCGCACGTCGTCGAGAAACAGCGTCGCGGTACCCTTGCTTCCCTCGGCGAGCGAACCGATCGAATAGATGATGCCGTTGATGTAGTCGACGAAATCGAGGTTGCGGTTTAGCAGCAGCCCGCCCTGCAGCACGCCGACCAGACGCTTGTGCTCGTCAAAGATGGGCGCCGCCGACTGGATGACGAGGCCGCGGTCCTCGAACTTCTTGTCGCTCGGCGCAGCCCCTTCGGTGGGCAGCACCTGGATGCGGGCGCGGTCGCGCAGGCGTAAGTCGAGGGCGGAAAGCTGCGCCGCGCTGAACACGTCGATGGCGGTGCGCTCCTCGCCCGCGAGCGCCGAGCGCACCACCGGCCAGACTGCCTGGTCCGCGCCGATTTGCGCCTGGTCGCTGCTCGACAAGATGATCCGCCCGTCCGTATCCAGCACGTTGAGAAAGTCCACGTCGGACTGCCCTTCGGCGTCGCTGAGCAGGGCGCGAGCCGCGGCTGGGTCGTGATTCTCCAAGATTCGCAGGAGCCGGCCGGATTCGGCGAGGCCCTTGACCTGACCCCCCACCTCGGAGAGAACGCGCTGGAAGTACTGGTGCGCGATCTTGAGATCGCTGTTGATCTTGAAGACGAGAAGGTTCCGGTACGCCGTGTTGCCCCAATACAGCAGGGCCGCCAACACGATCGGCGCCGCTACGAGCAGCGGCGCGAGCCCGAGGAAGAGCAGGCGGAAGCGGACGGACTCGCGGAAGCGTTCCCGAAATCGGGCGATCAGGGCCATGGCACGCGCGCGCCGGTCGCGAAACCGGATCTCGCCAGGCAGCTCACAGCGCCTGGCGCTGCATGTCCCAGATCGCGCATTTGCGCTCGAGGGTCTTGCGCGAGACGCCGAGGCGACGCGCCGCCTCGGACTTGTTGCCCCGAACGCTCTCGAGCACGCGCAGGATGTGCTCCTTCTCGATCTGCTCCAGGGTGCAGTCGCTGGACATGGCGGCAAGGGCATCGGCAACGCCGGCAGGATTCGCTTCCGGGATTGGCAGTCCGTCCATGGGGAAGTACCCCAGGATCAGCGCGCGCTCCACCAGATTGCGCAGCTCACGCGCGTTGCCTGGCCAGGAATAGGCCATCAGACGCCGGGCGATTTCCGACGTCACGGGAAGCGGCGGTACGCCTAACTGCTGGGCAAGCTGGGCGACGAAGTGGCGCGCCAGGACCGGCACATCCTCGGGGCGCTCCCGCAACGGCGGGATGGTGAGGTTCACCACGTCGATGCGGTAGAAGAGATCCTGACGGAAGCGCCCTGCGGCCACCTCGGGGATCAGGTTGCGATTGCTCGCGGCGACGATGCGTACGTCCACCGGCAGCTCGCGCTCGGCGCCGACCGGCCGGATCTTCCGTTCCTCCAGCACGCGCAGCAGCTTCGTCTGCATCGCGAGCGGCAGGTCGCCGATCTCGTCCAGGAACAGCGTGCCCCCCTGCGCATAGTAGAAGAGTCCGTTGCGGTCCGTCCTCGCGTCCGTGAACGCGCCCTTCACATGGCCGAAGAGTTCGCTTTCGATCAGGCTGGAGGGAATCGCTGCGCAATTGACCGGTACGAACGGACGCCCGGATCGGTTGCTCAGGCGATGCAGCGCCCGGGCAGCGACCTCCTTGCCGGTGCCCGATTCACCCTCGATCAGGACCGTGCTCGGCATCGGCGCGATGCGCTGGATCATTGCGGAGAGTTGCCGGATGGCGTCGCTCACCCCGATCAGCCCTTCGACCCCCGCGCGCTCGCGCATCTCGCGCCTGAGCACATAGTTCTCGCGCGTGAGCCGCGCGCGTTCGAAGCAACGCTGGATGGCGTTGAGGATCTGGTCGAGCCGGAACGGCTTGAGGATGAAGTCGGACGCGCCTGCCCGCAACGCGTTGATCGCGGTCTCGATATCAGCGAATGCCGTGATCAGGATGACGTCGCCGTGGAAGCCCGAGGCGCGCAGCTCACCCAGCCACTCCACCCCCGACTTGCCGGGGAGTGCGATGTCGAGAACGATGACGTCGAAGTGATAGCGCTCGACGAGCGGTGCTGCTTGTTCCGCGCCGGGGGCGGTTTCGACAAGGCCGCATCGGCTCGCAAGAGCACGGTGCAGGAAACTGCGCATGCCCTCTTCGTCGTCCACCACCAGTACCGCGTGCTGGGGCCACGGACCGAAGCGAACGGTCTCCGGCTTGACGTCCTTTCCGACCGATGGCGCAGCCTCTGGCGATGCCACGCTTGTCTCCTGTTGTGGTTCTCGTGTGCATAGCATTGGACCACGCGTTGCGACATTTTGTCCAACGGCAGCCCCAAATTCCAGAGGACTATGCGGGCAGCGGCGAGCGCGAGCGCGCGGGTACCGGCGTGAGCTGCCCGCCTGCAAGGCGCAGCTGATGCATGAAAGGAAGGTTGATGAGTTCCTGGTCGTGGCAGGCGACCAGCACGCAGTTCTCGCCCTGGCCGAGGTCGTGAATGAGGTCCAGGACCCGATGGCGTCCGTCGCGATCAAGGTTCGCCGTGGGTTCATCGAGCAGAAAGAGGCGCGGGTGCAGCACCTTGGCGCGCGCCATCGCGACCCGCTGCTTCTCGCCGCCGGAGAGCCGGCTCGGACGCACCTTCGCCACGTGACCGAGCCCCGCCCATCCCAGTACCTCTGCCACGATCCGGCTGCGCTCGTCCGCGGGCGTACTTCTCGCCTTCAGCCCATAGCCAATGTTCTCCGCGATGCTCGTGTCGAAGAGGTAAGGATGTTGATGGACGTAGACGATCTCCTGTCGCAGCCACTCCGGATAGTGGCGCAGATCGGCCGACCTGCCGTCGATCTCGAGGGTGCCCGCTGTGGCCTCTTCCAGGCCGGACAGGATGCGCATCAGCGTCGACTTGCCCGATCCGTTGTCTCCGGTCAGCACATAGCTTTCGCCGGAGACGAACCGAGCAGCCACGTCGGAAAGGACCACCCGTTCGCCGAAGCGCTTCGACACGTGATCGATGCGGACGAGATGCGCGCTCATGTCATGCCGCCCTCGCCCTGCATGAACGACAGCGCGGCGTTGATGCCGAGCGCCAGCGCGATGAGCACGAAGCCGAGCGCGATGCCCTGCGCGAATTCACCCTTGCTTGTTTCGAGCGCGATCGCCGTCGGGATGTTGCGCGTGAGCCCGGCGATATTCCCGCCCACCATGATGGAGCAGCCCACCTCGGAGACCACGCGGCCGAATCCATTGAACAGCGATGCCATGACACCGAACCGTACTTCGCGCAGCGTCGTCCACGCCGCCAGCAGTTTGTGCGCGCCGAGGCTGCGCGCCGTCTCGTACACGCGCGGGTCTGCGCCCTGTACCGCCGAGAGGGTAAACACGACGAGCACCGGGAAGGCGATGACCATGTAGCCGATGATCATCGCCTCCGGCGTGAAGAGCAACTCCAGGAAGCCCAGCGGACCCCGCCGCGACAGCAGCATGTAGATCGTGAGCCCCACCACCACGGTCGGAAAGGACAGCAGCCCCTGCACCACCACCACCAGCATCCGACGTCCGGGAAAGGGTACCTTTGCGATGAGGAATCCGAGCGCGACCGCGAACGGTGAGATCAGCGCGATGGCAAGGGTCGAGCAGTAGAGCGAGGTCCAGATGATCTGCCAGAGCCGCGGATCGCCGGTGAACAGCAGGCGAAAGGCCTCCCGCGTCGGCTCGAGCAGGTCCACGCCGGTTTTCGCCGCTCGGAGTCTGGGTCAAGCGGCCGGTTTCAGTGCCTGCTTCGCGTCGGGGAAGAACATTTGCTGGCCGTTGACCTTGAACGCGGCGATCTCTTTCTGCCCTTCCGGCGATACCATCCAGTCCGCGAGCGCCATCGCGCCCTTGCTGTTGACGCCTGGGCACTTCTGCGGGCTCACCGCGATGACGCCGTATGGATTGAACATCTTCGGATCGCCCTCGACCAGGATCTCGAGCCCGATCTTGTCCTTGTACGCAGCGAAGGTTGCCCGATCCGTCAGCGTATAGGCCCGCAGTTCGCCCGACATCGTCAGCACCTGACCCATGCCCTGACCCGCCGAAACGTAGGCCGCGCCCTCGGGCTGGGCGCTCGCTTCTTTCCAGTAACCCT
>JBEVOI010000358.1:0-7466 GCA_040507665.1 Burkholderiales bacterium
TTTCTTTTCTCCGCTGGCCCCTCCCGACAGTCGGCCGCAGCCGAGCGTTACCCGCTGCGGCCCCGTTTGGGGTAGACTTATATAAGATAACTGATACAAGTTGCGGCCCGGTCCGAGGCGTGTCTCCTCCTCCCCGGTCCCTATCGCCCGAACCACGCACGAGGATCGTATCGATGAACCTTCCCGCCGAGGCGGCAAGCACGTTGTTTTCGCCCGCTCCGAACTACGTCAGGCACGAGAAACTCAAGCAGTGGGTCGCCACGATGGCGCGGCTCACCAAGCCGGCGCGCATCGCCTGGTGCGACGGTTCCCAGCAGGAATACGACCGGCTCTGCAATGAGATGGTCGAGGCCAGAACGCTGATCCGCCTTAACGCCGAGAAGCGTCCGAACAGTTTCCTCGCCCGCTCCGACCCGTCGGATGTGGCGCGCATGGAAGACCGAACCTTCGTTTGTAGCCAGCTCAAGGATGACGCCGGCCCCAACAACAACTGGGTCGAGCCGGCCGAGATGAAGAAGAGGATGCACGAGCTGTTCGACGGCTGCATGCGCGGGCGCACGATGTACGTGATCCCTTTCAGCATGGGCCCGCTCGGCTCGCCCATCGCCCACATCGGCGTCCAGCTCACCGACTCGCCCTACGTGGTGGTCAACATGCGCATCATGACGCGCATGGGCCGCGGCGTGTTCGACGTCCTCGGCACCGAGGGCGAGTTCGTGCCCTGCATGCATTCCGTGGGGGCGCCGCTCGAGCAAGGCGAGGCCGACTCGCCGTGGCCTACCAATCGCGAGCACAAGTACGTCGTGCACTTTCCCGAAGACAAGGAGATCTGGTCCTTCGGCTCTGGTTACGGCGGCAACGCGCTGCTAGGCAAGAAGTGCTTCGCGCTGCGTATCGCCTCGGTGATGGCGAAGGAGCAAGGTTGGCTCGCCGAGCACATGCTCATCCTCGGCCTCACCTCGCCCGAGGGGCAGAAGACCTACGTCGCGGCTGCGTTCCCGAGCGCATGCGGCAAGACCAATCTCGCCATGCTGATCCCGCCGAAGGCATTCGACGGCTGGAAGGTCACCACGGTCGGCGAGGACATCGCTTGGATCAAGCCTGGCGCCGACGGCCTTTTCTACGCGATCAATCCCGAAGCCGGCTACTTTGGCGTCGCACCCGGCACCTCCGAGGCCACCAACCCCAACGCGATGGCGACGCTGCGTGCGAACTGCATCTTCACCAACGTCGCGCTCACGCCCGACGGCGACGTGTGGTGGGAAGGCATGACCAAGCAACCACCGGCCGAGCTCATCGACTGGCAGGGCGAGCGCTGGACACCAGCCTCCGGCCGCAAGGCAGCGCACCCGAACGCGCGCTTCACCGTGCCCGCGTCGCAGTGTCCGTCCCTCGATCCCGAATGGGAGAACCCGGCAGGCGTACCCATTTCCGCGTTCATCTTCGGAGGGCGCCGTTCCACCTCCGTGCCGCTCGTGTTCGAAGCGTTCAACTGGAACTACGGTGTGTACATGGCGGCCACCATGGGCTCGGAGACCACGGCAGCGGCCTCGGGTGCCCAGGGCGTGGTCCGCCGAGACCCGTTCGCGATGCTGCCCTTCTGCGGCTACCACATGGGTGACTACTTCAACCACTGGCTGAGAATCGGCCACGCGATCGCGAATCCGCCGCGCATTTTCTGCGTAAACTGGTTCCGCCTCGATCGAGACGGCAAGTTCCTATGGCCGGGGTTCGGCGAAAACATGCGCGTGCTCAAGTGGATCGTCGAGCGTTGCCAGGGCCGGGCCCACGCGGTGGAGAGCCCGCTCGGCTGGATGCCCGCCTACGACGATCTCGACTGGAAGGGTCTCGACAGTGTCGACCAGCAGCAGTTCGACCAGCTCATGGAAGTCGATACGAAACTGTGGAACGACGAGCTCAAGGCCCACGGCGAGCTCTTCGACAAGCTCAAGTCGCGGCTGCCGCGTCAATTCACGCTGAAGCGCGAGCTCTTCCAGCTCTCGCTCTGGAATCAGGAATAAGCTGCACGCTCGGGGAGGCAGGGGCGGGACTTCGGTTCCGCCCTTTTCTATTGAGGCAGCGGTTTCGCGCGACAGCTATGGTGTTCGCCTTTCCTGCCCCGTCCATGGCCCAGCAGCCCTCCTGCCAACTGGTATCGATGGGCCACACGGCGCGGCTTGACCCGGCGGCCTGCGGCAAAGATACTGCGGCTCGGGAAGTCGGAGTGCCATCCTTCGACGCCATTCCACCCTCCTCGCCCTTCCCCGCCGCTTGATCGCACCCGCGAACGACCACCAGGAACGCGCCCCAAGGGGCGACCAATGATGCGCGAGGGCGAACGACGCGTCGCGCTGACCGGCATCGGCATCGTCGCGACCGGTGCGATCGGCCGCGACGCATTCTGGCAGTGGCTCACCCGCGAGCACGACGAGCCGGTGAAGGTCTTTCTCGACGGGTTCGATGCCACCGAGTGGATGTCGCGCAAGGATGTGGATCGGACCGACCCCTACATTCACTACGCGGTGGCCGCCTCGCAGCTCGCGGTCGACGACGCCGGCGGCCTGTCCACCGACCGCGACCGCACCGGCGTGATCCTCGGCAACGTATTTGCGGCGCTCGGCACGCTCGAAAAGCAGCTCGACGGATTCGCGCGCCGCGGTGCTTCTGCCGTGTCTCCGTTCCTTAGCGCGATCGTGTCGGCCAACTCTTGTTCAGCCCAAGTCGCGCGCCACCACGGCATCCGCGGCCAAGTGCAGACCATTGCCGGCGCTTGCGCCGGCGGCACCTACGCGGTAGCCGACGCCGCCTCGCTCATCGCCCACGGCGAGGTGGACGCCATGCTCGCAGGTGGGACGGACGGGCCGGTGGTGCCGGCGATGCAGGCCTCGTTCGACAACCTTCGCGTACGGGCGAGCGGTGGATGGGTGCGCCCCTTCGACCGGCGGCGCACCGGCACCGAGTTCGTGGCAGGTGCCGCGGTGGTGGTGCTCGAAGCGTACGATGTCGCAGTGGCGCGGGGCGCGCACATCTATGCCGAAATCGCCGGGGCGGCCAAGACCAACGACGCCGGCAGCATGATCTCCCCCGCCGGTCCGGACGGGCTGGCCTGCATGCGCCTCGCGCTCACCGACGCCGGGGTCGCACCGGCCGACGTCGCTCACGTGAACGCTCACGGCACCGGCACCCGGAGCAACGATTCGGTCGAGAGCCGTAACCTGATGACGCTGTTCGGACCGTGCGGGCCACCGGTCACGTCCGTCAAGGCCGTAACGGGCCACGCTCTCGGCGCAGCGGGTGCATTCGACGTGGCCGCAGCGTGCCTAAGCATCGAGCACCATCTGTTGCCCCCCACGTGTATCGACTTCGAGGCGGACCCCGAAATCGAGATCGATGTGGTCGCCGGTTCACCGCGTCCGTGGCAGCCAGGTCCGGTGCTGTCGAGTTCGTTCGGATTCGGGGGCCAGAATGGGTGCATCGTGCTGCTTCCGGCGGGATGGCGGCACAGCGAGCACTAGGGCGCCTCCCGAACCGTCATTCCTTGCTGCCTGCGCGTCGAACCCCGGGCCAATCCAGCTCGATCCAGCCGTCGGCACCGGTGTTTGCGTGGGCGCCGAAGCGCTCCGCCTCGCGGTTGAGGGTCGTGGCGAGCCACTGCACATCGCTGGTGGAGGGGCCGCTGAGCCGGAAACGCCGCATCTGCATCGGTGCCATGGCGAGCCGCAGCAAACGCCCCGAACCAGCCTCCAGCGACACGAAGTACATCAGCGTCAGGTCCCCCCGGTAGTCCTCATGGCCCTCGATGCCCTCATAGTCGTTGATGAGGTCGCCGCAGCCGTAGAGGATCAGCCGGTCGCGGAAGACCTCCAGGGCCCGCGGATGGTGCGACGAGTGCCCGTGCACCACGTCCACCCCGCCATGCTCCACCAGCCCGCGGGCGAAGCGCTGGTGCTCCGGTGGAATGTCGTAACCCCAGTTGGAGCCCCAGTGGATCGAAGCGATCACCAGGTCTCCGGGTCGGCGGATTGCGGCGATTCGCTCCGCGAGCCTAGCCAGGGTCTGCTCCGATAAGTCTGGTAGCAGGTCCACCCCCGCCCGGCGCTGCGTCGCCGCCCACTCCGAGGGGATACCGCTGCTTTCCGTGCCCATCGCAAAGACCAACACCCGGCCCTTTGCGCCCAATTCGAGGGTCGCCGGCGCCCGCGCCTGCTCCACGTCCGCCTCGGCGCCGGTGGTTTGAATGCCAGCCTCGTGCAGAGCCGCCACTGTCTCCGCGAGCCCGGCATAACCCCAATCCAGCACGTGATTGTTCGCCAGCACGCAGCAATCGATCTGCGCGGCGGTAAGGCAGCGCAGGTTGGCCGGATGCATACGATAGTGGATGCCCTTCTCCGGCCAGTGCGTGTCGCTCACCGTGATCGCCGTCTCCAGATTCACAATGCGTGCGTCCGGCGCCATTCGCGTGAGCGCGTCCAGGCCATCGCCCCAGATGTAGGCGAAGTCCGCCGGCCGCGGGATCGGGCCGCTGGCACGCTGCGCGAGTTCCAGGTAGGACACTGCCGAATTCAGATAGGGCTCGTGCAGGCGGGGCGAGCCCGGATGCGGCAGGATCTGGTCTATGCCGCGCCCGGTCATCACGTCGCCGCACAGGAACAGCGTAACCGCTGCCGGCTGCGCAGTCCCGACCGCTTCGCGCGTGCCCTCAGCCATGGATTGCCTCCAGAGACTGCCCAGCGTGCAGAGCGCAGCTGCACGCGTCAGAAAGCCGCGGCGCCCCATGCTCATCGTCGGACACAACACCGTACGGTTGAGCAGCGCCGTTGCACTGGCGCCCGGGTCATCACGCGTCCTGCCTGGAAGGTGCCCATGCGTCAGTCAGGCGTTTGTCCTCAGGCGGGGGCGGCGCACCGAGGTCGCCCGCGAGCCCATCGTAGGTGTACTCGCGCCAGCGGCCGTCGGGTTGCTCGGCTCCAGATCGCTTGCGCGGTGAAGAGAACGCCGCCGGTACCGCAGGCCGGGTCACATACGCGCTCGCCCGGCCGTGAAGTCCTGGCCGGCGCCGCCCCTGGTGTACTGTGCATTCTTCTCCAGCAGGCCCTCGTAGACGTCGCCCTTCACGTCGGCGCCCAGCAACTATCGCGCAGCGGAGAGGGCTTCCCAAAGCGAACGGGGAGAATGGATAGCCACGCCGCGGATGCACTTACCGTATAGCGCACCAAAGTGCATGCGGTCGCCCGTGACCAGAGCCTCACATTGCAGGCGGATGGCGGCGCCAAGCACCGGTCGGTCTTTCTCCGGGACCAGCGCGGCTAGATCCGGTGGCAGTTCGGTTGTCTGAAATGGTGCCAGCTCCAAATCGGACAATAACGCCTCCAATGCGCTCAGGGCTTCGTCGCCCTTCGTCTCAAGGTTGCGGCGGGCCTCGGCGACGACATATTCATCCGCGCACAACACATGCCCTGCCGTCCGTGTCTGCGCGAGCAGTTCGCGCACCGCGCCCGCGGATTTGGCTGCGGAGAACAGGATGTTTGCGTCGAGAAATATGCGCACCGGTTCGCGTGCTCAGCGCGAACGCCGTGCCGTGCCCTTGCGCGCCGACGGACTCTTGACGGGCGGTTTCTGCACCTGTGCCAACTCGTCCTCGGCCGTGTCGAATTCGCGCACGCGTTCAGGCGAGTACATCTCGACCGGCAACGTGACTGCCGGACGCAGCAGAAGTCCTTCGGACGTGATCTCGGCAATCAGCTGATCCTCGGCCTTCACGCCGAGCGCCTGCCGGAGCTTGGCGGGGAGCGTGATCACACCGCGGTTGGTGATGGTGATCGGAATTCGCATCGCTGCATTTTCGCAGAGATGCAGCTTTTCTGCAATCCTGCAGGAGGGATCCCCTCTCCAGCAGGCCCTAGTAGGCGTCACGTCGGCGACCAGTTCTCGGTCGTCGATCAGAGAAGCGATCACGCACGGCAGCTTGGTCGGGTCCTGACAATCTCCATGGAGATTGGACGCGCGTCAGTACGCCCAAAGGGTGAACGCCATCCTGAGGCGGTGCGAGTCAAACTTGTTCTGCGCCTTGCCACGGTATGGCGCTTGCTCTGCGCCTCCCACCCGTCAAATCGTGCGCCGAGGAGAGCCATCTTGAGTTGGATTGTTTTTCCCTTCAGTCTCGTTGGCGCGGCTGTTATCGTCGCCACGGTTTATGTCTGGCGTTGGCGCATCCGATCGCGCAATCGTAGGACCCCGCTGACGAGTGACCTGCTCCGCCCGCCAGGGTATTCAGTCCAACAGAATCTGCAGGACGCGATGTGGGATGTCGCCACTTACCTCGGCATTGCCTTGTTCATGCCGCCGCTTTTTGTCGCCGTTTACGTTGTGAACCGCGCCGCGAACTCAGTATCGGCATACACCGGTGGTGTAGTTTTTCTCACAGCGGGATTCATCTCGTTGGGCTGGATCGTGAAAGACCTCTGGAAGACCTTGCACCGAGTCCAACGTCTTCGCCTTGGCTTCGATGCGGAAGCAGCAACGGGAGAGGAGTTGAATCAACTCGCGCGACGAGGGTTCTGGGTATTTCACGACGTGCCGGGAGAGAGGTTCAACATCGACCATGTCGTGGTTGGCCCCACCGGCGTGTTCGCCGTCGAGACAAAGGGACGCTCCAAGCCTATCAAGAGCAAAGAAGGCGAAGCGACGGCTGAGGTCGTGTATGACGGAAGATCACTGCGCTTCCCTGGCTGGACGGAGACGAAGCCGCTTGAGCAAGCAAGGCGAAACGCGAAGTGGTTGCAAGCGTGGTTATCAAGCGCGGTTGGTGAATCGGTGTACGTTGACTCGGTTCTCTCACTTCCCGGCTGGTTCGTAACGCGGACGGTCAGAAACGGGCTCGCCGTGCTGAACCCGAGAAACGCGGAATATTTCTTCTGCAAGCCGCGTGGCGTCGCACTTACCGACACCATGATCCAACGTATCGCACATCAACTCGAGCAGCGGTGCCGTGATGTTGGCCCGTCCGCTTACGTCCAGGCGGAAAAGAAAGCCGCGTAGGCAGCCCTTTACGAGTCTTGGCGGGGCATCTCGGAAACGACGCCAAGATCTCCTGCAATCAATCGAAACTGCTCCAGCGCCGCCTCCAGGTCTTCCACGATCTCCTGCGCGAGGACTTCGGGCGGGGGCAGATTGTCGGAGTCAGCCAGCGAGTCGTCCTTGAGCCAGAAGATGTCGAGGCTCGCTTTGTCACGGGCGATCAGTTCGTCGTACTCGTACACACGCCAGCGACCGTCGGGGGTGGACTCGCTCCAGGTCGGCGGGCGGTTGGGGGGTTGTAGAGCACCACGAATTCATCCATACGCTTGAGCGGATTCGTGCGCAGCCGTATATCCAGCGCCTCTTGGTCACGACTTCCCATCTAGCCCATGTCTCTGACTGACGACGAGTCTTGCAGTCCAGCCCAGTTTCGTACAAACCCTATTCCT
>JBEVOI010000021.1:0-10185 GCA_040507665.1 Burkholderiales bacterium
GTCCCGCCCCTCGTCGCGGAATTCCTCCGCAATGGTGAGACCAGTGAGCGCTACACGCAGGCGATTGCCGGGTGGCTCGTTCATCTGGCCATAGACCAAGGCAACCTTGTCGAGAACGTTCGACTCCTTCATCTCGTGGTAGAAGTCGTTGCCCTCCCGGGTGCGTTCGCCCACGCCAGTGAATACGGAGTAGCCCGAGTGCTCGATCGCGATGTTGCGAATCAGCTCCATCATGTTGACGGTCTTGCCGACGCCAGCGCCGCCGAACAACCCCACCTTGCCGCCCTTCGCGAACGGGCATACGAGGTCGATCACCTTGATGCCGGTTTCGAGCAGCTCTTGCGACGGCGACAGATCCTCGAACTTCGGGGCGTGACGGTGGATAGGCATCGTCTTCTCGGCCCCGACCGGGCCTGCTTCGTCGATCGGACGCCCCAGTACGTCCATGATGCGTCCCAGGGTCTTCGCGCCGACGGGGACCAAAATATAGTTGTGGGTCCGCTTGATCTTCATGCCGCGACGCATGCCTTCCGCCGAGCCCAGGGCAATGGTTCGCAACACGCCATCTCCGAGCTGCTGTTGCACCTCGAGAGTCAATTCGGAACCCTCCAGAACGAGCGCTTCGTAGATCTTCGGCATGTTCTCGGGCGAGAACTTCACGTCGATCACCGCGCCGATGCATTGGACTACCGTTCCTTCGTCAGCCTTGGCGATGGTTGCCTGTTCACTCATGGTCGTTTCCTGATGCCTGAAAACGTTAGGATGCGATCGCGGCAGCGCCACCGACGATCTCGGAGATTTCCTTCGTGATCGCTGCCTGGCGCGCCTTGTTGTAGATGAGCTGCAGCTCGTCGATGATGGTGCCCGCATTGTCCGAGGCCGCCTTCATCGCCACCATCCGCGCACTTTGCTCGGAGGCGAAGTTCTCCACGATGGCCTGGTAGATGAGGGCTTCGAGGTAACGCACGAGGACGGCATCCACGACCGACTTCGCCTCGGGCTCGTAGATGTAATCCCACGGCGTGCGTGATTTCGGCTCTTCGCCCATAAGCTCATCGGTCAGCGGCAGCAGCTGTTCGAAAAGCGGCTCCTGCTTCATCGTGTTCACGAACTTCGTATTGAGCAGATAAAGGGCATCGATCTGAGCATCGGTGTAGGCGTCGATCATGATCTTCACCGCGCCAATCAGCCGCTCCAGACGGGGTGTATCGCCAAGGCCCACGACATGGCTGGGGATGTCCGCGCCCATGCGCTGCATGAAGCCGAAACCCTTGCCGCCGATCGCGCAGACCTTGACGCCGACCTTTGCCGCTTCCCATTCCCTCATCTTCGCGACGGCAAGACGGAGCACATTGGTGTTGAGGCCACCGCAGAGTCCCTTGTCGGAGGTAACCACGATCAACCCCACGTTCTTGGTCTCCGCCCGCTTGACCAGGAACGGGTGGCGGTACTCCGGGTTGGCTCGGCTCATGTGCGCAGCGACGAGGCGTATCTTTTCGCCGTATGGACGGGTGGCGCGCATGCGCTCCTGCGCCTTCCGCATCTTCGAACCGGCGACCATCTCCATCGCCTTGGTGATCTTCCGCGTGTTCTGAACGCTTCGGATCTTGATTCGAATTTCCTTGCTGCCGGGCATGGGAGTCGCCTTAGTAGGAGCTGTTCTTCTTGAAGTCGTCGATCGCTGCAGCAAGGGCTTTCTCGGTGTCCGCGTCCATATTCCCGGTGCTAGCGATCTTCTGGATGATCGCCGGGTAACGATCCTTGATAAAGCTCCGCAACGAGCCCTCGAAGGAGAGGACCTTCTTCACGTCCACGTCATCAAGGTACCCAAGGTTCACCGTGAACAGCGTGAGCGCCTGTTCTGCCACCGACAGCGGCTGATACTGTGGCTGCTTCATGAGCTCGGTCACAAGGCGCCCGCGCTCAAGCTGCTTGCGGGTGGCTTCGTCGAGATCGGAAGCGAACTGGGCGAACGCTGCCAGTTCGCGATACTGGGCAAGCGACAAGCGCACACCGCCCCCGAGCTTCTTGATGACCTTTGTCTGTGCGGCGCCGCCGACTCTCGACACCGAGACGCCGGCGTTGATCGCCGGACGGATGCCGGCATTGAAGAGATCGGTCTCGAGGAAGATCTGACCGTCGGTGATCGAGATGACGTTGGTCGGTACGAACGCCGTAACGTCGCCCGCTTGAGTCTCGATCACCGGCAAAGCTGTGAGCGACCCGGTCTTCCCTTTCACTGCGCCCTTGGTGAACTTCTCAACGTACTCCTCATTCACGCGCGCCGCGCGCTCGAGCAGGCGACTGTGGAGATAGAACACATCGCCGGGATAGGCCTCGCGGCCAGGAGGACGACGCAACAGCAGGGAAATCTGGCGATAGGCCCACGCCTGTTTGGTGAGATCATCGTAAACGATGAGAGCATCCTGACCACGATCGCGGAAATACTCGCCCATGGTGCAGCCGGAGTACGGCGCGATGTATTGCAGTGCGGCGGAGTCCGATGCCGAGGCGGCGACGATGATGGTGTAATCCATCGCCCCGTATTCCTCGAGCTTCTTCACCACGTTCATGATCGAAGACGCCTTCTGGCCGATGGCGACGTAGATACAAATGAGATCCTTGCCCTTCTGATTGATGATCGCATCCACCGCGACGGCGGTCTTGCCCGTCTGGCGGTCACCGATGATGAGTTCGCGCTGGCCGCGCCCGATCGGCACCATGGCATCGATTGCCTTGATACCGGTCTGCACGGGCTGGGCAACGGACTTTCGCCAGATCACGCCGGGCGCGATCTTCTCTATCGGGTCCGAAAGCTTCGCATTCACAGGGCCCTTGCCGTCAATTGGCTCACCGATGGGATTCACGACGCGGCCGATCAATTCTGGGCCGACTGGGACCTCAAGGATACGACCCGTACACTTGACGGTGTCCCCCTCCGAGATGTGCTCGAAATCTCCAAGAACCACCGCACCTACGGAGTCGCGCTCCAGATTGAGCGCGAGGCCAAAGCTGTTGCCGGGAAACTCCAGCATCTCGCCTTGCATCACGTCCGCGAGGCCGTGAATCCGGCAAATGCCATCGCTCACGGACACCACGGTGCCCTCGGTGCGGACTTCAACGCCGGTGTCGAGCTTCTGGATCTGGCTCTTGATGAGTTCGCTGATTTCGGACGGATTGAGTTGCATGATGACTCCTATCTCGTAAGGGCGGCAGCCATCGCTTCCAGTTTGCCGCGCACAGAACCGTCTAAAACTTCGTCGCCGACTCGGACCACGATGCCTCCGATCAGCTCCGGATCGACACTCGCTCGTGCCAGAATCCGGCGTTTGAACCTGCTTTCCAGCTTTGCAACGACCTGTTTCAGCTGTTCCTCGGCGAGCGGAAATGCAGAGGCGACGGACGCTTCAACTACGCCCTCGTTGTGATCCTTCATGTCCTCGAACAGCCTGCTGATCTCGGGAAGCACTTCCGTCCGCCCATTGCGCAGGACGAGGCGGAGAAAGTTCTCGCCCAACTCGCCAATTCCTTTTCCGGCCGTCGCGAGCAAGAGAGCGCTCTTCTGCCCATAGGGCACACGCGGGCTGGAAAGAACTGACTGCATGTTAGCGTCCTGGGACACAGCAGCAGCGAGCTTTAGCGCATCCGACCACTCGCCGAACCGCCCCTCCTGCTTGGCGAGCTCGAACACGGCTTCCGCGTAGGGTCGCGCGATCGTGGTGAGTTCAGCCATGGCGCGAGAGCTACAGTTCGGTTCCGAGCGTCCGCAGCAGCTCGGCGTGGGTCTTGGGATCCACCTCGCGCTGCAAGATCTTCGATGCGCCCGATATGGCAAGCACCGCAACCTGCGCTCGCAGCGCCTCCTTTGCCCGAGACACTTCGAGGTCGATCTCCGCTTGCGCTCCGGCTACCAGCTTGGCCCCTTCGTCCTTGGCTGCACCCTTCGCCTCTTCGATAATATGCGCGGCGCGCTTTTCGCCTTGACCAATGATCTCCTGAGCCTTCTGTTTCGCTTCACGCAGGATTTCCGCCGATCGCTTTGCAGCGAGCTCCAGATCGTGCTTCGCGCGCTCGGCTGCAGCGAGGCCCTCGGCGATCTGTTTCTGGCGATTGTTCATCGCCCTCTGCAGCGGCGGCCACACGAATTTCATCGTAAACCAGATGAAAATTGCGAACCAGATCGCTTGGCCGATTAGTGTCGCATTGATATCCACGCAGATCTCCTATGGACTCGCAAACGCGAAGCTCAGGCCCCAGTCGCCTTCTGAATGACCGCAATAAACGGATTCGCGAAGAGGAGGTAAAGCGCGATACCGACGCCGATCATGCTGACCGCGTCGAGAAGGCCGGCAACGATGAACATCTTCACCTGAAGCGTCGGAATCATCTCGGGCTGGCGCGCCGAACCTTCGAGAAAGCGGCCACCCAGGATACCGAAGCCAATAGCGGTGCCCAATGCGCCGGCGCCGATCAGAATTGCGACTGCGATGGCGGTGTTACCCAAGACCAGAGAGAGTTCCATTTTTTCTCCTTAGGATGAGCCGATGTTCCCGAAACAAAACCCTAGTGACTTTCGTGCGCCATACTGAGATAAACGATGGTGAGCATCATGAACACGAAGGCTTGCAGCGTGATGATGAGGATGTGGAAAATCGCCCACGGCAGCGCCAGCACTCCCTGCCACACGCCGAGCAAGGCGATGAGGATGAACACCATTTCGCCCGCGTACATATTCCCAAAGAGACGCAATGAGAGCGAGATCGGCTTGGCGAGGTACTCGATGGCCTGGAAAAACAAATTCAGCGGGAACAGCCACTTCCCGAACGGCGTGGTGAAAAGTTCGTGCAGCCAGCCGCCCACGCCCTTGACCTTGAGATTGAAGAAGATCATCAAGGCAAATACGGTGAGGGACATGGCAAAGGTAAGGTTGGGATCGGTGGTCGGCACGAACTTGAAGTAATCGGCGCCCAGAACACTAGCTGCGTGGGGCAGGAAATCCACCGGGATCAGGTCCATGGCGTTCATGAAGAAGACCCAGACGAACACCGTAATGGCGAGCGGCGTGATCAAGGGATTCACGCCGTGAAAAGTGTCGCGAACCTGCGAGTCCACCATGTTGACGAGCATCTCGACAAAATTCTGCAGCGGTCCCGGCACACCCGCTGTAGCCCGCTGCGCGACCATCGCCATCACGCCAAACACAACCAGGCCAATGACGCCCGACACGAGCAACGTGTCGAAATGAAAACTCCAGAAACCTGATCCCACCTTGAGGTTGGTCAGGTGGTGCGCGATGTAGTCGGTCGTGGACACCGTACCGCCTGAAGTGCTCATCGTTCGTCTTGGTATCTGAGCAGCGCCGCCCAATACACCAGCAGAGTGGCGCCGTAAGTCAAAAACAGAGGCAGCGGCGCGATATCCCCAACGAGCACAAAGGTCGCGCCGAAACACGCCAACGTCACCGCGAACTTGAACCCTTGTGCGCGGTATTGCGCCCTTAGGAGGTCACTTGGTCGCGACCCAGAAGGCACCCGCATCGCGCGCGCATAGGCGAACGCCGAAACGAAGGCGATAGAACCTCCCCATAGAGCCGACATGGCGGCGTTAAGATCTCTCGTAGTCGCCCAAACCAACGCCGCCGCCACCAAGGTCACGGCGACTTGAAGGCCGATGATCGACTCGACCGTTTTCATTTTGGCGGCCGCCAAGCCAGCTCAAAAAAGTTCTGGATTTTAGGATCGGCGCGCTTTTGCTGTCAACGTAATGCTGCGGCCTATGGCACCTTTCGACCGCCCTACCGCAAGCGCGCGAGTATCCCCTCGAGTTGGTCGAGGTCGCTGTAGTCGATGATGAGCTTTCCGGACCCCTTCTTTGCGCCGGGTCGGAGGGCAACCGTGGTGCCGATGCTCTCGGAGAGTTCTTCCTCGAGGCGCGCAATATCGGGATCCAGCCTTGCCGCCCTCGGTAGCGCCGGAGGCCTAAGAAGGCGTGCGACGAGACGCTCAGTTTCGCGCACCGACAGCTGCTTCGCTGCCACTGCCTGCGCGGTTTCGACCTGTGCCGCCCGGGAAAGCGCAAGCAGCGCGCGACCGTGTCCCATGTCGAGGCTGCCGTCCACGATGAGCTCTTTGACGCGATCGGCGAGCGCCAGCAGTCTCAATAGATTGCTCACCGCGCTGCGAGAGCGACCTACCGCCTGCGCAGCCTGCTCGTGGGTCATGCTAAATTCGTCGATGAGGCGTTGGATGCCCGCCGCTTCTTCCATCGGATTCAGGTTCTCGCGCTGGATATTCTCGATGAGTGCCATGACGAGGGCGGCTTCGTCTGGCACCTCCCGCACAACCGCGGGTATGTCTGACATCCCTATCAGCCTTGCGGCGCGCCAGCGCCGCTCGCCCGCAATGATCTCGTAGCGGCCCGAGGCGACGGGCCGAACGAGCACCGGCTGCATCACGCCTTGTGAGCGTATCGATTCGGCGAGCTGCTCCAGGCTTGCCTCGTCCATGTGGGTGCGGGGCTGGTAGCGACCGGGTTCGAGCAACTCCACATTCAATGTCTGCAAGGTCTCGGCAGAGCGTTCGGCCTCCCCGGACAACAACGCATCGAGCCCACGACCGAGCCCCTTCAACTTGACCACGTCTTCCTCAAGGTCGGGCCGCCTCGCCGCGCCCCAGCATCTCACCGGCCAACGCGAGATATGCGAGGGTGCCTTTGCAGTGCTTGTCGAAGATGGAGGCCGGAAGTCCTTAGCTGGGCGCCTCGGCGAGGCGGACGTTCCGGGGTATGACCGTGTTGAATACCTTGTTTCCGAAGTGCTGCTTGAGCTGCGCCGAGACCTGATGCGCGAGCGTGTTCCGCGGATCGTACATCGTACGCAACAATCCATCGATTTCCAGCTGTGGATTGAGGTGCGTGCGAACCTTCTTAATCGTGTTCACAAGATCGGAGAGACCCTCGAGCGCGTAGTACTCGCACTGCATCGGGATCATGACGGCGTCGGCCGCCGTAAGGGCGTTGACGGTAAGGAGGCTGAGGGCAGGCGGGCAATCGAGCAGAATGAAATCGTATTCGCTCTCGACCTCGGTGAGCGCGCCCTTCTGGCGGTGCTCACGCCGCGGCAGCTCCACCATCTCCACTTCGGCGCCCGCGAGCTCGCGGTTCGCCGGCACCAAGTGGAAAGCACCTTTTGTCTCCGTAACGCGCACAGCGGATACCGTTTGAATGCCCAGAAGCACATGGTAGACGGTGTGCGCCAGGCTGCGCTTGTCGACGCCGCTACCCATGGTAGCGTTGCCCTGCGGATCGAGGTCTACGAGGAGCACGTGACGGTGCGCAGCCGCAAGGCTCGCGGCAAGATTGACGCTCGTAGTAGTCTTTCCGACTCCGCCCTTCTGATTTGCTACTGCGAGGATGCGGGCCATCAGGCGGCCTTAGCCAGTACGAGATGTCGGGCCGCCGCGAGCCCGGGCACCTGCAGGGGCACCACTTGTTCAACCCGCCAGTTCGCGGGCAGAAGGGCGAGTTCCTCGTCGGGATAGAGTCCCTTCATCGCAGCCAGTACCCCACCCGGAGCGACGAGGTGGCCAGCAAGCCTGGCGAACTCCGGGAGGTCTGAGAAAGCGCGGGAAATCACCAGATCGAATCGTCCAGCCGGGCGCATCTCTTCGACCCGGTCGGTGGCAACCGATGCGTTCGAAATTCCGAGTTCGGCCAGGACCTGACGAAGGAATGTGCTTTTCTTGTGATTGCTTTCGATCAGCGTCACTTGCCAGTCGGGACGTGCAAGCGCGAGCGGAATGCCAGGCAGGCCCGCTCCGCTTCCAACGTCTGCCACACGGCCGCCGACCAGATGCGGAAGCACCGCCAGGCTATCGAGCACGTGGTGCGTCAGCGCCTTGTCGGCTTCGCGGATAGCTGTCAGGTTGTAGACTTGGTTCCATCTAGCGATCAGGTCCAGGTATGCGAGGATACGCGCCTGCACCTCCTCGGCAATGCTGAGGCCAAGGCCGGCAAGGGCCAAATCGAGCTGGAGCGGGACGGCACTCATGCAGACTGTTTCTCCGGCGCCGAAGAATGGCGCTTCAAGTAGACGAGCAACAGCGAGATCGCAGCTGGCGTTATCCCAGAGAGGCGCGAAGCCTGTCCGAGCGTCTCGGGCCGATGGTGATTGAGTCGCTGTTGCACCTCCGCCGACAGCCCCCGCACATTGCGGTAATCCAGATCATCGGGTAGGCGTAACCCCTCGCTCTTCCGGTGGCGTGCGATTTCTTCGAGCTGGCGCTCTATGTAGCCATGGTATTTGGCCCGGATTTCCACTTGCTCAGCAACTTTGAGGTCGGCCTCCCCAGGCCCGGCCCCGGGCAGGGTCATCAGCGACGCATAGGTGACGCCCGGACGCCGCAGCAGTTCTTCGAGGGTACAGTCGCGCTCCAGGCTCTGACCCAGAACGCGCTCGGCGTCTTCGGACGGCACACGGGGGGCATGCAAATACGTGGAGCCAAGGCGACCGGCTTCACGGGCGATCGCGTCCCGTTTCCGTTCGAACACTTCCCAGCGCCTGTCATTCACGATGCCGAGCCTCCGCCCGGTCTCGGTAAGCCGCAGATCAGCGTTGTCTTCGCGCAGGCTCAAGCGGTATTCGGCGCGGCTGGTAAACATCCGGTAGGGTTCGATCACTCCCCGCGTGGTTAGGTCGTCCACCAGGACGCCCAGGTAAGCGTCCTCTCGACCCGGGCACCAGCCCTCTTCCTGGTCCGCGTGAAGTGCCGCGTTGATTCCAGCGAGCAGCCCCTGCGCCGCCGCCTCTTCGTAGCCGGTCGTTCCGTTGATCTGTCCCGCGAAGAAAAGTCCGGCGATGACTTTGGTTTCGAGCGTCCGTTTGAGCCCGCGAGGGTCGAAGTAATCGTACTCGATCGCATAGCCGGGACGGACGATATGCGCGTTCTCCAAGCCTTTGATTGATCTAACTATTTCTAGCTGTACATCAAATGGAAGGCTGGTAGAGATACCGTTCGGGTAGACCTCCCGCGTATCCAGCCCCTCGGGCTCAAGGAAGATCTGATGGGAGTCTTTGTCGCGGAACCGCGTCACTTTGTCTTCAATGGAGGGGCAGTAGCGCGGCCCCACCCCCTGGATCGCGCCTGTGTACATCGGCGAGCGGTCGAGCCCGCCGCGGATGATCGCGTGGGTCCTGGCGTTCGTCTGGGTAACCCAGCAGGAAAGCTGATGTGGATGCTGGGACGCGTTTCCAAGGAACGAGAAAACGGGTGTCGGGTCATCCCCTTGCTGCTCAGTCATGGCGGAGTAGTCAATGCTCCGTCCGTCGAGTCGCGGGGGGGTGCCGGTCTTGAGTCTTCCTGCCGGAAGCTCCAGTTCCCTCAAGCGCCGGGCCAAGCTGATGGAGGGTGGATCGCCCGCACGACCGGCCTCATAGTTCTGCAGGCCAACGTGGATCAGGCCTGCGAGGAACGTGCCCGTGGTAAGTACGACTGCTCGTCCTCGGAAGCGTAGGCCAAGCTGGGTAACTACCCCATTGACCCGCGCCCCGCTCAACGTCAGATCGTCCACCGCCTGCTGAAACAGCCACAGGTTAGGCTGGGTTTCGAGGCGGCGACGGATGGCCTGCTTATAGAGGACGCGATCTGCCTGCGCCCGGGTGGCGCGTACCGCCGGACCCTTGCTTGAGTTCAGGATGCGAAACTGGATTCCAGCCTCGTCAGTGGCCGCAGCCATCGCCCCGCCGAGCGCGTCGACCTCCCTCACGAGGTGGCCTTTGCCGATGCCTCCGATGGACGGATTACACGACATTTGACCGAGCGTTTCGATACTGTGGGTCAGCAGCAGAGTGCGCTTTCCACGTCGGGCGGACGCGAGCGCAGCTTCAGTCCCGGCATGGCCGCCACCTACAACGATAACCTCGAACTCGGAAGGAAAATCCATTTTGCGATGCCGCCGTATTGGGCGTTTAGGGTCGCTAATAATAGCGCAACGCGGTCGAAAGCTGCTTCAGGGGCGCACCGGTTGTTTCACGTGGAACATAGACTAGCGAAGAACCAGGGATGTTTCACGTGAAACATGGCCCTTGTATCTTTGACCTGGAGGGTTCGTTTGGCAAAGCTCGTGCAGCCTGACCGTCCCTGGGGCCTGCAAGCCCGGCCCGAAGCAGATGGCGCGCGAGCCGAGCCG
>JBEVOI010000087.1:0-5824 GCA_040507665.1 Burkholderiales bacterium
GAGAAGCTGGAAGTAATCACCTCGAGCTCGCCCCGCGCCGCCAGCTCCGCTTGGGCCAAGGCGCTCTTGGTAATCTTTCCGGATGGAAAGAAGCGCATGCTGTAGCTCACGCAGCCCATGTACAGGCTCTCGAGCTTGCGCGGGTTGAGGCCGCTGCCGATGATGAACTCTGTCGACCCGCCGCCGAGGTCCGCCACCAGCCGCTTGGCGTTCGATGGCGGCAGGCTCTGGACGACACCAAGATAGATCAGGCGCGCCTCTTCGCGCCCCGCCACCACCTCGATCGGAAAACCCAACGCGGCCTCTGCGCGGCGCACGAACTGGGCAGCGTTCTTCGCCACCCGCAGGGTGTTGGTGCCGACTGCGCGCACCGCATGCCGGTTCAGACCGCCGACGCGCTCCGCGAATCGGCGCAAGCACTCCAGCGCCCGCTCCTGCGAGGCCTCGTCGAGGTGCTTGTCGGGGGCGAGCCCCGCGGCAAGGCGGACCTTTTCGCTCAGTGAGTCGAGCGGATAGATCTGGTCCTCCACGACCTTCGCCACCTGCAGCCGGAAGCTGTTCGAACCGAGGTCGACGGCGGCGATTGTGGAGTGGCCGGGCATGGTTCCCCGTTCCCTAGCAAGCGCGAGAGAGAACGACAGGATGCACGGCGATCCACCACTGCGCTTCGATGCAGTGGGCCGGAGGTGAGGTCAAGGTAAAGGGTTGCACGGCTATCCGATGGCTTCGCGTTCGAGCTGCTCCACCGATGTATGGCGGACGTCCTTGCCCTTGACGAGGAAGATCACGTACTCGCCGATGTTCTTCGCGTGGTCGCCGATGCGCTCGAGCGCCTTGGCCACGAACACGATCTCGAGCGAGAACGAGATCGTCCGCGGATCTTCCATCATGAATGTGATCAGCTGGCGCAGGATGCCGCGGAATTCGTCGTCGAGCTGCAGGTCGTCGCGCGCGACCTTGGTGGCGGTGACGGTATCGAGGCGGGCGAAAGAGTCGAGCGCCGTGCGCACCATGCCGAGCGCGAGATCGCCCATACGCCGGATCTCGCTGAAGCGCGGCGTATGCAGCCGGTCCGCGTCGCAGATCAACTTTGCCATGCGCGCGATCTTCTCCGCCTCGTCCCCGATGCGCTCCAGGTCGGTGATGGTCTTCACCACCGCCATGATCAGCCGCAGATCGCCCGCCGCCGGTTGGCGTTTGGCGATGACGTGGTTGCACATCTCGTCCATCTCGACCTCGAGGGCATTCACTTTTCGGTCGTCCGCGATGATCTGTTCGATGAGCGGCCGATTGCAGGTGGACAGCGCGTCGATCGAGCGCAGAATCTGCTGTTCCACCAGTCCGCCCATCTGCAGCACGCGGGAACGGAGCGCCTCCAGTTCCGCGTCGTACTGCTTGGAGGTGTGATGATCATTGGTCATGGCAAATCTCTCTCGAATTCAACCTCGGGAAGGTAACAGGCGATGATGACGGTTTCATTGCACGCCGATCAGCGCGCGGCACGGGTTTCGACCCCGTGCGACGTTCCGAGGAGCAAGACATCCGCCCCGCGGCGCGCGAACAGCCCGTTGGTGACGACACCGGGGATCTGGTTGATGCGTCCCTCCATCTCTGATGGATTCAGGATGTCGAGATGGTGAACATCGAGGATCAAGTTGCCATTGTCGGTAACGAAGCCCTCGCGCAGGCGCGGCTGGCCCCCGAGTCTCGCCATCTCCCGCGCCACCAGACCGCGCGCCATGGGGATCACCTCAACCGGCAACGGAAACCGGCCAAGCAGCTCGACCAGCTTGGACCGGTCGGCGATGCACACGAACTTCCGCGCTACCTGCGCCACGATCTTCTCCCGGGTCAGCGCGCCGCCGCCGCCCTTGATCATGTGCAGGTGGCGGTTGATCTCGTCGGCACCGTCCACGTAAACCGGGAGCTCGTCGACGCTGTTCAGGTCGCGGACCAAAATGCCGGCCGCCTGCAACCTTTGCGCGCTCGCATCCGAACTCGCGACTGCGCCCTCAATGCGGAGCCTGATCTTCGCGAGCTCGTCGATGAAGAAGTTGGCGGTGGACCCGGTGCCGACGCCGACCACGCAACCCTCGGGCACGTAGGCAACAGCGGCTTCGGCCGCAGCGCGCTTCTGGTCATCGACGGAACTCATGGGCAGACCGGCTCGGTCCGGCTCGAATGGCAAGGCCAAAGAATAGCCCCAAGTCGCCCCGGGGACAATTTTTTGCGCAGTGCACGATGCTGCGGCGAGCGCGACGCCTGTCGCCTTCTGATGCGCAGGGAAACCTGATACCCTTCAAGCCTTTTCCGGCATTGCCCACCCCATGAAGATCGACTATCTGGAGCGGATCCTGACCGCCCGGGTATACGACGTGGCAATCGAGACCCCGCTCGACGCCGCGCCAAACCTGTCTGCGAGACTGAAGAACAACATCCTGCTCAAACGCGAGGACATGCAGCAGGTGTTCTCCTTCAAGCTGCGCGGCGCGTTCAACAAGATGGCGCGCCTGCCAGAGGCAGCGCTCCGTCGCGGCGTAATCGCTGCGTCGGCCGGCAACCACGCGCAGGGCGTCGCCCTCGCGGCTCAGACACTCGGGTGCAAGGCGACCATCGTCATGCCTGCGACCACGCCCCAGATCAAGGTGCAAGCGGTGGCGGGGCGAGGCGCGCGGGTGGTGCTGTGCGGCGACTCCTACGACGAGGCTTACCTGCACGCCAAGGAGATCGCGAAGCGGGAGAAGCTCACGTTCGTCCACCCCTATGACGACCCAGACGTGATCGCGGGCCAGGGCACTATCGGCATGGAGATCCTGCGCCAGCACACCGGGCCGATCGAGGCGATCTTCGTCGCCGTCGGAGGCGGCGGACTGATCGCGGGCATTGCTGCGTATGTGAAGCGGCTGCGTCCAGAGGTCCGTATCATCGGTGTCGAGCCCTCGGACGCGGATGCGATGTATCGATCCCTGAAGGCGGGGCAGCGCGTCCGTCTGCCGCAGGTCGGCCTCTTCTGCGACGGCGTGGCCGTGAAGCAAGTCGGCGAAGAAACCTTTCGCCTGTGCCGCGAGCTCGTGGACGAGATCGTGCTCGTCGACACGGACGCCGTGTGCGCGGCGATCAAGGACGTATTCGAGGACACGCGCTCGATTCTCGAGCCCGCCGGGGCCCTGGGAGTGGCGGGGATTAAACAGTACGTCGCGCGCGAGAGGATTCGCGACCGCACCTTGATCGCGATCGCCTGCGGCGCCAACATGAACTTTGACCGCCTGCGCTTCGTGGCCGAAAGGGCGGAACTTGGCGAACAGCGTGAGGCAATCCTCGCGGTCACCATCCCGGAGCAGCCGGGGAGCTTCAAGAAGTTCTGCTCGCTGCTCGGCCCGCGCAGCATCACCGAGTTCAACTACCGCTACGCTGACTCGAAGGAGGCCCACGTGTTCGCCGGCGTGCAGGTGCATGACCGCAAGGAATCCGCGCACCTGGTGAGGATGCTCGAGCAGCATGGCTTCAAGGCGGTCGACATGAGCGGAAACGAGATGGCGAAGCTGCATGTGCGCCACATGGTGGGCGGGCATGCCCCCCAGGCGAAGAACGAGATCGTCTACCGCTTCGAGTTCCCGGAGCGTCCCGGGGCCCTCATGAAGTTCCTCGAGGCCATGAGCAAGGGCTGGAACATCAGCCTCTTTCACTATCGCAACCACGGCGCGGACTACGGCCGGGTGCTGGTAGGCATGCAGGTTCCGCCGGAAGACAAACGCGCCTTCAAGGCTTTTCTGGACGCGGTTGGCTACCGATGCTGCGAGGAGACGGATAATCCGGCTTACCGCCTCTATCTGGGCTGAAGTGCGGCTTTGTCTGGTACTTTCATGGCATGCGGATTGCACTTCTTGCGCACCTTACACGGCCTTACATGTCGGCCTGCGACGTGCGCCGGGCGCAAAATAGGCAGGCGTCACCACAACCGGCTTCTTCCTGCATGAGAGAGACAATCGTCGGCTGCGCACTGGGTTTGCTCGCCCTGTCCGCCCACGCGGGTCAGGATGGAGACTTCATTTCCGCCCGCAATGCGTTCCAGGCCGGCGACAGAGCGCGGCTCGCTCGGGTCGCACCGGCCCTCGATGGTTACGTGCTGGAACCCTACGTCGCGTACTGGCAGCTCAAGCTCGACCTCGACGGGGCGAGCCCGGACGAGGTTCGATCATTCCTCAAACGCTACGGAGGGACGGTCGTGGCCGAGCGTATGCGGGCCGACTGGCTGAAGGTGCTCGGCATGCGGGGAAGCTGGGCGCTATTCACCGAGGAGTACCCCCTGCTCCCCGCGCCGGACACCGAAACGGTCTGTTACTCAGCGCAGGCGCGCATGGCCTCCGGCAACCTATCCGGGCTGGCCGAAGTGAAACCCTTGTGGCTTTCGGGGCGCGAGCAGCCGCCGGCCTGCACGCCGCTCTTCGAGGCGATGCTCGCGGGCGGCCAGATTACGACGCCCGACGTGTGGGCGCGCATGCGACTCGCCCTCGAGGCGGGCCAGGTCGGCCTCGCCAAGAAGCTGGCGACCTACCTGCCCCCGGCGGATTCCCCAGACCCGAAAGCGCTCGACGACGCAGCCGAGAATCCGCGCCGCTTTCTTGAGCGCCGGGCGCTTAGAGACAACAATCGATCCGCGCGCGAGGTCGCCATCTTCGCCCTTTACCGGCTGGCCAAGAGCTCACCCCAGCAGGCACGGGACGAATGGGTCAGGATCAGATCGTCCTTCCCCGAAGCGGACAAGCGTTATGCCGCCGGCCATCTCGCCTATCAGGCGGCGCTGAGGCAAGACCCGCAGGCGCTGGCGTGGTACCGCGAAGCGGGCGCCAAGGGACAAAACGACCAGCAACTCGGCTGGTACGTCCGCGCCGGGCTCCGGGCGCAGGCGTGGGAGGATGTCATCGCCGCGACCGAAGCGATGTCGATCAAGGAGAAGCAGGAGCCGATCTGGCGTTACTGGCGCGGGCGGGCGCTCAAGTCGAGGGGACGCCTGGCCGAAGCCAACGGGCTGCTCGCACCGATTTCGAACGAACAGAACTTTTATGGGCGGCTTGCCCTGGAGGAGCTCGGCGAAGTGGTCGAGGCGACGCCGGAAAGCTATCAGCCGCCCAACGAAGACGTTCAGGCGATGGGCCAGGTCGCGGCGTTCAAGCGCGCCCTCGCGCTCTATCGCTTGGACATGCGCCTCGACGGCATCCGCGAGTGGTCGTGGGGGATCCGTGGTCTCGACGATCAACAGCTGCTGGCGGCGGCCGAACTGGCCCGGAAGAATGGCGTCTACGACCGTGCAATCGCCACCGCCGAGAAGACACGAACACTACAGGATGCATCGATCCGCTATCCGGTACCCTTTCGGGAGGTGGTCCGGACCTCTGCACGACAAACCCAGCTTGACGAGGCCTGGGTGTATGGCGTCATGCGCCAGGAGAGCCGGTTTCAGACCGAGATCCGCTCGAGCGCGGGCGCAATGGGCCTGATGCAGCTCATGCCAGCCACCGCGAGATGGGTGGCGAACCGCATCGGCATGAAGGACTTCCAGCAGTCGATGGTCACCGACATCGACGTGAACATCCGGCTTGGCACCTACTATCTGCGCTACGTGTACGACCTGCTCGACAGCAGCCCGGTCCTCGCCTCCGCTGCCTATAACGCCGGACCCGGCCGTGGGGGGGGGGGGGGGGGGGGGGGGGGGGGGGGGGGGGGGGGGGGGGCGGGGGCGGGGGGGGGGCGCCGCGCCGCCGCGCACGCCAGCCAAGCGCGGGGGCTCCGCAGCGCCCCACCAAGCACACACCGAGCACACCCC
>JBEVOI010000116.1:0-5437 GCA_040507665.1 Burkholderiales bacterium
CTCGGATGCGGCCGAGAGAACGACGTATACCGATTTCTCTACCAACCTGAATAGCGCATCGGGTGGAATATTGCCGGATCGGGTTGTCGACGGCATGGGAGGTTTCTGAACGCCAGCCCAGGTGAAGCCTGCAGCCGGTTCCGACAAGGAGGCAGAGGGGGAAGCTATGGGTGCGCCAGGCCGGGTAGAAGTTGAATCCGGCCTCGGCGGCGGCGAGCCGGGTGCCAAATGCGGCGCCTCGGGCGTCGACGGACGCGCATGCTCGCTGGATTGAAGACCCATGCTGCCGATTTGCGCGTTCAGGCATCCCGCGTAAGCGGCAGGGCCTTTCATCTTTGCCCCAATGCATGCCATTTCAATCGACTGTCTCGTCGCCCGATCAAATCGCGAGATGTCGGGGACCGCTGGCGACGCCTGGAGAGCGCTGATTTGCTCGTTCAGGCATCGTGCGTAAGCGGCGGGCCCTTCCGTTTTTGCGCCAATACACGCGAGTTCAAGCGACTGCCTCGTCGTCAGGTCAAATGTCGAGATATCGGGAATGTCTTGAGCCCACACATCAAGCGTGCTCACCACCACCACTGCGGCGACGACCATCGAAACCGTCGTGCTTAGTGAATTAGGGAAGTGTCGGATAAAGTGATCTTCCACTGCTTTGGTCTTCCGATCGCTCCGAGGCACGCCAGGATTTCTCACCTAACGCCAACATTGCCCGGTCCACGATCCGCAAGCGAAGCACTGCTGGCGTACGGTCCACCCGACGCTGCGGAACTCTAGACCTCCCCAATCTCCTCCAGCTCCGCGTGGACTTGCAGCCAGCGCTCCTCCGCTTCCTCGAGCAGCCGCGTCACCTCGTCCTGCCGCTTCGAGACCTCCTGCAGCCTCGTGGTGTCGCCACCCGCGTAGAGCGCGGGATCCGCGAGCAGCGCTTCCAGTGTCTGCTGTTCCTCCTGCCACCGCTCCAGCTCCTTCTCAAGCCTTTCCGCTTCCTTGAGCAGCGGCCGGCGGCGCGCGAGCTTCGATTGGCGATCGATGGCGGCAGTTTCGCGCGCTTCCCTGCGCGCGGCCTTGTCCGCAGCGACGTCCGCAGCGGCGCTCTCCGCTGACCTGGAGGCACGCAGCGCCTCCAGCCATGCGAGGTAGTCTTCCAGGTCGCCCTCGAACTCCCTCGCGCCGCCGTCCACCACGAGCAGAAATCCATCGCACACGGTGCGCAGGAGCGCACGGTCGTGCGACACCAGCACGAGGCTGCCCTCATACTCCGCCAGCGCCTTGGTGAGCGCGTGGCGCATTTCGAGGTCGAGATGGTTGGTGGGTTCGTCGAGCAGGAGAAGGTTCGGCCGCCGGCGCACCAGCAGCGCGAGCGCAAGGCGCGATTTCTCGCCGCCGGAGAACGGCTCGATCGGCGAGTCCACCATCGTCCCGCGAAAGTCGAAGCCACCGAGGTAGTCGCGCAGCTCCTGCTCCCGCGTCCGCGGCTCCAGCCTCAGCAGGTGCTGCAGCGGCGACTCGTGCGGCCGCAGCTGCTCGAGCTGGTGCTGCGCGAAGTAGCCGATCGTGAGCCCCTTGCCCTCGGTGCGCTGACCTTCAAGCGGTGCGAGCTCGCCCGCGAGCAGCTTGAGCAGGGTCGACTTGCCTGAGCCATTCGGGCCGAGGAGCCCCAGCCGCGCGCCGGGGCGCAGCGTCAGCGTCACGTCCGCCAGCACGGTGCAATCCGGATAGCCGGCCGACGCTTCTTCGAGCGTAAGCAGCGGATCTGGCGCGCGCGCCGGTGCGGGGAACTCGAAGTCGAACGGCGCGTCGACGTGCGCGGCGGCGATGCGCTCCATGCGATCGAGCGCCTTCAGCCGGCTCTGGGCCTGACGCGCCTTGGTCGCCTTGGCCCGAAAGCGCTCGACGAAGCGCTCCAGGTGTGCGATTTCGCGCTGCTGCTTCTCGAACATCGCCTGCTGCACCGAGAGTTGGGTCGCGCGCTGTACCTCGAATGCGGAGTAATT
The DNA here is from genome assembly GCA_040507665.1 of Burkholderiales bacterium. Classification (GTDB taxonomy): domain Bacteria; phylum Pseudomonadota; class Gammaproteobacteria; order Burkholderiales; family JAEUMW01; genus JAEUMW01. Next base: position 1,995 of record JBEVOI010000116.1, read on the forward strand.
GCCGGTATACAGCGTGAGCCGGCGGGCGCGGATGTGCGCGATGTGGGTTACGCAGGCATCGAGGAAATCGCGATCGTGCGAGACGAGGATCAGGGTGCCACGATAGCTTGCAAGCCATTTCTCCAGCCACACCACTGCATCGAGATCGAGATGGTTGGTGGGTTCGTCGAGCAGCAGCAGGTCGGAGCGGCTCATCAGCGCCTGGGCGAGGTTTAGCCGCATGCGCCAGCCGCCGGAGAAATCGGAAACCGGCCGCGCGAAGTCGCTGTCGTCGAACCCGAGGCCCGACAGCAGCGCCGCGGCACGGGCCCGCGCGCCATAGCCGCCGATTTCATGCAGGCGCGCGTGCAACTCGCCGACGCGGTGTCCGTCGTGCGCGGCTTCGGCGGACGCCAGCCCGCCTTCGATCGCGCGCAGCTCCGCGTCACCGTCGAGTGCGTATTCGAGCGCGGGCGTTGGCAGCGCGGGCGTCTCCTGAGCGACCGACGCGATCGCCCAACCGGAGGGGATTTCGCAGTCACCCAGATCGGCATGCAGCTCGCCACGCAGCAGCGCGAAAAGGCTGGACTTTCCGCTGCCATTCGCGCCGACGAGACCGACCCGCCAGCCGGGGTGGATCTGCAGCGAAGCGTCTTCGATCAGGCGCCGGCCACCGCGGGCAAGGGTGAGATTGCGGAACTGGATCATCGAAGATTTGCAAGGGATGCGCCGCGCATTCTATCCGAGACCGGCCCAGCTTTGCGTCACCGCGAAGGCGTCCTCCGCGCGGCCGGGTCGACCATGATCCATGTTACGCTTTCGCCCTGCCATGGATATCGAAGTGTTGCGCCTGACACCGGGCACCGACCTCCGCGACGCGCTCGATGCCTTCACGCGCGAGCGTGGGATTGCTTCGGGCTTCATCGCGAGCGCAGTCGGCAGCCTGCGGGCTGCAAGGCTGCGATTCGCCGGACGCAGCGAAGCGACCGCGTACGAAGGGGACCTCGAGATCGTCGCACTCTCCGGCACGCTGTCGCCCGATGGCTGCCACCTGCACGCCGCGTTGGCCGACGAGAAGGGCGCCTTGATCGGCGGTCACGTGCTCGCGGGCTGCGTCGTGCGGACCACAGCGGAGCTCGTCGTCGGCGTGAGCAACGCGCATCGATTCACGCGCGAGCTAGATCCCGCGACGGGGTTCCGCGAGCTGGTCGTCCATCGCGTACCGGGATCGAGCTAACCAGCGGGCTGCTGTAGCGGTCTGCGATGAAGTCACGATCGGCAGTGCCGTGTTGCGCACACGATGACCCGGTCACGGTCAAGCCGCGTTCTGGGTGAGGTGGAGATGCGATGGGTGGTGCAGGAAAAGCAGCGCCGCGGGGGCAAGCATGAACCAGATCCAGACGTCCATCGGTAAGCCGAGCAACGCGAGCACGAAGCCGAGGATGCCAGCCATCGAGTCGAGCGCCCATACCTGAACCAGCCGCTCGCGCAGGATCGGGAGGTCCGCGGCGCGCGCCCGGGCCCGATGCACCGGCAGGTCCGCCGGCGACCACCGGCGCCACAGGATATGGGCGGCCACGGCGGCGATCGCTGCGATCGCGCCGAAGAGGTAAGGCAGAAACGAGAGGTTGCGCACCGCCCCCGCCTCGTTCACCCCCAGATAGAGGGCGAGCCCTGTGCAGGCCAGCGGGCTCAAAAAGTTTACCACCCAGAGGACTTCGAGCAGGCGCGGCGGGGTCGGAGCGGGCGAATGCAAGGGGAAGGTTTCAGGGTTCCACGGAAGCCCACCGGAAAAGCAGCTTCTGTGCCCCGCCCCGGAAATTCGACCCCTACCGCGAACCAGTCCGGCGAGCAGATCAGGCGACTGACCTCAGCTCGGGGCGTGATCCGTCCTGTCCTCGAAGTACCCCGCGGTGATGTAGTGGATCGTGGCGGCTTCGGTATTGGCGCCGAAGACCGCCTGCAGGTCGGCGTAGTTGGCGAGGTACTGCGCCGCGTCGAACGAATCAGCGGCACGGTGCTCGGCGAAGCCGTTGCCGATGTAGTGCGTGGCGCCGATGTCCTCCGGAGTCGGGCTCGCCGCGACCTGGTTGTGGAACGCATTGATCAGATCGCTGTGGGAAGCGATGTACTCCAGCCCGTCGAAGGTGACGTGCCGTCCCTCGGTGTGCCCCGGTCCGATGTAGTGGGTTGCTCCCGCATCGCCGTTGGCACCGAAGGTCTTGATCAGATCCCCGTAAGAGGCGATGTACTCGAGACCATCGAAACTCGTGCTCCTGCCTTCGAATCGGCCGGCCTGAATGTAATGGCCGGCCCCTGCATCCGCGTTGGCGCCGAAGGCGTTCGCCAAGTCTCCATAGGACGCGATGTACTCCAGGGCGTTGAAGCTGATTGCGCGCCCTTCGGCATATCCCGCGTTGACGTAGTGATCAAAACCCGCCTGAGCGTTAGCACCGAATGCGTTCATCAGATCGGCGTGGCTCGCGACATACTCAAGGACGGAAGCGGTGGCGTTCAATGCAACGAGCGCCCCGGCGAAGCTGCCTTGTTCTACGCCGGACAGTACGTCGAGCGCGTCACCGCCCCTCGGATCGTACGCGACCGCGACGCGACCATCGGGCGCAGCGAGAACCGTATACTGGCTCTGCGGTGCGCTGAAAACCGCCGTGTCGAGGCCGGACCCACCATTCAGCGCGTCCTTGCCGGCTCCTCCCTCCAGGTAATCATTGCCGCCCTGGCTCGAAACCGTATCGTCGCCCCCATACCCGAGCAAGTAGTCATTGCCGCTTCCCGATGTCACCGTGTCGTTCCCGGCGAGGACGATACTGTCTACCTCAAAACTGATGTCATCGATGGGCGCGCTGATCCCGGAAACCTGCACGATCAGACTGCCGTCGCCGACGTTCACCACCGACAGAGCCGTTGCGGTACCCGAGACGGAGCCATCCGGTGCGAGGAAAATTGCGCCGTTTACGGCTGCTCGAATCCCGATCGCCTCCACGGCAAGGTCGCTGAAGGGACCCGTGGGCAGGGTGCCCGCGGCAGAGACGGTGATGGACTCGCCGGCGGCGTTGAATTCCCGGATCACGATCCGCGGGATCACCGAGACAATTTCCTGTCGAACCGGGACGAAGTTATCGACGTAGGTTGCAAAGTTCCCAAGAGCAGGGATGCCATAGAAATCATTCACCAGCCGCATATCAGCCGCAGTGTTCCCGAATTGAACGTTTGCCATGTCGTACTTCCTTCAGTTGCAAAAAAGGGTTGATTTCGACGAGTTCAATAGCCGCTGCGGCATGCCGGTGATGAACGGCTCCCTGTGAAGACGTGGCCTGGCGGTCACTGCCTTGGGGGTACGCTCAAGTCGAGTGATCGTCCGTTCGCTCCTCGAAGTAGCCGTTGGTGATGTAGTGAAGCGTCGCTGCCTCGGTGCTGGTCCCGAAGGCCACCTGCAAATCGGCGTA
>JBEVOI010000118.1:0-41892 GCA_040507665.1 Burkholderiales bacterium
CTTCCCGAAGCCCCCCGGAACGAGGATCGCGTCCATCTCCTTGAGGCACGCCGTACCCTCGCGTTCGATACCTTCTGAATCGACGTAGTGAATGTTGATCTGCGCCTCAGTTTGGATCCCGGCGTGTACCAACGCTTCGGAGAGCGACTTGTATGACTCGGTAAGGTCTACGTACTTGCCAACGATTGCGATATCGACGCTACCCTTCGGATGTTCAAGCCGGTAGACAAGTTTGTCCCACACTGAAAGATCCGCAGCTGGCGGGCTGAGCTCAAGCTTGCGGCAGACGATGTCGTCCAGCCCCTGAGAGTGAAGAATGCCCGGAATCTTGTAGATGCAATCCACATCGATCGCAGAGATCACCGCACTCTCTTCGACGTTGGTGAAAAGCGCGATTTTGCGCCGCTCGTCGTCGGGAAGGCGCCTATCGGCACGACAGAGCAGGATGTCCGGCTGAATTCCAATCTCCCGTAACTCCTTCACGGAATGTTGCGTGGGTTTGGTCTTGATCTCGCCTGCCGAAGCAATATAGGGCACCAGGGTGAGGTGAATGAAGCACGCATTCGTGCGGCCGAGCTGTAGACTCATCTGCCGGATCGCCTCCAGGAACGGCAGGGACTCGATGTCACCGACAGTACCCCCGATCTCGACGATGGCCAAATCCGCCTTGCCCGCTCCGAGTCGGATGAAGTGCTTGATCTCATCCGTGATGTGCGGAATGACCTGGACCGTGCCGCCCAGATACTCACCCCGCCGCTCTTTCTTGATGACGCTTTCGTAGATCTGTCCGGTCGTAAAGTTATTGCACTTCGACATCCTCGCGTTGACGAAGCGTTCATAGTGACCGAGGTCGAGATCAGTCTCCGCGCCGTCTTCGGTGACGAAGACTTCGCCGTGCTGGAATGGGCTCATCGTGCCGGGATCCACGTTGATGTAGGGATCCAGCTTGAGGAGGGTGAGCTTGATGCCGCGAGATTCCAGTATGGCGGCGAGCGACGCGGCGGCAATCCCTTTTCCAAGAGAGGAGACGACACCGCCGGTAACGAACACGAATTTGGTCATTGACTCGCGATGGACGACCTGCGCTTGCCATGATAGCTCAAACAGGATACCCCCTCAATTTCAGGCACCTAAGTAAGCACCGCAGGGACAGTCGCCTTCGCCTCGTTTGCCAGAAAAAGCCACGTTTCCACTACCGTATCGGGGTTCAGCGACAGACTCTCGATCCCCTCCTCCATCAGCCACTTCGCGAGGTCCGGGTGGTCCGATGGGCCCTGCCCACAGATACCGACATACTTGCCAGCCCTGCGGCACGCCTGGATCGCGAGGTGGAGCATTTGCTTCACCGCCGGGTCCCGCTCGTCGAACGCCTGCGCAACGATCGCTGAATCCCGGTCGAGCGCGAGGGTGAGCTGGGTCATGTCGTTGGAGCCGATGGAGAAGCCGTCGAAGTACTGCAGGAAATCGTCTGCAAGGATTGCGTTGGAGGGAATCTCGCACATCATGATGACGCGAAGCCCATTCTGCCCGCGCTTCAGTCCGTTCTCGGCGAGAAGGTCGATTACCTGCCGCGCCTCGCCCAGCGTGCGCACAAACGGCACCATGATTTCCACGTTGGTTAGCCCCATCTCGTCACGCACCTTCTTCAGCGCTCGGCACTCGAGCTCGAAGCAGGCACGGAACTCCGGCGCCACATAGCGCGACGCCCCTCGAAACCCGAGCATGGGGTTCTCCTCCTTCGGTTCGTAGAGATTTCCGCCCGTGAGGCTGGAATACTCGTTCGACTTGAAGTCTGACAGGCGAACGATTACCGGCTTCGGATAGAATGCGGCGCCGAGGGTTCCGATGCCCTCGACCAGCTTTTCCACATAGAACGTGACCGGATCCGCGTATCCGGCAGCGTGCTCCTCCACGGCCTGCCTGAGATCGTCAGGGACACTGGGATAATCCAGCACCGCCTTCGGGTGAACCCCGATCATGCGCGCGATGATGAACTCCAGCCGCGCCAGGCCGATGCCGGCGTTGGGCAGGCGCTGAAAGTCGAAGGCGAGCTCCGGATTGCCGACGTTCATGGTGATCTTCACGGGAGCCGGAGGCATCTTGTCCAAGGCGAGGTCGATCACTTCGGTCTCCAGCAGACCCTCGTAGACATTACCCGTCTCACCTTCCGCACAGGACACGGTGACTTCCTGCCCTTCTCCCAGGTGATGCGTTGCATCTCCGCACCCGACCACTGCCGGAATGCCCAGCTCGCGGGCGATGATTGCCGCATGGCAGGTGCGGCCGCCGCGATCGGTGACGATAGCCGCGGCGCGTTTCATCACTGGCTCCCAATCGGGATCCGTCATCTCCGTGACAAGCACATCGCCCCGCTCCACCCGTGCCATTTCGCTGGCATCGGTCACAAGCCGCACACGGCCGGCGCCGACGCGCTGGCCGATCGCGCGCCCTGAGGCGAGCACCGCCGATCGCGCCTTGATGCGGTAGCGCTTGAGGGATTCCATGCCGCCCCTTGCCTTCACCGTTTCCGGACGAGCTTGGAGGATATAGAGCTTGCCGTCCTGCCCGTCCCTACCCCACTCCACGTCCATCGGGCGACCATAGTGCGCTTCGATTGCGAGGGCGTAGCGTCCCAGTTCCTCGACGTCCGCGTCGGTGATGGAGAAACGTTTCTGCGCCACCTCGGGAACCTGGACCATCACTACAGAATTTCCGGCGCTGCGATCTTCGGTGAGCACCATTTTCACCGACTTCGTCCCGCGGGTGCGCCGCAGGATGGCCGGCCGCCCGGCCCTGAGCGCTGGCTTATAGGCGTAGAACTCGTCCGGATTCACGGATCCCTGCACTACCGCTTCGCCAAGGCCGTAAGAGGCAGTGATGAACACCACGTCGCTGAAGCCCGATTCCGTATCCAGGGTAAACAGCACCCCGCTCGCTCCCGTGTCGCTGCGAACCATGCGCTGGATTCCAGCGGAAAGAGACACCTCGGAGTGAATGAACTTTTGATGCACGCGATACGAGATGGCGCGATCGTTGTACAACGACGCGAACACATCCTTGATTGCGACGAGCACGTTTTCGAGGCCGTGAATATTGAGGAACGTTTCCTGCTGCCCCGCGAACGAGGCATCGGGGAGGTCCTCAGCGGTGGCGGAAGACCGAACTGCAACCGCCATGTCAGTGCCCCCATTCAGGAGCATCTTGTGGTAGGCCGCGGCAACCGCTTCCTGAAGGCGAGGCTGAAATGGCGCGTCGGTGATCCAGCGTCGAATCGCCGCACCGGCGCGGTTCAGGGCAGCGACATCGTCGACGTCGAGCGCCGCGAGTTCGCCCTCGATTCGCTCTGCAAGACCGTTGTAGGTGAGAAAGTCCCCGAACGCCTGGGCCGTGGTGGCGAATCCGTCCGGCACCCGCACTCCCGCATGCGAAAGCTGGCTGATCATCTCGCCGAGGGAAGCGTTCTTCCCGCCCACGGTGCCGATGTCGCTCATACGCAGTTCACTGAACCACGCCACGTAGTTGTCATTCATGGATCACCCGCTGGATTGTCAACAATTCGCCTGTGGCGCGCGTTCCCCCTCACCTGCGTGGTTGGGTCGTTGAGGCAACGCGCAAAAGCCGGTATTTTAGCGGGACTCTGGGTCTTGTGCATTGCCGCAAACTGGATCAACGGGTGAAACGCTCCGCCTTTTTCGTCTCCGACCGTACTGGCATCACAGTCGAAATGCTCGGACGCAGCCTCCTCACCCAGTTCGACGCCGTCACCTTCGACGAGCACACCTTGCCTTTCGTGGATACCGTGGAAAAGGCCCGCGACGTGGTCGCGCAGATCAATCGAGCCGGGCAATCGGCGGGATCGAGGCCGCTCGTATTCAGCACCCTCGTGAACGCTGACGTGAGCGCCATCGTCGCCACTGCCAACGGACTGCATCTCGACCTTTTCGACGTGTTCATCGCGCCGATGGAGGAAGAGCTGGGCGTTCGATCGACCCACACAGTCGGCCGTTCTCACAGCGTGAACGATCTGATGAACTATCACCGCCGCATCGAGGCGATCAACTACTCCCTATCCCACGACGACGGGTTGTCCGTCCGTGACCTCAGCGACGCGGACATTATCCTTATCGGCGTGTCCCGCTCCGGAAAAACGCCGACATGCCTTTACCTCGCGCTCCAGTTTGGCATCCGCGCGGCGAACTATCCGCTGCTACCGGAGGATCTCGGCGCGAACGGCCTGCCGGCGCCGCTCAAGCATGTGCGCCCGCGCCTTTTCGGCCTCACCATCGCACCCGATCGCCTCCAGCGCATCCGCAGCGAGCGCAAGCCTGGGAGCAGGTACGCCCAACTGTCAAGTTGCCAGCGCGAAGTGCGCGAGGCGGAGGCGCTGATGCGCCAAGAAGGTATCCCTTACCTGGATGTCAGCACGAAGTCCATCGAAGAGATCGCCACTACCATCCTGCATCGGGCCAACCTGGTGCGGCACCTCTACTGAGCAGGGTTTGCTTTCAGTTGCCGGACACACTCGAAGAGGGATATCGCTGCGGCAGCAGCAACGTTGAGGGACTCCGCGTGCCCTCGCATGGGGATCGCTCCGTGCTCGGTCGCGGCTTCCAGCAGCGCGGTCGACAAGCCCGCTCCCTCGTTCCCCAGCGCTATGGAAAGCGCCCCGGTGAGGTCGATGTCGTAGATCGAGCGTGGCGCACCCGCCAGCATGGCGACGACACGCCCGGAACGGCGCAGCGCTGCCTTCACCAGATCGCTGCGCTCGTGAATGCCGATGCCAAAATGCGCCCCCATCGCCGCCCGCAGTACCTTTGGCGACCATGCGTCCGCGCATCCCTTGGAAAGCCACACGTCGCTTACGCCCGCTGCCTCAGCCGTGCGCAGTATGGACCCGAGGTTTCCCGGGTCTTGGATATCTTCCAGCAGCAGCCACAAGCCGTGTGCACTTTCCGTTCGCTGCGCCGGGATCTGGATCGCCGCCAGGATACCGGACCGGTTCCTGAGCTCGGTGAGCTCATCAAAAAGTCTGTCGGCGAGCGATACAGGCGGCGCAGCCAGCCGCCTTGTGAGCGCCGCGATCTCGGGCCGCTCAGTCGCGCTCTCCACGACGATCACCTCGCGCAGCTTACCTCCGTGGCGCAGGTACGCGTCGAGCAGGTGGACGCCATCGATCAGCGTGAGCCTCTGTTTGCGCCGCTCGCGACTCGACTCCGATAGCTTGAGCAGATTCCGGTAGAGCGCATTGGCAGCGGAGGTGATGTGTTTCATGACATTCGCTCCGATCAAATTGCGCAGGTGCGGAATCCGGCAAACACATCGCGTCGATCGGGTTTGTAGAAGTTGCGCCAGGTGTTCCGAATGAGCGCGGGGTCGGTCGCGAAGCACCCGCCGCGAAGCACCCTGTGGTCGCCAAACCACGGCGCTGAGTATTCCGCGTATGGATCGGTGACAAAGCCCGGATAAGGCTGGAACACGCTCGCCGTCCATTCCCAGACATTGCCCAGCATCTGTCGGATGCCCCATGCGCTCTCCCCCCCGGCGAAGGCCGCGGCGTCGACGCTACTGTGGGGCGCACCGTATAGAGCCGCGAGGTCGAGGGATGGCTTGTTCCCCCACGGATAACGCCGCTTGCGATCGAGATCACCGGGTGCGGTGGCAGCGGCGAGCTCCCACTCGGCTTCGGTCGGTAATCGTCGTCGAGCCCATCGGCACCATGCCTCCGCCTCGTAAGCGTTCACGTGAATCATCGCTTCATCGAAGGGCAGTGGCGCGTAGTTGTCGTGGCGGCGAACGAACCAAACGCCGCCCTCGCGGCACCAGTAGAGAGGTCGCGTCGCACCCGTCGCCTCGCGCCAGGCCCAGCCCTCGACGCTCCACAGGTCATGCCGCTGATAGCCACCATCCTCGACAAACGCCAGGTAGTCTCGAAATGTGGTCGCGCATCGCGCCATGGAGAATGGTCCGACCTCGACCTCGTGGGCCCATTTCTCGTTGTCGAAAACGAAGCCCGAGCCAGGGTCTGCACCCAGCATGAAGCGTCCCCCTGGGAACTGGACGTCGCCGGCGATGCTGTTCACTGCCGCTGGCGCAGGCACGTCCGGCGCGTTGGGCGGAATGGGATAGCCCAGCGTTTGCCGGGTGTAGGTGAACGCTTCGCAATGCATCTGCTCATGGAACACCACCAGCTGCGCGCGGTAACGAATGCGGTCATCGTCTCCCTCTAGATCGATCCGCTCCAGCACCAGGTCGAGCACGCGGTCGAGGTAATCCAGAGTCTCCTCGAAGTCGGGCAGCGGCAGCGTCCAGCGCGTCGCGTGCGCAACGCCTGCAGAGTCATAGAGGGCGTCTGCGGTACGAATCAACGATGGCCCCTTTTCGCCGGGGTCGCGATGACGCAGACACCAGTGCTCCTGGAACCAGCCGAGGTGGCCGAGCTCCCACAGTGGAGGATTCACGATCGCGAGCTTCGGGCCGAGTAGCCATTCCTCGCGCATGTCGCGCCACAGGCCAAGCGTGCGTGCGCGCGAAGCCTCCAGCATCTCCGCCAGGGCGTGGCGGTCCGGTTCGTCGGCGTTGTCCATGGCGCGTCGTGTCCGTATCATCGATCGCAGAAAGTGTAGCGTGCCCGTCCTCACCCGCGCACCGCAGACATTGAAAATCATCCTGGTCACGCCAGCTCCGGCCGGCTCTCGCTCCGGCAACCGCGCCACCGCGATGCGGTGGGCCAAAATGCTGCGCTCGCTCGGTCATCGCGTCAGAGTGCAACCGACCTGGGACGGGGTGTCTTGCGAGCTGCTGATCGCGCTTCACGCGCGACGCAGCTACGACTCCGTCCGGCGCTTCCGCGAAGCCTACCCCGAGCGACCGTTGGTGCTCGCGCTAACCGGAACGGATCTCTATCGGGACATTGTAGTGTCGCCGGATGCGCAGACGTCACTCCGCCTCGCCACACGCTTCATTGTGCTGCAGGAGAAGGGATTGGAGGCACTGCCGCCCGAGCTTCGTAAGCGTGCTTACGTGGTCCACCAGTCGGCCCGGGAGGTGCGGCCCCGGAAGGCTTTGAATTCGTGCTTCGAGGTTTGCGTCAGCGGTCATCTGCGGGTCGAGAAGGATCCTTTCCGCGCGGCGGCAGCGCTGGCACATCTGCCAGTGGAATCCCGCATCCGGGTGACGCACCTCGGCCGGGCAATGAGCCCCGAAATGGAGTGGGAAGCCCGCGCTTGGATGGCGCGCGAGCCGAGATACCAGTGGCGCGGCGAGGTGTCGCACGGAAGAGCGCTTCGGCTTCTCGGCCGCACCCGGCTGCTCGTCGTGAGCTCGCTGATGGAGGGCGGCGCGAACGTGGTGAGCGAAGCACTTATCGCTGGCGTGCCGGTGATCGCATCGCGCATTCCGGGCAATGTCGGCATGCTCGGCGAGGACTATCCCGGTTACTACCAGGTCGAGGATGAACATGAGCTCGCGGTCCTGCTCAACCGCGCGGAGCAGGACCCCGCGTTCTACGAGGCGCTGCACTTTTTTTGCTCCGCAAGAAAAGTGCTGTTTGAGGAGAGCCGCGAGCGCGAGAGTCTGCGCGCAGCGATCGAGGGAGCGCCGATCGGCTAGACGAAGATCGCGCCAACGGTGGCGATCGCGATGGTGACGAGCCCCAGGGTCAGGTTGACCGCCACGAGCCTGCGAATCTGACCCAGCGCCGCGCCCCCCTCCTTCCAATTTTTCGCCGCGACGGCTGAAGTGAGACGCCGGAACGGCGCGAAGAAAACGTGCCCGAAAATCCCCATCATCACGATACCGATAGCGAACATCGCGTGCACATGCACCGGCGCCGCTCCGAAGCCACCTATTAGAAACAGCATCGACAGGCCGCTCGCGAGCACGAAGGCGATCGACACCCATACCCAGTTGAAGAAGCGTCGCAGGGTCTCCTGCCAGAGCGGGAGCCGTTGCGGTGGATCGAGCACCGCGGCAGCGGGTCTCAACGCCATGTAGGCGAAGAACATGCCGCCTACCCAGACCACGACGCCGACAACGTGGAAAAAAATCGCGATCTTCACCGAGCGGTCAGGCCGGTCTGACGAGCACTGAAGGGTCGCTTGTTTCGGCGGCTTCGCGCGACTCGATAAGAACTCGGACCGGACCGAACGTTTGACGGTGGATGGGCGAGACCCCGTGGCGCCGCAGCGCAGCCAGGTGCGCCTCGGTGGTATATCCCTTGTGCGCGTCGAAGCCGTAAACGGGAAAACGATCGTGCAACTTCAACATCTCCGCATCGCGCGCTGTCTTTGCCAGAATCGACGCCGCCGAAATGCACGGGGTGGTCACGTCTCCGCGCACGATGGAACGGGCTTGCATGGGTAGATCGGGGACACGGTTTCCATCGACGAGCGCCTCATCCGGCACAAGCTGCAGAGCAAGCACCGCCCGACGCATCGCGAGCATCGTGGCGTGAAGAATGTTGAGGTGATCGATCTCGTCGACTTCCGCGCGCCCAAGCGCCCACGCCACCGCGCGCTCACGGATGAGGACAGCAAGCGCAGTACGGCGCGACGCTGATAGTGCCTTCGAATCCGCTAACCCCCTGATCGAACGTTTGGGATTCAGGATCACCGCCGCCGCGAACACCGGACCCGCCAGGGGACCGCGCCCGGCTTCGTCAACACCGCACACGCGCAACGCCGGGCTCACGTCGCCTCCGCCGCAAGACTGCGCGGCGGCGCCGGCGCAGGAACGCCCTCGCCGAGCACGAGCGCAATTGCCTCGACCACCTTCTGCGCGGACTCCTGCTTGAGGCTCTGGTGCAGGTCAAGGAACCGTGCCTGCAGCTTCTTGCGACCATCCTCATCATCGAGGAGACGCACGATCGCCTCGGAGAGCGCTGCCGGCGTAGCCGCATCCTGCAAGAACTCGGGCACGATGAACTCTCCGGCCAGGACGTTCGGCAGCCCGACATAGGGGAGATAAATGCGGCGCTTCGCGATCCAGTACGTAACGCGCGGCAGCTTGTAGGTGATCACCATCGGCCGCTTCAGCAGAGCCGCCTCCAGCGTTGCAGTGCCGGAGGCCACGAGCACCGCGTCCGCGGCGGTCATTGCGTCATGGGCGTGGCCGTAGAGGATCGTGAGCGGAAGCCCGTCGGGCGCATCGTGATAAAGCGCATGCTCGAACAGGATGCGCGTTTCCCGACTCACCAGCGGCACCAGGAACTGCGCGAGCGGCTTTTGCTCCAGGATCTGCCGTGCAGTCTTCACAAAGAGCCCGGCCATCGCCTTCACTTCGACCTGGCGGCTCCCGGGCAGCATCGCGATCACTAGCCCCTTCTTCGGAAGCCGCATCTGCTCGCGCATCCCGTCCCGGTCCGGCTCTTCTGGCAACTGGTCCGCCATCGGGTGGCCGACGAAGGTTGCAGGGATACCCGCCTCCTCCAGCATCGGCACCTCGAACGGAAAGAGCGCGAGGATGCGCGATACCGCACGCCGGATCCTAGGCAGGCGCCCCCGATCCCACGCCCAGAACTGGGGACAGACGTAATGGATGGTCGGAATGCCCGCCTTCTTCAGTCTCGTTTCGAGGGCGAGATTGAACGCAGGCGCGTCGATCCCGACGAACAGGTCCGGTTTTTCCCTGCGCAGGCGCGCCCCGAGTTTGCGCCGGATTCCCACAATTTCCCAATAATGCTTCAACACCTCGACAAAGCCGCGCACCGCGAGCTTTTCCATCGGGAACCAGACATCCATTCCGAGCCCTTGCATCTTGGGGCCGCCGATCCCGAAAAAAACGGCCCCGGGAAAAGCAGCCGTGACGGCGCGCATCAAATGGCTGCCGAGCTGGTCGCCGGAGGCCTCGCCGACGACGATGCCGATGCGTGGAGGTCGCCCGCCGAGACCCATGGGTAGGCTATCGAATGATCGCGCGCCGCGACTCGTCGAGGAAATCCACGAGGAGTCGCAGTTCTGCGCAGTCGCCGACTTGCCCGCTGATCTCCCCGCGAGCATCCTCGAGCGAAAGTCCAGAACGATAGAGAATCTTGTACGCGCGCTTGATACAGGCGATGGCCTCCGGGCCGAATCCCCGTCGCTTCAGTCCCTCGGAATTGATGCCGTGGGGTTTGGCTGTATTGCCTGCGGCGGTGACGAAGGGCGGAATATCCTGCAATACGATGGTACCCATTGCGGTAATCGCGTGGGCGCCGATGTGCACGTACTGGTGCACTACCGTGAAGCCACCGAGGATCGCAAAATCGCCCACATGAACGTGTCCCGCGAGCTGCGCGTTGTTGGCGAAGACGGTGTGGCTGCCCACCTGACAGTCATGGGCGAGGTGAACATACGCCATGATCCAGTTGTCGTTGCCAACTCGCGTCGTGCCCGCGTCCTGAAGCGTACCGCGGTTGAAGGTGCAGAATTCACGGATCGTGTTCCCGTCGCCGATCTCCAGGAACGTGCGCTCACCCCGGTACTTCTTGTCCTGGGGGATCTCTCCCAGGGACACGAACTGGTAGATGCGATTGTCGCGCCCAATCCGCGTCGGTCCCTTGATCACCGCGTGGGCGCCGATACTGGTGCCCGCACCGATCTCCACGCCCCCACCGATGACGGCATACGGCCCCACCTCCACGTCGTGTGCGAGTCGGGCGTCTGGATCGACGATCGCGGTCGGGTGGATCACTTGAGCGACCGCACCGTGCACATAAGCTCGGCTTCCGCGACGCGGGTTTCCCCAACCTTCGCTTCGGCGGCGAACTTCCAGATACCGCGCATGAAGCGCACCAGTTCTACGTTCAGGGTGAGCTGGTCGCCCGGAGTGACCGGGGCGCGGAAACGCGCGTTATCGATGCCCACGAAGTAGTAGGCGTAGGTGTCGTCCGCAAGCGTGTCGCTGCTCTTGAACTGAAGGATGGCCGCCGCCTGTGCCAGCGCCTCGATAATCAGCACGCCCGGCATCACGGGGTGATGCGGGAAATGCCCCTGAAAGAACGGTTCGTTGATGGTGACGTTCTTCAGACCGACGATGTTTTTCCCCGGCTCCAGCGATAGCACCCGGTCGACCAGAAGGAACGGGTAGCGGTGTGGGAGATAACGCAGGACTTCGGTGATTTCCATCGGATTCATGGGCATTTGCGCTCCAGTTCGTGCAGGCGATTCTCCAGCCTCTTGAGTTTCTTCGCCAATGCATCCATGTGCCGTAGGTGCGACGCGTTCCGGATCCATTCCCGGTGCTCCTGAAAAGGATAGATCGAGGTGTATGTCCCGGGCCGGACGATCGACTTCATGATTGCCGTGGCAGCGGAGACCGTCACATCGTCGCAGATCTGGATGTGGCCCTGGATCATGGCGGCACCTCCGATCCTGCAATTGCGTCCGACTCTGGTGCTGCCCGCTATGCCAACGCAAGCCGCGATCGCGGTGTGCGCGCCGATCCGGCAGTTGTGCCCGATCTGGACCTGGTTATCGATCTTGACCCCTTCTTCGACCACTGTGTCGTCGAGGGTCCCCCTGTCGACAGTGCTGTTGGCGCCGATCTCGACGTCGTCGCCGAGCACCGCTCGACCCACCTGCGGGATCTTCACCCACTTGCCCTCGTCCACAGCGAGACCGAATCCATCGGCACCGATCACCGAACCACTGTGGAGAACCACGCGATTCCCGAGTACGCAGCCATGATAGACGACCGCATTGGGATACAGATGGCAGTCGTCGCCGACCACCGCCCCTTCCCCGACGCGGGCACCGGACTCGATGACCGTACCTGGCCCGATGCGAGCGCCCTCACCCACCCAGGCACCCGCACCGATACTGCTGGACGGATCGACTCGCGCCGACCGCGCAACCGACGCCGCCGGATCCACGCCAGCGGAATGGGGCGGTGACGGATGCAGCACCGCGCTCACTCGTGCGAAGTAAGCATAAGGATTGGTGCAGACAATGCGCGGCCGGGAAGTCGCGTCGCGCAACTCAGCGCTCAGGATGACCGCCCCCGCCGCGGTCGAAGCGAGTTGCCGCGCGTGCTTTGCCGCGCTGATGAACGCGAGGTCACCAGGGCCCGCCCGGTCGAGGGGCACGATGCGGCTGACTTCGGCGTCGGCAGGGCCGATGAGCTCCCCCCCGAAGCGCGCGACGATCTCCCCCAGCTTCACGCCTTGCCAATCTCCCGATGACCGGGCCACGCGTCCGGGTCCCATCGGCCCGAAGCGCGAGTCGGCCCTTTCTCGTGCGGCTTCCGGCCGGCCCGGCGCCCGAGCATTACTTGTCCGCCAGCGCCTTCAGCACCTTGTCCGTAATGTCGATTCGCTTGCTCACGTACACCGCATCCTGCAGGATCAGATCATACTTTTCCTGCTCGGCGATGCCGTTGATGACCTTGTTGACGCGCTCGAGCACCGCGGACCATTCCTCATTCCGGCGCAGGTTGTAGTCTTCGCGCAGTTCCCGCTGCATGCGCTGCAAGTCGCGATTGACGCGGTTGATTTCCTGCTCCTTGTTCCGGCGCTCCGCTTCGCTCAGGGTAACCCCTTCCTTCTCGATCTGTCCCTGAAGATCCCGCGCCTGTTTGGCGATTCTCTGCAGCTCTTGCTCCCGGGTCGCGAATTCCTTCTCGAGCTTCTTCTGCGCCTTGACCATCGGCCCCGACTCCTGAAGGATCCGGTCCGTGCGTACCACCCCGATCTTGACCTCTTCTGCGAAGCCGGTCTCCGCCCACAGCGCGCAAGCCGCCAGCGCCGCGACCAGCGTTCTCGTCCCCATCCTTCCTCCCGATCTGATCCTTTCGGTCATCATCCCTGCCTCCGTGCCGGGACCGTGCGCGGCCCCGCGACGAGTCCTCAGAACTGCGTGCCGAACGTGAACTGAAAAATCTCGGTCTTGTCCGTGGACTGCGGGTTCAGCGCCTTCGCCACGTACGCCTTCAGCGGCCCGAATGGCGAGTACCAATTCACCCCGATGCCAGCGGCGTAACGCATCTCTTGCAACAGATCCCACTGGTTCGACACGGTGCCGGCGTCGGCAAACGCTATCATGCGGATCGACTTGTCCTTGCCCATCCCGGGCATGGGAAAAAGCAGCTCCGCGTTGAACACGACCCGCTTGTCGGCGCCAAGCGCATCACCATTCAAATCCTTCGGGCCGATGGTACCGGTGCGGTAGCCGCGCACGGAACTCACGCCACCGACGAAAAAATTCTTGAAGAACGGCAGCGACTGGTCGTCGTAGCCCCCCGCGACCCCGAGCTCGCCGTTGATGAAGCCGACCCAGCGCTCGGTGAAGGGGTAATAGTACTGCTGCTGGATCGAGGTCTTGTAGTAGGTGAGGTCTCCGATCGGCAGCGCCAATTCGGCGGTCGCGCGTGTGAGTCCGCCGCTGGTTGGCCAGATCACGCTGTCGCGCCGGTCGCGGGTCCAGTTGGCGGTGAGGTTCACCGAGCTGTTGTTCGGACCAAACTCGTTCACGTATTGCCTGAACCGCAGCGGACTGTTGTCGAAGAGGCCGATCTGGATGTACTCGAAACCTAGACCAAGGTTCAGGAAATCGGTCTCGGCGAGCGGGAATCCGAGCCGGACGGCGGCTCCGCTCGTGGTGTTGGTGTATGGCGCCACACCGCTCAGGTTCGAGGTATTCGTCTTCCGCCGGTAGATGTCGAACCCGGCGGCCACTCCGTCCTGGGTCCAGTAGGGATGGGTAAACGAGAGCGAGGCGATGGAGTTGACCCTGCCGCCGTTCACCTGCAGCGACAGTGCGTTGCCAGAGCCAAAGATATTGTTCTGGGAGACCGATGCAGAAAGAATGACTTTGTCCGCGCTCGAGAATCCCGCTCCGAACAGCACGCTGCCGGTCGGTCGCTCGACGACCGCCATGTTCACGTCGACCTGATCGGTCGTGCCTTGCACCGACGGTGTCTCGACGTTCACCTCGCTGAAGTAGCCGAGCTTGTCGACACGCTGTTTCGACCGCTGGATCTTTCGGGAGTCGTACCACCCCGCCTCCATCTGCCGCATCTCGCGCCGGATGACTTCGTCCCTGGTGCGCGTGTTGCCTGAAATATTGATGCGCCGGATGTAGACGCGCCGGCCCGGATCGACGAAGAATACAAAGCTGACCGTGTCGGCCTCCCTGTTGAGCTCTGGCGCCGCGTTGACGTTCGCGAACGCGTAGCCTTCGTTGCCGAGGCGGTCGCTGATTGCCTTTGTCGACTCCGTGAGCAACTCTCGAGAGAATACCTCTCCCGGCTTGAGCTTGATGAGCGGCTGCAGCGCAGCTTCGGGCACTACGAGGTCCCCGGCGAGCTTGATGTCCGCCACCCGGAACTGCGGCCCCTCGCTGATGTTGATGGTGATGTAAATGTCCTTCTTGTCGGGCGTAATCGACACCTGGGTGGATTCGATGGTGAACTCGAGGTAGCCGCGATTGAGGTAGTAGGAGCGCAGTGTTTCGAGGTCGCCCCCGAGCTTCTGTTTCGAATACTGGTCGTTCTTGTTGAACCAGGTCAGCCAACCCGGAGTGGTGAGGTTGAGCTGGCTCAGCAATTCCTTTTCGGTGAATGCCTTGTTGCCGACGATATTGATGCTGCGGATCTTGGCGACATCGCCCTCGTTGATGTTGAAGGTGATCGCGACGCGGTTACGCTCCAGCGGTGTGACCGTGGTCGTAATCTGCACACCGTACTTGCCCTTGCTGATGTACTGGCGCTTGAGTTCCTGCTCCGCCTTCTCGAGCAGGGCGCGGTCGTAGATGCGTGAGTCCGCGAGCCCGATCTGTCGCAGGCCCTTCTTGAGGGCATCCTTGTCGAATTCCTTGTTGCCGGTGATGTCGATCTGGGCGATCGCGGGGCGCTCCTCGACCATCACAATGAGCACATCGCCTTCAACCTCGAGGCGGACGTCCTTGAAGAAGCCAGTCGCGTAGAGCGAACGGATCGCCGCGGCGGCCGTCTCTTCGGTCATGGTCTCGCCAACTTTGACCGGCAGGTAGGTGAAAACCGTCCCCGCCTCCGTGCGCTGAATGCCCTCGACGCGGATATCGCGCACCACGAAGGGCTCGAAGGCGGTGGCGTGGGGGGCATAAAGGGAGAACAGGAGGGCCGCGAGCAGCGCGTTCTTCATCCCGGATCAGCCGCCGAGGAGGCGGGTTATATCGTTGTAGATGGCGAAAGCCATCAGCGTGAACAACAGGGCGATGCCGACATGCTGCCCTATTTCCAGCGCTCGTTCCGAAACGGGCCTGCCCTTGATTATTTCGGCCATATAATACATCAAGTGTCCACCGTCCAATAACGGGATCGGCAGCAGATTCAGCACTCCGAGGCTGACACTCACCAATGCGAGAAAGCTCAGGTAGGCGACCCATCCCAGCTGCGCCGACTGCCCTGCGTAGTCTGCGATCGTGAGAGGTCCGCTCAGGTTTTTGAGCGAGACTTCGCCAATGATCATTTTCCCCATCATCTTCAGGCTGAAGACCGACATCTCCCAGGTTCTACCCACAGCCCGGAGAAATCCGTCCACAAACCCGTAGCGCACTTCGGTGCGGAACCGCTCCATCTCGCGTGGGTCGATGAGCGGCGCGACACCGATCCTGCCCACACGCTTGCCGTTCTCGTTCACCGCATCGGGCGTAACGGTCAATAACTCTTCAACGCCGCCGGCGGCGCGCCGCACTTCAAGCTTGAGGGGCGCATCCGGGGACTGCCCTATCGCGCGTACCACGTCTTCCCAGTGTTCGACAGGATCGCCGTTGATGGCAATGATCTCGTCGCCTGCACTCAGGCCCGCCTGCTCTGCGGGCCGGCCAGGCATCACCTGACCTACCTTTGGCGCGAGGGTCGGCTGGAACCGATTCAGGCCGATCTTCTCGATGAACTCCCCATCGAGATCATCGGGGCCGAGGCCCGTGAGGTCCAGGGGGCGGAACGCGATCTCACCGCGCTCGTTCATGGTCTCGACCTTGACGGCACCCCGCGACACGCCGGCATTGAGCAGTGCGAGACGGGCATCCTGCCAGGTCTTCACGGATTCCCCATCGACCCGCACGATGGTATCGCCACTCGTGAATCCGGCCATGGAGGCTGGCGTGCCTTTGGCAGGCGGACCGATCACCGGCTTCAAACCCGGTACCCCCATCACGAACAGGAACCAGTAAAGCGCGATCGCCAGCAGGAAGTTCGCAACCGGACCCGCCGCAACGATCAGGAAGCGTCTGTGGACGGGCTGACGATTGAAGGCCCGATGCGCCTCCGAAGGCGCAACCGGACCTTCGCGCTCGTCCAGCATCTTAACGTAGCCTCCGAAGGGAAAGCCCCCGAGGGCCCATTCGGTCTGATCCGGTCCTTTGCGCCGGGACACGATTGGGCGGCCGAAGCCGACCGAAAAGCGCAATACCTTCACGTTGAAGAGGCGCGCAACGAGGTAATGGCCGTATTCGTGGAACACGATGAGCAGGCAGAGGGCGACGACGAATGCGGCGATCGTGGTGAGTACACTCATGGTTTCACCTCTGGACTGATGCTTACGTGGTCGTTAGGCTGCATGCCCGGGTCGGCCG
Organism: Burkholderiales bacterium; assembly: GCA_040507665.1. Taxonomy (GTDB): domain Bacteria; phylum Pseudomonadota; class Gammaproteobacteria; order Burkholderiales; family JAEUMW01; genus JAEUMW01. The sequence goes on from JBEVOI010000118.1 coordinate 16,530, forward strand.
TTCCGTCAAGCGGCAGCCTTCAACAGTGCCGACGCGGTGGCGCGCGCGCGCCGGTCGGCGTCGAAAACGTCCTCGATCGATGTCGCTTCCTGTCCGGCAACACGCGCGAGCACCGCCTCAATGACGCCGGGGATGTCGACAAACGCGAGATCGTCGTCCAGGAAGCGGGCTACCGCAACTTCGTTCGCGGCGTTCAGGATCGCGGGCGCGGTCCCGCCCGCGCGGAGCGCTTCGTACCCGAGGCGCAGGCACGGAAAACGATCGAGGTCCGGCGCCTCGAAGGTCAGACTGCCGACCTGTACCAGATCGAGCCCCGTTACCCCTGCCTCGATCCGCTCCGGATACGCGAGCGCATGCGCAATCGGCGTACGCATGTCCGGGTTGCCGAGCTGCGCGATTACCGACCCGTCCACGTACTCCACGAGCGAGTGGACGACGCTCTGGGGATGCACCACCACCTGGATCCGCTCCGGCGGCGCGCCGAACAGCCAGTGCGCCTCGATTACCTCGAGCCCTTTGTTCATCAGGGTGGCGGAGTCCACGGAAATCTTCCGTCCCATGACCCAGTTGGGATGCGAGCACGCCTCGGAGGGGGTTACCGCTGCCATCTGCTCGGGCCTTGCAGACCGGAACGGACCGCCGGACGCGGTGAGCAGAATGCGCCGAACGCCCACAGCGTCGAGGTCGCCGCGAAAATCCCGGGGTAACGCTTGGAAGATCGCGTTGTGTTCGCTGTCAATCGGCAGCAACACCGCGCCGTTGCGCCGCACTGCGTCAATGAAGAGCGGCCCCGCCATGACCAGCGCTTCCTTGTTCGCGAGCATCACTTTTTTTCCCGATTCCGCGGCGGCGAGGCTTGCTCGCAGACCTGCGGCACCCACGATCGCCGCCATTACGCTGTCTACCTCAGGCAACCGTGCGATCTCTTCCAGCGACGCGGCGCCGGCGAGCACTTTCGTCTCTACGCCAGCGTCACGCACGCGGTCGCGCAGAGCCGCGGCAGCGGCGCCATCCACCAGAACCGCATACCGAGGCTGAAAGCGACTGCACTGCTCGAAGAGCCGGTCCACGTTGCTATGGGCGGAGAGTGCGACAACCCGGAAACGGTCGGGATGGCGGGCGACAACATCGAGGGTATTGACGCCGATGCTGCCGGTCGATCCGAGGATGGTGAGGGATTGGAGAGGGCGCATCGGTCTAGCGTCCGAGAAGGATCCACAGGGCCGCAAGCGGGACGGCTGCCGTCAGCGCGTCGATACGGTCGAGCACGCCACCATGTCCGGGCAACAGCGTTCCGCTGTCCTTCACTCCCGCCTGACGCTTCATCCACGATTCGAACAAATCACCAACGATGCCGAGGGCAGTCATGGATGCCAGGAGCAGGTACAGCGCAATGCCGCGTAGGCCCGCTTCGTCCGGGGTCAGTACCCGCTGCAGAAACAGCCCGTACATTAGCACGGCTGCAAAGGCCCCGCCTACGCCCTCCCAAGTCTTGCCCGGGCTAATCGCCGGCGCGAGCTTGCGGCGCCCGTAGCGCCGTCCGACGAAATAGGCGGCGCTATCGGCGATCCAGACCACCAAGAGGAAGGCCAACAGCTGCGCGGGACTGCGATGGAGAACGACGGCCCCATACCAACAGGGCACGAGCAGCAGCCAACCCACGCCGGCCAGCGCCGTTGGGGCCCGCACGTGCCACGCGCGCAGGAGCCAGATCGGAGCAACCGTGCACCAGAACACTGCCGCGAGGGACAGGGCAATCACGCCCGCCGCCGGTTCAGTGGCAGCTCCTGCACCCGCAAAAAGCAGCGCGACACAGCTTGCGACGACCACCGCTACAAATATGGCGTGACCGGTGCGCGAGAAACCCGCGAGCGCGCCCCACTCCCAAGCGCCGAGCGCGATCGGCAAGAGGATCAAGACACCCCAGGCGAAGGTGGAAAGAAGAAAATTTGCTGCCAGGAAGAGCGCGAGCAGCGCCGCCGCGGTGGCGATTCGCTGCTTCAGCATGACGTCGTGGGGCGACCGGGGCGCAGGATGCCCGACCGCCGACTAGCCGAGCCTGGTGAGAGGAAGCGGCGACTCCGTGCCCTCGGTCAGTTGCTCGCTGGTGCGGCCAAAGCGGCGCTCGCGGGTACGGTAAGAGGCGACCGCGCGATCAAGGGCGGCACGGCCGAAGTCTGGCCAGAGGGTGTCCGTAAAGTAGAGCTCGGTGTAAGCGAGCTGCCAAACGAGGAAGTTGCTGATGCGCTTCTCGCCGCCGGTGCGGATGAAAAGATCAGGCTCCGGGGCATAGCTCATCGCCAGGTAGGGGCTCAGGTCGGCCTCGGTGAAGCCTCCGTCGGCGAGCTCGGGATGGTCGGCCAGCATGCGCTTCATGGCCTGAAGAATGTCCCAGCGACCGCCGTAGTTCGCTGCCACGGTGAGGGTAAGGCGCTCGTTCCCTGCTGTCAGCGCCTCCGCATCCGCGATCAAATGGCGAAGCCGCGGCTCGAAGCGGGAGCGTTCGCCGATTACCCGGAAACAGATTCCATTCTCGTGGAGTTTTGCCACCTCTTGCTCCAGCGAGCGCACGAAGAGTTGCATCAGCACCGACACCTCGTCCGCAGGGCGGCGCCAGTTCTCACTGCTGAACGCGAACAGGGTGAGATACTTCACGCCGAGCTCGGCGCAACCCTTCACCGTCGCGCGCACCGATTCCACCCCACGTCGGTGTCCGGCTACGCGTGGAAGGAATCGGTTTTTCGCCCAGCGCCCGTTGCCGTCCATGATGACGCCAATGTGTCGCGGGACGTGCCCCACATCGGGGATGGAAAGCGTCGAGCTCGGATGCCGTGGCAAGTCACACCGCCATGAGGTCGGCCTCTTTCGCCTGTAAGGCCTTGTCGGCCTCGGCGATGAAGCGATCCGTGAGTTTCTGGATGTCCTCCTGAGCGCGCCGCTCTTCATCCTCGGAGATGCTCTTGCTCTTGAGCAGATCCTTCAGATGCGCAATAGCGTCGCGCCGGACATTGCGAACCGCGACACGCGCGTTCTCGGCCTCATGCCGAACGACCTTGATCAGGTCGCGGCGGCGTTCCTCCGTCAGGGCAGGCATGGGAACGCGCACAAGATCTCCCACCGTGGCCGGATTCAGGCCGAGGTCCGAATCGCGGATCGCCTTTTCGATCGCGGACGCCATCTTCTTCTCCCACGGGGAGACGCCAATGGTGCGGGCATCGATCAGGGTGACATTCGCTACCTGGCTGATGGACGTGGGATTGCCGTAGTAGTCGACCATGACGTGGTCAAGAAGGCCCGTGTGAGCGCGCCCCGTGCGCACCTTTCCGAGGTCCGCTCTCAGGGACTCCAGGGTTTTGCTCATCTTGTGCTCGGCGCTTTTCTTGACGTCGGCGAACATCGATCGATTCTCGGAAGATGGCCTTAAGAGCGCACCATCGTGCCCTCGTCGAGGCCCTGCACGACCCGCTTAAGGGCGGCGGGCTTGAAGATGTTGAACACGTTGATGGGAAGCTGCTGGTCGCGGCACAGGGTAAGCGCCGTTGCGTCCATCACCTTCAGATTGCGGATGATAGCCTCGTCAAACGTGAGCCGATGGTAGCGCTGGGCAGCGGGGTTCGTTTTCGGGTCCTCGGTATAGACACCGTCCACCTTTGTCGCCTTGATGACAAGCTGCACGTTCATTTCCATTCCGCGCAACGCGGCCGCCGTGTCCGTAGTGAAAAAGGGGTTGCCGGTGCCGGCGGCGAAGATCACCACCTTACCTTCCTCCAGATAGCGCATCGCCTTGCCGCGGATGTACGGTTCGGCAACTTGCTCGATCTTGAGAGCCGACTGCACCCGACTCACGAGACCGATCCGGCGCATGGCATCCTGAAGCGCCAGCGCATTCATCACGGTCGCGAGCATGCCAATGTAGTCGGCGGTCGCTCGATCCATGCCGGCCGCAGCTGGCGCCACTCCGCGGAAGATATTGCCGCCGCCGATCACCACGGCCAGTTCGACACCCATCTGCACCACTTCCGCGATTTCCGAGACGATACGCTCCAGGGTTTCACGGTTGATGCCGTAGCGATCCTCCCCCATCAGCGCCTCGCCGCTCAGCTTGAGCAGGACGCGCTTGTAGGCGGGGGCGGGCAGGGTGGCGGCGACGGGGGTGATCATCGGGGCGACGGCACGCTTATTTCATGCCCGCCGCGGCTCTTACCTCCTGGGCAAAGTCGGCAGTCTTCTTTTCGATGCCTTCACCAACCACGAAAAGCGCGAACTGATTGACGTTCGCTCCCCTGGATGCGAGCAGCTTTTCAACCGTGGTATCCGGATCCTTGACGAATGGCTGCCCGAGCAGCGTCACCTCCGCCAGGTATTTGACGATGCGGCCCTCGACCATTTTCTCGATGATGTTGGCGGGCTTGCCGCTCTCTGCAGCCTGGGCCGCGTAAATCTCACGCTCCTTGGCGAGCAGGTCCGCGGAAACCTGGTCCTTCGAAACCGACACCGGCTTGCTGGCTGCGATGTGCATGGCGATGTCCTTCCCCACTTGCTCGTCGCCGCCTACATAGTCCACAAGCACACCGATACGGTTGCCGTGCAAGTAGAACGCCAGCATTCCGGCTGGCGTCGCGAAGCGTGCGAAGCGGCGCAGGCTGATGTTCTCCCCGATCTTCTGCACCAGTGCCTGGCGGATCGCCTCGACCGTCGATCCCTCGAGTGCGAGCCCGGCAAGCGCGGCCACATCGGAGGGATTCTTCTCGGCAACGAGCTGGGCGAGCTTGTTTGCGAAGCCGCGGAAGTCGTCATTCTTGGCGACAAAATCGGTCTCGCAATTCACTTCGACCAGCGCGCCAAGCCTCGCGCCCGGGGCGATCCACGCCCCAACGATGCCCTCCGCCGCTACGCGGCCCGCCGCCTTGCTTGCTTTGGCTCCGCTCTTGATCCGCAGCAGATCGGCTGCGGCCCTCATGTCCCCCCCGGCCTCCTCTAGAGCCTTCTTGCACTCCATCATGCCGAGACCGGTCGCCTCGCGCAGCTCCTTCACCATGGTCGCGGTGATATCCGCCATGAATGCTCTCCATTGCGGCGCGCAGATGCGCAGCGCGCTTGTTGTCAAATGCGAAGGGATGCCCCCACTACTCCGCTGCCGGGATGTCCTCTTGCTCGGCCTCGTCCAGCTCGACGAACTCATCGCTGACGATCTCGCGGATGATCTGGCTGCGACCCTCGAGAATCGCATCGGCCACGCCGCGCGCATACAGGCGGATCGCACGGCTGGAGTCGTCGTTGCCTGGAATCACGTAATCAATGCCCTCGATCGAGTTGTTCGTGTCCACCACCCCGATGACTGTGATGCCGAGCTTCTTAGCTTCGTGCACTGCACCCTTCTGATAGCCTACGTCGATGATGAAGACGGCATCGGGCAACGCCTCCATATCCTTGATGCCACCCATGCTCTTGAGGAGCTTCTCGATCTCGCGCTGAAAGAAGAGCGCCTCCTTTTTGGACATGCGCTCCACCGAGCCATCAGCAATCATCGCCTCCATCTCGCGCAGGCGCTTCGTGGATTGCTTCACCGTCTTGAAGTTGGTGAGCATGCCGCCCAACCAGCGCTGATCGACGTAAGGGGAGTTGCAGCGCAGCGCCTCCTCGCGCACGATCTCGCGCGCCTGGCGCTTGGTCCCCACGAATAGAATCGTTCCCTTGTTGGAAACGAGCTGACGCGCGAACTTCAGCGCATCCTGGTACATCGCCAGAGATTTTTCGAGATTGATGATGTGGATCTTGTTGCGCTGGCCGAAGATGAAGGGAGCCATCTTCGGATTCCAAAAGCGGGTCTGGTGCCCGAAATGGACCCCCGCCTCCAGCATCTGGCGCATTGTGACTGACATGGTCGTTTGACTCCGTCGCTAGGGTTGGACCGCCACCTGCCCCACCGGAGTACGGTCCCGCGACCGTCCACCAGCCACCCGCGGCACGCCGCCGGGCACCCTTGACGTTGCTCGCGGCTAACCGCGGAGCATACCGACTCGGGCAGGTGTGAGAATTTGCCGGACACCGAAGATAGAAGATGTTTTCCTGTCCTCGCCGGCCAAAATTAACCGGGAATTATACGCAGCATTCGCAAGCCGGTTCAAGGTTTGAATGGATGCCTAACGACAGCAAGATAGACGGCCGCGCACCCGAAAGGCCGCGGCGTCGCCCCGGCTGTCCGGTAAAATGACTGCTCGACGGACTTGACCCCAGCAACCCGAACCCTCCATGGCCATCAGCATCAAGAGCCCCGAAGAAATCGAGAAGATGCGTATCGCCGGCCGCCTCGCGGCTGAGGTTCTCGATTACATCGAGCCCTACGTCAAGCCTGGGATCACTACCGGCGAGCTCGACGACCTTTGCCACCAATACATGACCCAGGTTCAGAAAACGGTGCCTGCGCCCCTCAACTATGCACCGCCGGGCTACCATCCGTTTCCCCGCTCCATCTGCACTTCGGTAAACCACGTGGTTTGCCACGGGATTCCGGGAGACAAGCGGCTCAAGGCGGGCGACGTCGTCAACATCGACGTGACCGTGATCAAGGACGGTTACCACGGTGACACGAGCCGGATGTTCAGCGTCGGAGAACCGTCGATCCAGGCGCGACGCCTCTCCGAGATCACCTACGAATGCATGTGGAAGGGCATTACGATGGTGCGTCCAGGCGCCCAGCTTGGCGACATCGGTCACGTCATCCAGGCCCACGCGGAGTCCCATGGCTTCAGCGTGGTGCGCGAATTCTGCGGCCATGGGATCGGCGCGAGGTTTCATGAGGAGCCACAAGTGCTCCACTACGGCCGTCCGGGGACTGGGCTCAAGCTCCAGGCGGGCATGACCTTTACCATCGAGCCCATGGTCAATGCCGGGCGCCCCGCGATCCGGCAGCTCGCGGACGGCTGGACCATCGTCACCAAGGACCACAGCCTCTCGGCGCAATGGGAGCACACGGTCCTCGTCACTGAATCCGGGTTCGAGATCCTCACGCGGTCCGCCGGCTCGCCGCTGCCCCCGGCCTTCGCCGGCTAGAAGCGAATGGACCTTACCGTTTCCGCGCCGGCCAGGTCGGCCCAGTCCATCGCTCTGTGGAAGCAAGCCCTGAAGGAAGGGCGTGAAGGTTTGCGCAAGGCTTTTTTGCTCGGCTCGCCGGTCTCGTTCGTGCTCACCCATCATCGCCAGCTGGTGGACAGTCTGATGCGGACCATCTGGCGCAGTCTCGATCTGCCCGCCGACGCGGCGCTTGCAGCGGTCGGGGGCTACGGTCGCGGGGAGCTCTTCCCGTATTCGGACGTGGACGTGCTGGTGTTGCTCCCCTCGGGCGGTGAAGACCGTTACCAGGTCCGCGTCGAGGAACTGGTCGGCATCCTATGGGACATCGGCCTCGACATTGGTCATAGCGTGCGAACCGTACCCCAGTGCGCCGAGCTCGCCACCACGGACGTCACCATCCAGACCAACCTGCTCGAGGCTCGGTGGCTCGCGGGCAGCCGCAAGCAGTTTGGTCGCGTGCGGCGCGTCGTCTCGGAAAAGCTGGATCCGCAGACCTTTTTCATTGCCAAGCAACTCGAGCAGCAGCAGCGATACGAGCGCTCCAACGACACCGCCTTCAATCTGGAGCCTAACCTCAAGGACTGCCCGGGGGGATTGCGCGATCTGCAGACGATCCTCTGGATCAGTCGTGCTGCCGGGCTCGGTGCGCGGTGGGAGGACCTGGCCGCCGAGCGCCTGATCACGGGAGACGAGGCGCGCCAGATCAAGCGCGACGAGCTCTTCCTGCGCAGCTTGCGGGTGCGCCTGCACTACCTGGCTGGCCGGCGCGAGGACAGGCTGCTTTTCGATTTCCAGACCGCACTGGCGCAGGAGCTGGGCTACGCAGACACCGCTGTGCGCCGGGCGAGCGAGCAGATGATGCAACGCTTCTACCGGACCGCGAAAAGCGTGCGCCAACTGAACAGCATCCTCCTGATCAACCTTCGTGCTCGCATCTTCCCACAGGAAGCTGGCGTGCCTTTCGTGCTGAACGAGCGGTTTGAGATGCACAATGAGCGGCTCGACGCACGGACGACGGACCTGTTCGAGCGCGAGCCGAGCGCAATCCTGGAGGCGTTCCTCCTGCTCCAGCAACACCTCGGGCTGCAGGGTCTCGGGCCAGAGACGTTGCGCGCGCTGTGGCGCGCCCGCACCCGCATCGGCGCGGCTTTCCGCCGCGACCCGCGCAACCAAGCGCTCTTCCTAGAGGTTCTGCGGCAACCGGACGCTGTGGTGCGCGTACTCCGGCTCATGAACCTGTACGGAGTGCTCCCTCGTTACATGCCGGAGTTCGGCCGCATTGTGGGCCAGATGCAGCACGACCTCTTTCACGTCTACACGGTCGACGAGCACATCCTGAAGGTGGTGCGTAACCTCCGCAGATTCACTTTGAAGGAGTTCACCCATGAGTATCCGCTTTGCAGCCGGCTCATGGCGGACTTTGAGCGGCCCGAGATGCTCTACATCGCAGCTCTTTTTCACGACATCGCGAAAGGCCGCGGCGGCGATCACTCCGAGCTCGGCGCCCGGGACGCACGCCGCTTCTGCCGCCGCCACCACCTGGCGCGAGAAGACACGGAGCTCGTGACATGGCTCGTTCGGGATCATCTCGTGATGTCGCTCACGGCGCAGAAGCAGGATCTTGCCGATCCGGAGGTCGTGGGCAGATTCGCGCGGGGCGTTGGCACCCAGCGACGGCTCGTGGCGCTTTATCTGCTTACCGTGGCCGATATCCGCGGCACCAGCCCAAAGGTCTGGAACGGCTGGAAGGCGAAGCTGCTGGAAGACTTGTTCTGGGCAACCGAGCGCGTCCTCGCCGGCGACGGCTCCGCGATCGACTCGACCCTTACGCGGCGCAAGGAGGAGGCGCTGGCGAAGCTGCGCCTGTATGCCGTCGGCGATGGCGCGGAGAACGCACTCTGGGACAAGCTCGATACGGCCTACTTCCTGCGCCACGATCCTCAGGAGATCGCGTGGCACACGCGCCAGCTTTTCTTTCGCCCGAATACGCTCGAGCCGGTGGTGAAGGCGCGTCCCTCTCCCGCCGGCGAGGGACTGCAAGTCATGATCTACACACCAGACCAGAAGGACCTGTTCGCTCGGATCTGCAGCTTTTTCGAGCGGATGAGCTACAACATCGTCGAGGCGAAGATCTACACGACGCGCGATGGTTACGCGCTCGACAGCTTCCAGGTGCTGGACGCGAACAACAGCACGACCCATTACCGGGACGTGATCAGCATCATCGAGCATGATCTCGCCGAGCGCATCGCGAAGCACGCGCCGCTCGAGCCGCCTGCCACCGGGCGCCTGTCGCGCCATCTCAAGCACTTTCCCATCACCCCTGCCGTCGGGCTTTATCGAGACGAGCGGGGCGCGTTTCACATCCTTACCATCGTGGCGGGAGACCGCCCGGGACTGCTATCGCGCATTTCCCGTGTGTTGGTGGAATACAGCATCGAACTGCACACGGCGAAGATCAACACCCTCGGCGAGCGCGCCGAGGACACATTCCTGGTGACGGGTGCTGCGCTGCGCGAGCCGAAGACAACACTACGCCTCGAAGCGGACCTCTTGACCGCGCTCCAGACCTAGGCAACCTAGGCCGGGGTGTCGGAAGGATGCAGGCGCCGGGTGGCCCGGGGCAGCGAATCAGTCGTCGGTGCCGGCGAGTTCCGGGAAGAGCACCTCGGTGTAGCCGAAGTTGCGCAGGTCCCGGATCCGCATCGGATACAGAATCCCGAGCAGATGATCAACCTCGTGCTGCACCACCCGCGCGTGGAAGCCCGACACGCTGCGGTCAATGGGCGTTCCGAGCTGGTCGAATCCCCGGTAACGTAGACGTTCATAGCGTGGTACCAGGCCCCGCATACCCGGTACCGACAGGCATCCTTCCCACCCCTCCTCCTTCCCTTCACCGATCGGCGTGAGCAAGGGGTTGACCAGTACCGTGTACGGCACCTCCTCGACCTCGGGGTAGCGGGGATTACGCTGCACGCCGAAGATCACGACCTGCAGGCCGACCCCGATCTGGGGAGCGGCGAGACCGGCTCCATCGAGCGCTTCCATGGTGTCGTGCATGTCCCGGATCAGGGCATCGAGCTCGGGCGTGCCGAACGTTTCCACCGCCTCCGACGGCTCCAGCAGCCGCGGATCGCCCATCTTCAGCACCGATCTAACCGCCATGGACTTCTACCAGTCGATCGAGTATGCGCTTCACTCTGCCCACGGCGGCCTGCAGCGTGATCTGCAGTTCCTGCAACCGGATGCCGTCACGGCTGGCCCCGCGTCCGGCGGCACAATTCGCGACCACGGCGATCGATGCGTACTCGAGCCCGATCTCCCGTGCGAGCGCAGCTTCGGGCATACCCGTCATTCCGACCATGTGCACGCCGTCCCGCTCGAGGCGGTCGATCTCGGCAGCCGTTTCGAGCCGGGGCCCTTGGGTAGCGCCGTATACTCCCCCCAGCTTCAGCGGCACTTTGGCGAGCTCGGCGGCCCGGAGGCATTTGTCCTGCAGCCCGCTCGAGTAGGGGTGCGTAAAGTCCACATGCGTCACCGGTTGTTCGGGCCCCTCGAAGAATGTGTTCTTGCGGCTGTGAGTGTAGTCGATGATCTGATCCGGAAGCACCAACGCACCGGGTTCGAGATCGGGCCGAATCCCGCCAACCGACGCGATTGCGATTACACCACTCGCTTGGAGCGAATGGAGGGCCCATATGTTCGCGCGGTAGTTCACGCTGTGTGGCGGGATCGTGTGGCCGTAGCCGTGGCGCGCGAGAAACACGATGTCGCAGCGGTTGAGGCGACCGAACGTCAGCGCGCCGGACGGCTCGCCGTAGGGCGTACGGATGACTTGGCGCTCGGCCACTTCGAGGTTGGCCAGGTGAGCGAAGCCGGAGCCACCGATAATCGCCAGCATGGAATGTTTCCGAGAGTCGCTGATCAGGCCGATTTGAGGGCGTAGATTGCGGGAAGGTTGCGCCAGAGGCCGTGGACGTCCATGCCGAATCCAAACACATAGCGGTCCGGCACGCGGACCCCCACAAAGTCCGCCGTGATCGGCTTCGGGCGGCCGATCTCCTTGTCCGCGAGAACCGCGCTGTAACACGCCTCCGCGCCGCCCTCCAGTATGCGCGCTCGCACTGCAGCGAGAGTCTCACCCTCGTCGAGTATATCGTCCAGCACTAGCACGATGCGCCCCGCGATGGTCTCCTTCGGCCCGACGTGCCAACTGATCTCGCCACCCTTGGTACCCCGCCCATAGCGGGTCACGTGGATATAGTCGAAATCGAGGGGAAAGCGCAGTTGCGTCAGGAGATGCCCGGTAAAGACCACGGCGCCACCCATCACCGACAGGACGAGTGGCCGATCCCGGGCGAGTCGAGCGGTGATCTCCTCGGCTACCCGCCGCACCGCATCTGAGACGACAAGGGCGGAGCAGACCTGGTCCGCCGAATCGAGCAGCTTCCAGGCTTCCTGCGCCGCATTCATGTCAGTGGGCAACAATACCTCGCGGTGCGACGCCATCGTCCCAATACTTTGCTCGCAAGTGATCAATCGAGTCGAGCCGCCACCGACTTGAGATACTCGCGAAAGCCAGCCCCGACTTCCGGGTGCCTGAGCCCATATTCCACCGTCGCTTGCATGTACCCCAGTTTCGACCCGCAATCGTAGCGCGTCCCCTTGAAGGCGTAAGCGAGAATCGGCTCGTCCTCGAGCAGTGCCGCGATCCCGTCGGTAAGCTGGATCTCCCCTCCCGCTCCAGAGCCGACGTGGCGCAGGTGATGAAAAATCTGGGGGGTCAGGATGTACCGGCCGACCACAGCCAGGTTGCTCGGCGCCACCTCCGGCTTTGGCTTCTCCACAATTCCCTGCATCTCGTGGAGCCGTTCACCGATGGGCGTGCTGCGGACGATGCCGTAGCTTGCTGATTCGTCGCGGGGAATGGTCTGTACGCCGATGACCGAACAGTGCCGGTACTCGAAGACCTCGATCATCTGCTGCACCGCGGATGGGGTCGCGTCGATGAGGTCGTCCGCCAGGATGACCGCAAACGGGTGGTTGCCGATCACGTTCGCCGCGCACAACACCGCATGCCCGAGGCCGAGGGCATCCGCCTGGCGGATGTAAACGCAGTTCACGTGGCGCGGGATGATGCCGCGCACCATGTCCAGAAGCTCCTTCTTCCCCCGAGACTCGAGCTCGGCTTCCATCTCGTAGGCCTTATCGAAATGGTCCTCGATCGCGCGCTTGCCGCGGCCCGTGATGAAGATCATCTCCGTTATCCCCGCCGAGACTGCCTCCTCGAAGGCGTGCTGGATCAGGGGCTTATCGACGATCGGCAGCATCTCCTTCGGGCTTGCCTTGGTCGCCGGCAGGAACCGTGAACCCATTCCAGCAACGGGGAACACGGCCTTGGTAACGAGTTTCATGGGTTCTTCTCCGTCTGTGCGTCGTTCCTCTGGCGTTCCGTGAGGAGCGCAATCAACGCCCCCTCGTCGAGGATCGGGATATCGAGCTCCCGGGCCTTCTCGCGTTTGCTGCCAGAGTCCTTTCCCACCACCACATAATCTGTCCTGCGCGATACGCTGCCGCTGACCTTGCCGCCTGCGGCTTCGATCCGCGCCGCTGCTTCCTCGCGGCTCAAGTTCGGCAGCACGCCAGTGAGCACGAAGGTTCGGCCGCTCGCCATGCTGCGGGGGGCCTGCGGTACCTCCCGCTCCTCCCAGTGAACGCCCTGCTCGCGCAGGGCCTGCACCACTGCCCGGTTGTGAGGCTCGGAAAAGAATCCGGCAATACTTGTCGCCACGACCGGTCCCACGTCCGGAACCCCCAAAAGATCAGTGATGCCCGCAGCCATCAATGCATCGAGGGTGCCGAAGTGCCGGGCGAGATCCTTCGCGGTCGCCTCGCCGACGTTGCGGATTCCGAGGGCATAGACGAAGCGCGGAAACGTAGTGTGCTTGCTCGCCTCGATCGCAGCCATGACATTCGCAGCCGATCTCTCCGCCATACGCTCGAGGCCCGCGAGCCGCTTCACATCGAGCCGATAGAGATCGGACGGGTCGCGCACCACCCCATGGTCGACCAGCTGATCCGCCAATTTCTCCCCGACCCCTTCGATGTCCATCGCCCGGCGAGACGCGAAATGCAGGAGCGCCTGCTTGCGCTGGGCAGCACAGTACAGACCTGCCGTACATCGCGCCACGGCCTCGCCCGCAAGGCGCTGCACGACCGAGCCGCAGACCGGACAGCGCTCGGGCATCACGAACTCTCGCGCGTTTGGGGGCCGTCGATTGGCCACGACCGCCACCACTTCCGGAATCACGTCTCCGGCCCGGCGCACGATGACCTGATCCCCGATACGGATATCCTTTCGGCGAATCTCGTCTTCGTTATGCAGGGTCGCGTTGGTCACGGTGACGCCACCCACGAACACGGGCTTCAATCTCGCAACCGGGGTGAGCGCCCCGGTGCGACCGACCTGAACTTCGATACCCAGTAAATCGGTGACGGCTTCCTGTGCGGGATACTTGTGAGCGATCGCGAAGCGCGGTGCGCGCGCGACGAAGCCTAGCCGCTCCTGGTCCCTCAGATGGTTTACCTTGTACACGACGCCGTCGATCTCGTACGGCAGACGCTCTCTTTGCGCTCCAATATCTTGATAGTAACGCAGCAGCTCCGCGACGCCGTGTACCACCCGCCGTTCGGGCGCGACCCGGAAGCGCTGCGCGGCAAGGTAGTCGAGCAGTTGACTGTGCAGGTCCAGCACGACCGATGCCTCCTCGGCACCGCCGATACCATAGGCGAAGAAAGTGAGAGCGCGCTGTGCCGTGACCCGAGGGTCGAGTTGGCGGAGGCTGCCGGCGGCCGCGTTGCGGGGGTTGGCGAAGGTCTTTTCGTTGCGTGCCCGCTGCTGAGCGTTGAGCGCTTCGAAATCTCGCTTGAGCATGATCACTTCGCCCCGCACCTCCAGCAGCCGTGGAGGGCTGGCGTCTGCGAGACGCAATGGTATCGCCCGGATGCTGCGCAGGTTGGCGGTGACGTCCTCCCCGGTGTATCCGTCGCCGCGGGTCGCACCCCCGGCAAACCGGCCGTCCTCGTAGGTGAGGCTGATGGCCAGCCCGTCGAACTTGGGTTCCGCGGCGTACTCGATCTCGGCGACCCCCAGCGCTTCCCGCACCCGGCGATCGAAAGCGAGGACGTCGTCATCCTCAAATGCATTGTTGAGGGAGAGCATTGGGGCACGGTGCGTAACCTGGGCGAACTCCGAGGCCGCGGTGGCGCCGACGCGCTGGGAAGGCGACTCGGGGACGACAAGATCTGGGTAGCGCGCCTCCAGCTCGAGCAGGTCTCGGAATAGCTGGTCGTATTCGCTGTCCGGGATCGATGGCTGATCAAGCACATAGTAACGATAGCTGTGCTGATCGATCTCTTCGCGAAGCGCACGGACCCGCTGGACGATGTCTGCAGGCACCTGCATCAGTGAAAGAGCCGAAGTGCGAGGGGACCGCCAGGTGAAATCCCCCGCGCTTTGAGCGCACCCTGGATGGTGTCGATCTGGCGTGCGATTTTCTCCAGACTAGCCTGATTCAGGGGAGTGCGCTTGTCGTCAACGACGGTCCCCTCGAGCGCTGCAGCGAAATGGCGCGCGAGCTCGGTCATCCGCCGGAAGACCTGTCGGCCCTCACCCACCCTAGGCACGTCCAGCAGCAGGGTGACGCCTTGGCTGCGCAGCGTCTTGAGCGACCCGGCCTCGAACGGCACCCCGTCCATGCTGCCAAGCGCGATAGCGGTTCCCCCTCGGTCGTCGGGGAGGTGAAAAGAGCCATCGGCTGCGAGAGCAAACCCGGAAGCTTCCGCAAGCGCCCGCAGCTTCGTTCCTGCCAGGCCGGCCGGATCCCGCGGGACGATATTCAGGCCGATCGCGACGTCGTTGTCCACGCAAAAGGCATCGAGCTCGGCCGCTTTCGTAAGTGCCATGGGTTCGTCATCGAACACGACACTGGCACCGAGTTCGCCAGCCGCTGCTTGTAGCATTTCCCGGAATCGCGCCAGCTGTGCAACCGAAAGTGGACCGTTGCGATCCACGAGTTGCATTGCAACGCGGGCCTCCGAGACGGCATCTAACCCTCCAGCCGGCATTTGCCGCCACTCGCCTTCGGCTCCTTCGCGAACCTCGATGCGCACCGGCTTGCCGATAGCCGTAATCGGCTTTGCCAGCCCCGCCAACGTTGCCCCGCTCATCGGAGCCTTCGCGCCCAGATGCGCACAATAATCGATGTCTGGAGCTTTCTGCGCCGCGGCGACGGGCTCGCGCCCGACCAGAACCTCTCGCGGCGGCGGAACCACGGGCTCCTCGCGCACGACGACCGGGGGTGCTTGTGGCGCAGGAAGCTCTGCCGGTGCGGCAGCTTCGGGCTCCTCCGCCAAGGACGGCTCGATCCGCGGCCCGACCTGTACGTCGGCCACGGGCGGCTCCACCTTCGGTTTCGGCGCGAGCAGAACGTCTTCCTGACCGCGGTCGAAGGCGTGCTCGAACTTCTTTCGGTAGCGCCGCTCCTGCATCTGGTTGAAGATGTAGACGCCGGCGACGACGAGCAGGCCAAGGATGATCAGGCTGAGTTGCAGGTCACTCATGCCGCGTTCAGGCGGTTGCCTCCTCCTGCATCTTCATCGCTTCTTCGACGTCCACGGCGACCACCCGGGACACCCCGAGCTCCTGCATGGTGACACCGACGAGCTGTTCGGCGAACTCCATGGTGATCTTGTTGTGGCTGATGACGATGAACTGCGTGTGCGCCGCCATTGTCTTCAGCAGCCGGCAAAACCGCTCCGTGTTGGTGTCGTCGAGCGGGGCGTCTACCTCGTCCAGCAGGCAGAAAGGTGCGGGATTCAGCATGAAGAGCGAGAACACCAGCGCAAGCGCGGAAAGCGCCTTCTCGCCGCCGGAGAGCAGATGAATGGAGGTGTTCTTCTTGCCCGGGGGCTGCGCAATCACCAGCACCCCGCTGTCCAGGATCTCATCGCCGGTCAAAACCAGTTTCGCCTGGCCGCCTCCGAAGAGCGCCGGGAACATTTCGGCGAGATGGGCGTTCACCTGCTCGAAGGTCGCGAGCAGCCGTTCCCGCGTCTCCCGGTCAATGCGGCGTATCGCTGCTTCAAGCGTCTCCATGGCTTCGGTCAGGTCCGCAGACTGGGCGTCCAGATAGCGCTTGCGCTCGCTCGCCGACGCGAGTTCGTCCACCGCTGCCAGGTTCACCGCACCGAGGGCCGTAATTTCGCCGTCGAGACGCACGATCTCATTGTTAAGCGTGCCCGAACGCACACCCTTTTCCAGCATGCCGCGAAGCTCGTTCTCGTCAGCCTGCGCCTCTTCGAGCTGGCGGGCGAAGCTTTCCTCGTTCAGCCGCGCCTCCTGCTCCTTGAGCCGGAGGTCGTTGATGCGCTCGCGCAGCGGGTCCAGCTTCTGCTCCGCGCCGATTCGCTCCTCCTCGGCCCCGCGCAGGCTCGAATCGACCGACTCCACATTCCGCCGCGAGTCGTTGACTTTCTGCTCGCGCTCGCTTCGCCGCGCAAGCCCGGACTGCAGTGTCTCCGCGAGCGGCGCTTCGTCGAAACGCACCCGCTCGGCCTGTAGCTCCGCTAGGCTGGCTGCCTCCTGGGTCGCCTGCTCTTCAAGGAAATGAAGCTGGTTGTCCAGTTCCTCAAGCTTGGAGACGCAAGTCTTGCGTTGGAACTCGGCTTCCTGGAATTGCCGCTCCGCACCCGGCACCTGCTGGCGCCGGCGATCAAGTTCCCGCTCCGCGTCGGCGAAGCGTTCGCGGGCGGCGGCTAGCCGTGATCGACCGAGATGGAGCTCGTCACCGAAACGCGCGAGATTGGCATCGGCGATCCGGCGCTGGGTGGATTCAAGAGTTGCTTGCTCATCGATCTCCGCAAGCTCCCCCTCGATCTGGGCGTCGCGCCCGCGTGCCCGCTCGTTTTGCTCCACGAGTTTCAGATGCTCGAGCTGCAGCTGGTGCCGCTCCTGGCGCTCACCCTCCAGGCGCTGGCGCGCCTCATCAATCTCTTGCCGGGCTGCCCGCAGGGTTTCCTGCGCGCGGTCGCGGGCGCCCCGTTTGCCGGCAAGCACAGCCTCCTGAGCGTCCGACTCGATGCGCAGGTGCTCGATCTCCCGCTGACGGCTGATCACACCGTGCAGCTCCGATTCGGGGGCGTGGAACACCACGCTGCGACGCGTAAACAGGTGCCCGTCACGGCAGACGATCATCTCGCCGACCTCCAGACGATCGCGGGCCGCGAGCGCCGCATGGCCGTCCTCCGCCAGATAGACCCGAGTCAGCCACTCTTCGAGCAACGGCGGCACGGCAGCGTCCTTGCACTGGACCAACTCCACGAGCCGCGGCAATCCACGGTCCGGCACCGAGACGGGCGACGCAGGCGATACGCCCCCGCTACCAAACATGGCGAGCTTTCCGGGCGGCTTGTCGTCGATCCAGATATCCGCCCGCGCGAGATCGCCGACTTCGACCGCATTCAGACGCTCGCGCAGCACCGACTCCAACGCGTCCTCCCACCCCGCCTCGATGTCGATGCCCTGCCAGAGCCGCGGCAGCGCGTCGACGCCGTGACGGGTGAGCCACTCGCCCAGCCCCTCGCTCTTCGCCACACGACTCTGGAGTTGCTCGAGGGCGTTGAGGCGCGCGCTGATCTCCGCCAGCCGCTGGGTCGCGTCTTCGACCGCGTCGGCCGCACCGTGCGCAGTCTGCTCGCTGCCCGGCAAGGCTCGCTCCATCCCCGCCAGCCGCTCGTGCAGGCTACCGAGCTCAGCATCCATAGCCGCGATGCGCTGCTCGACGTCGACCAGTGACTGCGCATCGGGATGCGCCAGCGCGCCGCGCTCCTCGAGCAACCGTCCACGACGCTGCGAGTGCTGCGCAAGCAGCTTCTCTGCATGCTCGCGACGGGTCTCCTCGACGCGCCAAGCTTGCTCGGCCTCGGACAAGGACTTTGAAATGCTCTCCACTTCTACCTGGAGCGCGCGGAAGTTCGCTTCGCTGCCTGGCACGATCTCGCGCTCTGCTTCGAGGCGCAGACGGCAGGCCTCCGCCCCCCGACTTGCTGCAGCGAGCTGCTCCTCCCAGTCCCTTCGCGACGCCTGCAGACTCTCGCGCTGGGCCCGGCCCTGCGCGATGCGGCTCTCGATCGATGCAATGCGCTGCTCGGCGCGACTGCGGTTGTCCCGTACGAACTGGAGCTCCTGCTCGACCCGCGCGACCTCGGCATTGGCCTCGTAGAGTGCACCCTGCGCCGCGTGCAACGCGTCGCCCGCGGCATAGTGGTCCGCGCGCAGGTGCTCCACTCTCTTTTCGACTTCGCGCACGTGGGCAATCTCCGCCTCCAGGTCCACCGACACCCGCTCCAGCTCCCGCTGCAGCCGGCCGCGCTGATTTGCGATTTCCTGCTTTTTCACGTACCACAGCAGCTGCCGCGCACGCGTAAGCTCGGCCTGCAGCGTCCGGTAGCGCTGCGCCACCTCCGCCTGTGCCGCGAGATGCTCAAGCTGGGCTCCGAGCTCGCGCCGGATGTCTTCGACCCGGGTCAGGTTATCGCGCGTGTCGGCGAGCCGAAGCTCGGTCTCCCGGCGACGCTCCCGGTATTTTGAAACGCCAGCAGCCTCTTCAAGGAAGATCCGAATCTCTTCCGGTTTTGCCTCGACGATGCGGGAGATCGTTCCCTGCTCGATGATCGCGTAGGCGCGTCCGCCCAGCCCGGTGCCCAGAAAGATATCGGCAACGTCCCGCCGGCGTACATGCAGATTGTTGATGTAGTAGGAGGAATCCCCATCCCGCTGAAGCACCCGCTTAACGACGATCTCGGCATACTGAGACCAGGCACCCCCCGCCTTGCCGAGACTGTTGTCGAAGTGCATCTCGACACTGGCACGCCCGGCGGGCTTGCGCTCACCGGCGCCGTTGAAGATGACGTCCTGCATGGTCTCGCCGCGCAGGTGACGCGCCGAGGACTCGCCCAGCACCCACCGCACGGCGTCGATGACGTTCGACTTCCCGCACCCGTTCGGACCGACGATCCCCACGATCTGTCCTGGCAGCGAAACCTGCGTGGGTTCGACAAAGGACTTGAATCCGGCGAGCTTGAGGTGAGTAAGGCGCAAGGCAGTGGCGACGAGGAAGTTATAATAGGAAACCTCTGCCGTATGTGCTGGTTGCAGCGCATCGCTCGCGCAGCCTCGCACTCGTCAGAGGTTTGGATATGGAATGTTACCCCAACTCGACGAGCGGAGAGAATGCCGAGCCGAACGAATCGGACCCTGGAGACCTTCGACAACCCGAATCCGGAGCGTGACTTCGTGATTTACATGGAGATTCCAGAGTTTACGTGCCTGTGCCCGAAGACTGGGCAGCCCGACTTCGCGACCCTGCACCTCGCCTACGTCCCGGACCGCAAGTGCGTGGAGCTGAAAAGCCTGAAGCTCTACATCTGGTCGTACCGGGACGAAGGGGTATTTCACGAGGCCGTCACAAACCGCATTCTGGACGACCTTGCGGCAGCGGCGAAACCCCGCTTCATGCGACTGACAGCACGATTCTACGTCCGCGGTGGCATCTTCACCCACGTTATTGCCGAGCACCGCAAGCGCGGCTGGAAGCCTCCTCCGAGAGTCGACCTCGGGGAATTTCGTTCCGCCTCGCCGACGCGCAGCTAACCGAAGCGCCGAGTCGACGATTGGTCGAGCATCTCAACCCCCACGCCAGCAGGAAACCGAACATGAAAGAGTTGCAAGGCGCCATCGACGATGCCTTCGAGCGACGCGCGGACATCACGCCGCGAAGTGCGGAAGCAAACGTGAGAGAAGCAGTGGATCACGTGCTGGAGATGCTGGACGCCGGACGCCTGCGCGTCGCGGAAAAGGTCGACGGGCACTGGGTCACGCATGAGTGGATCAAGAAGGCGGTGCTGCTTTCGTTCCGACTGGAAGACAACAGCCTGATCAAGAGCGGCCATACCAACTACTTCGACAAGGTGCCCTCGAAGTTCGGCGACTACGGCTCGCGCGACTTTCGGAGTGGGGGGTTCCGCGTTGTGCCCCCGGCATCGGTGCGAAGGGGTGCCTATATCGGAAAGAACGTTGTGCTCATGCCCTCCTTTGTGAACATCGGCGCCCATGTGGACGATGGCACAATGGTGGATACGTGGGCCACCGTCGGATCCTGCGCCCAGATCGGGAAGAACGTTCACCTGTCGGGGGGAGTCGGTATCGGCGGTGTGCTCGAGCCGCTGCAAGCGTCCCCGACCATCATCGAAGACAACTGCTTCATCGGCGCGCGCGCCGAAGTGGCGGAGGGTGTGGTCGTCGAAGAAGGAGCGGTCATCTCCATGGGCGTCTATCTCGGCCAGAGCACAAGGATCTTCAACCGAGAGACGGGCGAGGTTGCCTATGGTCGCGTTCCCGCAGGGGCCGTGGTCGTGCCGGGAAACCTGCCCGCGGCCGATGGAAAACACAGCCTGTACTGCGCCGTGATCGTGAAGCAGGTCGATGCGAAGACCCGCGCAAAGACCGGAATCAACGAGCTCTTGCGGGGAATCTAACCGCTTCTACCGGCCCGAGCCGCCGGTCGCTCCCGCGAAGTGACCGCTTATCAGTGGCACAAAGCTTGCCTTTCTGTGCCGCAACGGTCCGTCCACCAGCTCCCAAGCGATCCCATGCAAGCTCTGCGCATTGCGCACACAGCCCGGCTCCGCCCGTTTCGGCCTGGAATCTCTGCTCCTCTCGGAACGGACCGGGCCCCGAACGCGCTGCTCCACGCGCGTGTTGAACCGCAGTCGCGAACGACTCCGGCGAACCCCTGAGCCGCCATGTTTCTGATGCCCCTCTTCAAGCTCATGCAGGAGAAGCAGGCGTCGGACCTTTTTTTCACCGCAGGCGCGCCGATCCAGATCAAGATCAACGGATCGGCCATGCCTGTGAACGCGCAACTGCTCGACGGCTCGGCGGTCAAGAAGATCGCCTATGAAATGATGGCGGAGGAGCAGATCCGGGATTTCGAGGACGCCCTCGAGATGAATTTTTCCTATCGCGTGCCCGATATCGGGAACTTCCGGATCAATGTGTTCAAGCAGCGTGGCGCGGTGGCCATGGTGATCCGCTACGTGCGCGCCGAAGTGCCCCACGTCGACGACCTAAGGCTTCCTGCCGTGCTCAAGGAACTCATCATGGAAAAGCGTGGGCTGATCCTCGTGGTGGGCGCGACCGGATCCGGAAAATCGACCACCCTCGCGTCGATGCTCGAGCATCGGAACCGAAGCAAGACCGGCCATATCCTCACCATCGAGGACCCGGTAGAGTTCATCTTCAGCCACAAGAAGAGCATCGTGAACCAGCGCGAGGTGGGCATCGACACCAAGTCGTTCGAGAACGCGCTCATCAACGCCATGCGGGAAGCGCCGGACGTCCTGATGATCGGCGAGATCCGCGACCGTCAGACCCTCGAGAATGCACTCGTCTTCGCCCAGACCGGCCATCTCTGCCTGGCGACGCTGCATGCGAACAACAGCTACAACGCGTTGAACCGCATCATCAACTTCTTTCCTCGAGATCTGCGGGACAGCCTTCTGATGGATCTGTCGATCAGCCTGCGCTGCGTCGTTTCGCAGCGGTTGGTAAAGAGTCGCGAGGGCAAGGTCATCCCGGCAGTGGAGGTGCTGCTCAATACCCGCCACATCGCCGAACTGGTTCGCAACGGAGAGATCGACCAGATCAAGGAGGCCATGGAGAAGAGCCTGTCGCCCGGCTCTCAGACCTTCGAGCAGGCGCTCCTCAAGCTCCACCTCGGCGGTATCGTGAGCCTGGAAGAGGCGCTTGCAAACTCCGACTCGCCGACCAACCTGTCCTGGCTCATCAACAACGCCAAGGGCCAGGCTGCCGCAGACGCGAAGGCGACCTCGGATAACGTCTCCCCCGAGCGGCGCATATCCGCCGCCGACCTGAGCGAGTTCCAGTTCAATCTCGACGTCGTCTAGGCGCGCCCCGTGCCAGACCACGCCGGCGCCGCTCCCTCAGTAGCAACGCGATTCCGGTAAACTAGCGGCCTCGATTTTACCCGGCCGCTCAATGAACACCCCTACGCTCGACCTCGCACGCGCGCTGGTTGCCCGCCCCTCGGTCACCCCCAAGGACGAAGGCTGCCAAGATCTTATCGCGGCGCGTCTCAAGAGCCTTGGATTCAAGTTGGAGCCGATGCGTTTCGGTAACGTGCAGAACCTCTGGGCGCGGCGTGGCCAAACTGCCCCCCTGGTCGTCTTCGCAGGCCACACTGACGTCGTTCCGACCGGCCCGCTTGATAGATGGATGAACGACCCGTTCTCGCCTACGATCCGAGAAGGAAATCTCTTCGGTCGCGGCGCCGCGGACATGAAGACTTCGATCGCTGCGTTCACTACCGCTGTGGAAGCATATCTCGAAGACCATCCGAATCACCTCGGATCCATCGCGTTCCTGCTGACATCGGACGAGGAGGGACCCGCGGTCGACGGCACCGTGAGGGTGGTTGAAGCTTTACGTGCCCGAGGCGAACGGCTCGATTACTGTATCGTGGGCGAACCTACGTCCGCCGAGCGCTTTGGCGACACGATCAAGAACGGCCGCCGTGGATCGCTGTCCGGGCATCTTGTCGTGCGCGGCATTCAGGGACATGTGGCCTACCCGCAGTTTGCACGCAATCCGGTGCACCAGGCTGCACCTGCAATCGCGGAGCTGGCCGCGACGGAGTGGGACAAGGGCAACGCGTTCTTTCCGCCGACGACCTGGCAGATTTCCAATGTCCACGCCGGAACCGGCGCCAACAACGTGATTCCGGGCGCGTTCGATCTCGAGTTCAATTTCCGATTCTCTACCGCGAGTACGGTCCACGGCCTGAAATCCCGCTTGCAGGCGATCCTCGACCGCCACGGCCTCGAATATGCTGTCGAGTGGGTAATCGGTGCGGAGCCCTATCTCACGCGCCCCGGAAGGCTGGTGGAAGCGGTATCCACCGCCATCGAGCGAGTCACCGGGATCCGCCCCACCCTGTCCACTACCGGGGGCACGTCAGACGGCCGCTTCCTCGCAACATGGAGCTCCGAGGTGATCGAGGTCGGCCCTCTGAACGCCACCATTCACAAGTTGAACGAATGCGTGCCGCTCACGGACATCGAGGGGCTGCATCGAACTTACTACGAGACACTCGCGATCCTGCTCGCCGAAAAGAACTGATCGCGCGGTAACCATGTATCTGCAGGCGCGTACCGAACTTCGAACGCTCCGCGACGTGCTGCGCTTCGCGGTGAGCCGTTTCAACGAGGCTGCCCTCGCTTTCGGACAGGGCACTGACAACGCGTTCGACGAAGCGGCCTATCTGATCCTGCACGCGCTGCACCTGCCGCTCGACCGTCTCGACCCCTTCCTGGATGCGCAACTCACCCGCAGCGAGCTGGGACGCGTGCTCGACCTGGTCGAACGGCGCGTCGTGGAGCGCCGCCCCGCCGCCTATCTCACCCGCGAAGCCTGGCTCGGAGAAATGCGTTTCTATGTCGACGACCGGGTTATCGTACCGCGATCCTTCATCGCCGATCTGATCCGCAATCGTCTTGCCCCGTGGCTTGCCGACGACACCCAAGTGTCCCGAGCCCTCGATTTATGCACCGGTTGCGGGTGCCTGGCCGTGATGCTCGCCTTGGAATTCCCGGAGGCCCAGGTTGACGCCGCGGACGCCTCGGAGGGAGCGCTCGCGGTTGCTCAGCGAAACGTGCACGAGTACGGACTGGAGCATCGCATGGAGATCGTGCACTCGGACACCTTCTCCGCGCTTCACGGACGGCAGTACGATCTGATAGTGGCAAACCCGCCCTACGTGACGGACGCCGCGATGGCCGCGCTCCCTCTCGAGTATCGGCACGAGCCGGAGATCGCGCTGGCCGGAGGAGCTGACGGAATGAACGTGGTGCGGCGAATCGTGAACGAGGCAGCGGAGCACCTCACCGAGCATGGCCTGCTCGTGGTGGAGGTCGGCCACAATCGTGCGTCGGTGGAGGCAGCTTTCCCCGACCTCTCGCTCACCTGGCCCGCGACGAGCGGCGGCGAGGGCCGAGTGTTCCTGGCCTCGCGGGCCGAACTGCCTGGCGTCTGATCGCTGCGGAGGGCGCTTCGCCGATTGCGCGCAGCAGCGCGTTGACTTGGTCCGGCCCGAGCTCCCGCGACTGCCCGCGCCGCAGCCGCGGAGGCAGCACCACGGGACCGAAGCGCACGCGGATCAGGCGGCTCACGGGGTGGCCTACGGCCTCGAAGAGCCGCCGCACGATGCGGTTGCGCCCCTCGCGCAGCACCACCCGATACCACCGGTTCGCGCCCTCGCCGCCCGCCGTAACGAGCGCCTCGACGCGGGCCGGGCCATCGTCCAGCTCGACCCCGCCCTTCAGGCGCGCCTGCTCCTCTGCCGTCAGTTCGCCCCGGGTGCGCACGGCGTATTCCCGGTCGAGCTCGAAGCGCGGATGGGCAAAACGATTCGCGAGCTCGCCTGAGGTCGTGAAGAGCAGCAGCCCGCTCGTGTTGAAATCGAGCCGGCCGATGTTGAGCCAGCGTGCGCCCGAGAGCCGCGGCAGCTTGTCAAAAACGGAAGGGCGTCCTTCGGGGTCGTCGTGACTGACAATTTCCCCTTCGGGCTTGTGATACACCAGCATCCGCGGAAGTTCGCTCTGTTGACGGCGGATTTCCCGGCCATCGAGGAAAACCCGATCGCGCGGTTCAACGCGCATGCCGAGCGTCGCCATCGCACCGTTTACGGTAATGCGGCCGGCGCGGATGAAGTCTTCCATGTCGCGCCGTGATCCCAATCCCACTGACGCCAACACCTTCTGCAGGCGATCGGACTGCCCAGGGCGCGGGCCACCGGGAATCGCCCCAGTCGGCCCGGCAGCGCGAACTCGCCGTCGGGGCGCCGCCAGGTCGCGCCCGGCGGGACGCCCCCGTGCCCGGCGCTGCTCGATCATGCGGCGGGCCGCCGGTCAAACACGGCACGAGCGAGGGTGCCGCTGTCGACGTGCTCCAGCTCGCCACCCGACGGCAGGCCGCGCGCGATGCGCGTGACCGTCAGATCCCGGGCACGGAGCATCTCTGCGATGAAATGGGCCGTGGCCTCGCCCTCAAGGGTGAAATTGGTCGCGAGGATCACCTCCTTTACTACACCGTCCTGCGCCCGCCTCAGGAGCTGGTCGAGGTGGAGATCCTTGGGCCCGATGCCGTCGAGCG
>JBEVOI010000133.1:0-4260 GCA_040507665.1 Burkholderiales bacterium
CAGCATGTTTCCGTCTGGGAAAAGACGGCGTCATAAATGGCGGTGATGCAGGACACACTACGGTTTTTCTGTCCCGTCAGCGAGTTCCGCAATCGCTGCTTGCACATCAGAAACATCGATCAAGCGCAATTCAAGTTCGGTCACCTCGGGTATGCCACGTAGTCGTTCCGCTTGCGCGGCCAAGGCGCGTTCGAACAACGTTCGCATAGTCCGACCATTGGCGAATGAGTCGCTTCGAGCAAATCGCCACATGCTCCATTGCAAGGCTTCCGCGCCGCCCTCATCCAGCTTCATTCCTGCCTTTGTCACCAGGCTAGAAAAGATGGCGACAAGTTCGTCATCATCGTAGTCGCCAAAACGGATGATTCGAGCAAAGCGACTCGACAGTCCCGGATTTGCGTCAAGAAAACGTTCCATAGGCGCCGGATATCCCGCAGCGATGACCACGAAATCGCCGCGGTGGTCCTCCATCAGCTTCAATAGCGTTGCAATCGCCTCGTCACCAAAGTCGTTGGAAACGGCGCTACTCGCCAATGCGTATGCTTCATCGATAAATAGAACTCCTCCCAGCGCCCGGTCAACGGCGTTTACGACTCGTGGTGCAGTGTGTCCGATATACTGCCCGATCAAGTCTGCTCGCGTCACTTCCACAAGCTGGCCAGTGCTCAGCATATCGAGGGCGGCGAGTGCCCTCGCGAACAGTCGCGCAACCGTCGTTTTCGCAGTTCCTGGATTTCCAACAAATACCATATGACGCGATGGTTCTGGAAGCTGAAGCCCTACCGCTGCGCGCTGCTGATTGATCGCACATTCGGCGATGAGTTGATGCAGCTGTCGTTTCACGGGCCCGAGACCAACGAGCTCATTGATCTCCGCCATAACCTCTTGGGTCGCATCGCTAGTGATTGCGGCGAGCGTCGGAAGTCCGCCTTCCAGGACATGTTGTTGTGTGATGGTCGGGGTACCATCGTTCTGCTTTGCCCATGCCGCACGACTACGTTCGGCTAAGGCGTCGGCGAGCCGAGCGTTTCGGAAAGCACCGATTGCGCGATAGTCATGGAAGATGCCCTCCGCTGCTGTTGCGACATCATCGTCGCCAAGAACAAACCCATTAGTTTGAAGTGCAATTGCAAATAGGTGAGCGAGCTCTTCGGAGGAAAAATCGGTGGTTCTGGTGACTCGAAACCGTCGCAGAAGGTCGGGTGCCGCTGCGGTAAGGCTGGGAACTCTGTCCGTGGCGCACGTCGCGAAGATGCTTACGGAATTATCCGCATGGGAGAGGCCATTACGAATCGCCTCCAGGAGAGGTAATCCGTTTACCGCATTGCCAACGAGTCGGTCGAATCGCTCGATGTACAACACGCCGTCGGAGGCGCTGCTCAGGTGTCCTCTGAGAGCCGAAGGCGCATTTGCCTCAGATTGAGCGGTGCCGATGAGTTCATCGACGTGCAATGAGTGAACGAGGCCAGAACCGACCCCAATGTCGGCCAGAGCCTTAGCATAGAGTCGAGCCGCCAGACGTTGGCCGGTGCCTTCGGGCCCAGCCACAAGAACATGCAGCTGAGGTTTGCGGCTGGAACTGGGAACCGCCGCCACCTCAAGTACACACGATTCGAGAACCTCGGCCAGTTCCGGTTGAAACAGCATTTCCCTGAACCAATTCTTGCTGCGACTCGACCCAACCAGTGGATTGAGGACAGCCTCACTCTTGTCGTGTGACTCCCTGGGAGGAATAAATGGAACAAGTGCGGCTATCTCCATGTCGCGAGCGAAATCCTCGATCTGCTCAGCTACGTTACCGAGCTCATTGCTTCTCGACCAAATACTAGGGACGCGGCACGCGGTCGCGATCGCTATGCTGAGTCGAGAAGTCTGTTCCAGGATCAAACGAGCAAGATCACTTCGTCCGCTAATCACGAGGCGATCGAGGAATTCGGTCGCCGAGCTCTCCCAATCCTCGAAGCTGCCTCCGGTCGAAAGGATTGCTTCCACATTCGCAACCATATTTGGTGAGATTCGGTCTAACGCGACGACGACGCGGGCGGGCACCGACTCAAAACCGAAGCGGTTCATCTGGATTGCGACCTCATGTTCAAGGCCATAACGTGGAAGGCGATTGACAATACTTGTCGCCTCAGCGTAAAGATGCGCGAGTTCACCAAGGGCCCAAACGATGTAGCCTACCTGACCGTACAGTTCTGGAAGTTTAGCGAGTATTTCAGGGTTCGCTCTGGACGCCCAAAGACGAGGAAGCTCTGACGGCGAGGTGCTGATGTCAGAAAGCGTCTCATCATTCAGGCTGTTGTCGAAGTATTCTCGAAGGGCGTCGGCTCGGACGGCCAATGGCGGAATCGCCCCCCAAATCGGTGTGAGGTCACGAAGCCAACGGAGCGCCGCGTGACGATCAGTGGTTACCCTCAGCAGCCACGAATTAGGTGGCCGATAGGAAGTAGTGCGCCCTATGATGCCCAAATCCTTGATTTCGGGGGGTTCCTTTCGCCAAGGATCGTGAAACGATCTTAACCGCTGTGGCACGATTCCCCCCAGCAAGGTTCCAACACCGTGCAGAAAGCACAAAGTATCATAGGAAGCGTCGGCGAGCCCCGCATATTCGGTCCGCCACCATCCGAAATTCTCCTCGTTTGTGGTATCCAGCTTAAGAACAGACGGAGCGGATGTAATGTGCGCCACTAGGCGTGTTCTCACGTTTAGGAGGATTTCTTCGTCCGCAATCCACGTCTCCGTGTGTAGGCCATCGTAAACTGGCGCGAAGGCCCTATAACCGGGGGGAGAATGGAGCCCGATATCCATGAAGGGTTATCATACCTTGGCGTGGACGGTGGCGACTAAGCCTCGTCCATTGACGTATGCCGAAGGAGCCCGAGACGCATTGAGCTGAGCTTGAAGTGTAAGCGTTATTCTCCCGTGCGGGGGAGGCCACATAAGACAGGCTCGAGCTACGGAGATGCCCGTTCAGAGAGGGCTGAGCTTCCTCTCGTTCCTCTCGGTCAGCCGATCCACCAGCCGGTCGAAAACGCAGGTTCGGTCGAACTGGAGTGCGTGCTCACGAGCTCGCTCGGCCATCCTGGCCCGCTCCTCGCTGGGCATGGTCACTGCGAGATCGAGAGCGTCGGCGATTGCGCCAGGGCTGCTCACTGGAACGACCATCGCGGTGTCGCCGACGGCCTCACCGATCCCACCGGTGGTGGTGGTGATCACGGGACCGCCGCCGGCCAACATCTTCTCCACCAGCGCGATCCCAAAAGTCTCTACGAACTCTGGCCGCGGCTTGCTCGGCAGTACGAATGCTGCGCAGCCCCCCATCAGATGCGACTTCTCGTCGTCGTCGACATCATCAAGGAACCTGATCCGATCTGCTGCTGAGGTCGTTGCCGCGACTTCGCGAAGGTGCTGTGCGTCCGGTCCGTTGCCCGCAATCACGAGCGTGAGGTCTCGGCATGCTGGGCTCGTAGTAAACCCAGCGATCAGGTCATCCACGCCCTTGGCGCGAGCCAGTCTGGAGAGAAAGAGCACATAGCCATTGCGTTTGAGCTGTCGCCGCTGGAGCACCTCCGCCGTTTGCTCGGGACACAGACCGAGATAGTCAGCGGTGTTGATGGCAGGGTAGGAAATGGCGACACGCTGCCGGCATCGTTCGGCAAAGGAGGTGCCGTGGCGGGAATCGATCTCCCCCGCCGATGAGATGATCAAGTCCTTGGTGTACTCCGACACTGCGACTGGCAGATCACTGTCGAGATAAGCGGACAGCACCTGCGCCGCGGCGCCGAAGCGCCCGTCGGCGGCGCATGAGCGGACCACATTTGTGACGTCGGAGCCAACCGCCTCCGCAATGGTGGCCACCGCGATCGGCAGACCAGTGGAGCGGGCAACTCGAAGCGCTTCCGACACGGCGAGGGTGTGCGGACTGAGGTAGAGCGACATGCAGACAGTCGGAACACCGTCCGCGAAAAGTTCGACCAGGCGTCCAGTCATGCCGGCGAGGTAGCGACTATCCAATACTTTGTAATCGCCGACCGGTTCTGGGCGCTCCACCTCGATGCCCTTGCTGTAGGGGAGAACCCCGTCGAGCGGCTTCAGCGGCAGACCGGATGTGGCGAGCAGGTCGTGGGGCCAAGTGACGATGCGCACGTCGGTGAAGCCGCGCTGCAGCGCGACCTCAGCGAGATTGCGCGCCTCACCCGAGTGACCGCAGATCACCGGGTCGGCTCGCACGACAATGACCAGTCGGCGCGGAAGCTC
>JBEVOI010000147.1:0-2605 GCA_040507665.1 Burkholderiales bacterium
GGTGACCACTACTGGTGTATCACTTGCGACGGGGACCAGGTCTTTGTCTACGCCGACCGAATGGAAGTCACCGTTTGCGGAGCGCTGGTCGCATGGGGTGGCTATCGGAATGAGGGCGAGCACGTCGAGCACGAGCAGCAGCTATGGGCGGCTGCGCCAGGGCAGTGGAAGACCTTCTTTGCTGCCAGTCTGATTGACGGAAGAGCGGTGGCGGTTGAATCTGCACCCTCCCGTTCTAGCTAACCTTGGACGAGGAAGGGCTCATGACGCGGATCCTGCTCGTCGGCTACGACCCGGAGACTGTGGACTTTTCCGACCCTGCTTTACCACCAGGGATGAGCGCCGAGAAGGTTCACGCCGGCATTGCGGTTGCGCTGAAGCAGTTCGCTGAACGCGGATGGGAAGCCGACGTTGGCTTCATCCAGCCCGATGAAACCGCTGGGCCGACAGTGGAGGGTCTATTGGCTTCGAGGAGTTATGACTGCGTTGTAATCGGAGCTGGCGTTCGCCTGCCGCCGCGGCGCCTTGCATTGTTCGAGGCTGTCATCAACGCCGTCCATAAGGCTGCCCCAGGGGCGGCGATTGCCTTCAATACACGGCCCGAGGATAGCGCCGATGCTGCCGCGCGATGGTTGCCGGCTGGAAGGTAAAACGCGCGGTGGCACCTGTACTGCCTGGTTCATGACATCGAATAGCTGGCGCAGCCTGGGTACGTAATTCAGTCTCCCGCATGGGATCGCAGAGCCTGTCGAACACGGGTGAACTCAAGCGGGGTTCACGAAGTACAAAGAACTGCTCTTGCACTCGGCGCACTCGCGATAGAAGCGGCGTGCGTCCTTATGTAGGCGTTCCCGGTGACCAGCGTGGCGACAGCCAAGTCTGATCGGCGTGTTCCCGTTACAGTTTGCGCACTTGAAGTAGTAGCCGTACTTCCCATACTGAATTGCGACCTCTTCGCTGCCACACGCGCGGCAGGAGGCTTTTTCGCCCTGACGGTCATCTGAGGACGCAGCACTTCCCGCACCCTTCTCCGTAGGCATGTCCTCGCCTTGGAGAGATTCCAGCTCCGTCACCCCGAAGCGTGCCGCCACATCAAAGGGGGCCGGCTTATGCAGTGCTACGAGCTGCTTCCCGATCTCCTGGAGCGTCTCCACGGAGACGAGGCGAGCCAAGCCGCCAAGTACATCGAGGACGCCGGCCTTTTCGACCTGCCTGTTGATGGTGTTGCGCAGTGCATCGACTTTGATGATCCCGCTGGAGTCGAACTTCCGGGGTCGGTCGATGCGAGCCTCCGCGGACACCAGCACGAGGGGATAGAAGGTGGGGGACAGGCGGACCCCCAAGCGGGTGGGCATCTCGATATGATCGAAGGCATCGCGCAGGACGGCGACGTGCTGGTCATTCTGGGCGAGTGGCGAGGCCATGCCCTCGAAAGTCTTCCGGTAGTGGTTCCAGCGCAAGAACTCTCCATCCTCGGTGATCTTGAACCCGCTGCTGAAGTGCTTGGTCTCCAGCACATAGCAGTCGAGGCAGCGGTGCAGGAGGAGATGGTCGATTTGCGCGACGCGCTCGTTGATCT
Source organism: Burkholderiales bacterium (assembly GCA_040507665.1). Lineage (GTDB taxonomy): Bacteria > Pseudomonadota > Gammaproteobacteria > Burkholderiales > JAEUMW01 > JAEUMW01. The sequence goes on from JBEVOI010000147.1 coordinate 1,580, forward strand.
CCAGGCGAAGGTCGTGAATGACCACCCAGTTCTCCCGATCCTTGAAGTGGAAGTCGATGAGGTAAGCCGCTTGCTCTTCGCCCTTTATTCCGGCACGAACCGTGCGCAACTCCTGCTCGATTCGTTTCTTGCGATCCGCTGGCGCGGCCGCTATCGCGCGCTCCAGAGCTGTCAGGATGTCGGCTCTGCTGTCGGCGGGTTTCAGGATCATCGCGTATTCTCTCCCTTAGAGGCCGGGGATCATGGGGTGAGCCCCCAGGCGAATGCGTCAGGCAGCAACCGACATGCCAAGCGTGGGACAACGGAGGGGGCGTACCCATAGGAAACCCTTGTATGGAGCGTAGTGATGCTCTCGCTTCTCCGACGACCTGGAGCTGCTGCCGCGACTCTCGTTTGCGTCGCGGCGCTGTACTGCGCCCCTCTGGTGGCCGAGACTCTCACCGGCCGCGTGGTCGGCATCGCCGATGGTGACACCCTAACGCTTCTCGATTCCTCCAACCGGCAGCACCGCATCCGCCTCAGCGGAATCGACGCCCCGAGAAGAAGCAACCCTTTGGCAACGTCAGCAAACAGAACCTCGCCCGCTTAGCCTTCGGTCGCGATGCGATCGCGGATTGCCCAAGGCTCGACCGCTACAAGCGTCCAATCTGCAAAGTGCAAGTGGATGGCGTTGATGTGGGTCTGTTGCAGATCGAGGTGGGATTAGCGTGGTGGTATCGGCAGTACGCCAAGGAGCAAGGTCCGCGGGACAGAGCGATCTACGCGCAAGCTGAGGAGGCGGCGCGAGCCGCTCATCTTGGATTGTGGCGCGATGGCCAGTCCGTTCCGCCTTGGGAATACCGGCGCCATGTCCTCCGCGCTGGGTATCGATAGTTCGTTTGAGGAGTTCATCGACATCCGCAGGAATCCCGGCACCGCATTCCTGTTTGCCAGAGATGACTAAGTCACTTCAGTCAGCCGCCGGCGGCGTCTATCCGCCGTGGTCGAACACCGCGTTCTTTGAACAGAGCGAGCCGCCGCCGAAGG
>JBEVOI010000198.1:0-2671 GCA_040507665.1 Burkholderiales bacterium
GTATGTCGCCGGGTTCTCGTCGAACACCGCCACCAACTCGATCCCGTTCTCGTACATCGGTTCGCCGCGTACGGTCAGCGGCTCGATCAACATGCAGTTCTGATCACGCTTCGCAACATCGAAGGGGAGGAAGCTTCGGCTTCCTCCTTTTTTTTGTGTCCGCCGCAGTCCAGGACCATCTCGTGCCATGTGCGCGTCGCCCAGTCGTGAAAGCGGGAACATGACCGCAGGCGCCGCTTTGCATCTGTGGTTTCCCGATCAGCAGGACATGTGATGATGCAAATGCGTAAGCTTGGCTCGCAAGGCCTCGAAGTCTCGGCTCTTGGCTTAGGCTGCATGGGGATGTCGGAATTCTATGCCGGACGCGACGACGTGGAGTCTGCGGCGACGATCAACCGTGCCATCGACCTTGGCGTGACCTTCCTCGACACTGCCGACATGTACGGCGTCGGCCGCAATGAGGAACTCGTCGGTAAGGTCGTGCGCGAGCGGCGAGAGTGGGTCGTCGTCGCGACCAAGTTCGGCAACGTGCGCGGGGGAGATGGCAGCTTTCAAGGTATCAACGGACGTCCCGACTATGTGCGCGCCGCCTGCGACGCCAGTTTGAAGCGGACCGGGCTCGAGGTCTTCGATCTCTATTACCAGCACCGCGTCGATCCCGATGTGCCGATCGAGGAAACAGTCGGCGCGATGGCGCAGCTCGTCACCGCCGGCAAGGTGAAGTACCTCGGCCTGTCCGAGGCTGCGCCCGAGACGATCCGGCGTGCCCATGCCGTCCATCCGATCAGTGCCCTGCAGACCGAATACTCGCTGTGGAGCCGCGATCCCGAAGACGAGATTCTGCCCACCGTGCGCGAGCTCGGCATCGGCTTCGTGCCCTATAGTCCGCTGGGTCGCGGCTTTTTGACCGGACAGTTTCGTACACCTGCCGACATTCCTGCCGACGATTATCGGCGGGACAATCCGCGCTTCCAGGGAGATGCCTTCGCTCGCAATCTCGACTTGGTGAAGGAGATCGAGGTTATGGCGCGTGAGAAGGGGTGTAGTCCGGCACAGCTCGCTCTCGCCTGGGTGCTGGCCCAGGGCGAGGACATCGTGCCGATCCCCGGTACCAAGCGGCGGACCTATCTGGAGCAGAACGTCGGTGCGCTCGATGTTACGCTCACCCAAGAGGATCGTGCCCGGATCGACCGGATCATGCCACCCGGCGCGGCGACCGGCACGCGCTATGCCGCACCGCAAATGGCCGCGTTGGGCCGTTAGGCATCCTACTGGGCGCCCTTGTGCTCAGTCGTAGATGCAGGCGTCCAGGGCACCGCGCTTGACCACGCTGATGCGGGCGGCGACGGAGTTGCCGTAGCGGCGGGTGAAGCCGCGCGGGTTCTTGACGCTGCGCTTTTTGGGGCTGGGCAGGGCCGCCGCCATCCGGGCGGCCTCGGCGGGTGAGAGATGCGCCGCGGACTTGCCGAAGTAGCGTTGGGCCCCGGCTTCGACGCCGTACGTGCCGATCCCGGTCTCGGCTACGTTGAGGTACATCTCCATAATCCGCCGCTTGTCCCACAGCGCCTCGATCAGGAAGGTGAACCACACCTCCAGTCCTTTGCGCACGTAGCGGGTCCAGCCTTCGCCCTGCCACAGGAACACGTTCTTGGCGGTCTGCTGGCTGATGGTGGAGCCGCCTCGGATGCGACCGCCGCGCGCATTGCGCTCCATCGCCTGCTCGATGGCGTCGGTGTCAAAGCCGTTGTGGCTGCAGAACTTGGCATCCTCGGCAGCGATGGCGGCGTCGACCATGGTGCGGTCGATCCGGCTGAGCGGCGTCCAGTCCTTGGTGATGCCGTTGGCGTCGATCAGCATCGTCACCGTCAGCGGCGGGGGTACGAAGCGGAACAGCAGCACGAACCCGAGGCTGAGCGCCACAAACCAGAACACGATCTTGGCGAGAAGACGCAGCATGAACCCCCTGTGCGCGGTGGAGCGGGACCGCGTGGGGGTACGTTAGCGGGAAGGGCGGGGAGGGGGAAGGTTGGTTCACGCGGAGGCGCGGAGACGCGGAGAAAGAATTAGCAAGGCACGCGGACTGCGCAAAAAAGGTCACGCGTGCGGCACAGCGCTCCTCTTTAGGTCTCCCGCTAGCACGCTATCCGAGAAGAGGAGAAGGGCCTCTCAGCCAAACAGGATGTCTTTGCGCCTCCGCGCCTCCGCGCGAAATTCCTCTACTCGTGTCGTAAGGCGTCGATCGGGTTGAGCGAGGCCGCGCGACGTGCGGGAAAGTAGCCGAACACGATCCCGATCAACGCCGAGATCAGGAACGAGATGATGTTGATCTGCAGGTCGAAGGTGAACGGCACTTCGAGCAGCGGCGTTGCTGCAAGGATCACGAGCTGCGCCAGCACCAGCCCCACGACCCCGCCCAGGCAGGACAGCACGATAGATTCGACCAGGAACTGCATCAAGACCTCGTTCGCGACAGCGCCGATCGCCAGGCGGATGCCGATCTCGCGGGTGCGCTCGGTGACCGAGACCAGCATGATGTTCATGATGCCGATGCCGCCGACAACCAGGCTCACCGCGGCCACGGCCGCCAGCAGCGAGGTCATCACCCGCGTGCTGCTCGACAGCGTCTCGGCGATCTGCGCCGTATCGAAAATGTTGAAGTCGTCCTCGGCGC
>JBEVOI010000214.1:0-6862 GCA_040507665.1 Burkholderiales bacterium
GGGCGGTAGCGCGCCACTCGCCATCACGTGCTCGGCCTTCAGCTTTTCCTTGCTGCTATCGAAGTAGACCAGCACCCCACTCGTCACGTTCACGGCGCCCATGGTCAGGCGTGTCGCGCCTTCCTGGCCAAGCCGCTCGAAGTCCACCAGCCGATTCAGGGTTTCGCGCAGTGGTTCGGTCTCGTAGAAGCTCGCCGTCGCCGCGTCCGCCGAGTCGCCCATGAACGGCGGACCCGGCCTGCGCGGCTTGAAGAAACCCGAGACGCCCGCGGCAAGCACGCCAAGCGCGGTGAGATAGGTGTTCAGCTGGCGCACATCATCGTCGACGCGGATCGGGTCCCACACGTCTTCCTGGGAAACGATTTCCCAGAATTCGCGCAGCTTCCCCAGGCGATCTTCGCGGGTATTGCCCGCGATGATCGCGCCGTTGATCGCTCCGATGGATGTGCCGACCACCCAGTCCGGCTCGAGGCCCTGCTCCTCGAGCGCCTGGAAGACGCCGCCCTGATAGGCGCCGAGTGCGCCGCCTCCCTGCAGCACGAGCACGATACGCGGGGGTTGCCAGCGTTGGGGATTGTCTGTCTCGTTCTCCACGTGTGTCGCCCTCCTCGTCGAAGATGGCGCGCAATGGCAGCCATGAAAGGCGATTCTAGACCCCCATCGCTGGAGCAAGATAGCCCGAAATAGGGTGATCGACGCTCGACCGGGGAAGTCAGGCGACGGAGAGCTTTGTGAGACCGTGCAGCCGCTTGAGGTCGTCCATGGGCAGCGGCCGGTAGAAGTAATAGCCCTGCACTTCGTCGCAGCGGTTGCTGCGCAGAAAGTCGAGCTGCTGCTTGCTCTCGACGCCCTCGGCGAGCACCTTGAGGTTCAGATTGTGGCCGAGCGTGATGACCGCCTTCACGATGGCGGCATCGTCTGGATCGTGCCCGATGTCACAGACGAAGGACTTGTCGATCTTGAGCCGGTCGATCGGAAAGCGCTTCAGGTAATTCAGGCTGGAGTAGCCGGTGCCGAAGTCGTCGATCGCGAGCTGGATGCCGACATCCTTGAGCGCCTGTAGCTCGTTGATGAACTTCGCCGCGTCGTGCATCGCGAGGCTCTCCGTCACCTCGAGTTCCAGATACTTCGGATCGAGACCGGTGTCGCCGAGGATCCGCGCCACCGTATCGGGCAGGCCGCCCTGCCTGAACTGGGCCGGGGACAGGTTTACGGACACCACCACCGGCGGGAACCCTTCACTATGCAGCTCCTTGACCTGCCGGCATGCAGTGCGCATCACCCATTCTCCGATCGACACGATGAGTCCGGCCTCCTCTGCGATCGGCACGAAGCGATTCGGCAGGATCAGGCCCTCGCCCGGGGACTCCCAGCGAATCAGCGCCTCGAGGCCAATCACGCGGCCGCTCCTCAGGTCGAGCTTCGGGTGGTAGTGCAGCCGGAACTCATTGCGGTCCAGTGCGCGCCGCAGGCTGCTGTGGGTCTCAAGCCGTGCCGCGAACTTCGCGCTCATGTCGGGCGCGTAGAACTGAAAGTTGTTGCGGCCCGTTTCCTTCGCCCGGTACATGGCCGCGTCGGCGTTCTTGAGCAACGTCTCCCCGTCCTGCCCGTCCCGCGGGAAGAGACTCACGCCGATGCTGCAGCTGATGTTGAATTCGACATCCTTGTAGGACCACGGGCTCGACACCGCCGACAGGATGCGCCGCATCTGCTCGGAGATAGGCTCCTCTCCCGGCAGCCCGGAGATGATGAGCACGAACTCGTCGCCACCCTGGCGTGCCACTGTGTCATAGTCTCGCACGCAATTCCGCAGCCGCTCGGCCATCGTCTTGAGCAGTGCGTCGCCCACGTTGTGGCCCAGGGTGTCGTTGATGAACTTGAACTGGTCGAGGTCCACGAGGGCGACCGCCACGGCGGCCTGGTACCGCTCCGCCTGCCGCAGCGCCTGATCGAGGCGGTCCGTAAGCAGCGTGCGATTGGGAAGGCCGGTCAGCGCATCGTGGTTGGCCTGGTGCAGGAGCTGCTGCTCGTAGTGCTTGCTGTCGGTCACATCCTTGACGGTGCCCTCGAAGAAGATGATGTCGCCCGACTCGTTGCGGATGGCGTGCGCGCTCTCGGAGACCCAGATGATCCGGCCGTCCTTGCGGTAAACGCGCGACTCGAGGTTGCCGACCGTCCCCCTGCTCTGCATGATCCGAACGAATTCCTCGCGCCGTCCCGGATCGACGTAGACGCGGTCGAGGACCGTGAGCTCGGCAACGAACTCCTGCGGCGAATCGTAGCCCATGATGCGAGCCAGGGCCGGGTTCACCCGCAGATAGCGCCCATCCGGCGAGCTCTGAAAGATGCCCTCGATCGCGTGCTCGAAGATGCCTCGGTAACGTTCCTCGGCAAGCCGCAGCGCTTCCTGCGCGAGCTTTCGCTCGGTGACGTCCTCAACGAAACCTTCGATACCTACCAGGTCTCCGTGTTCGTCGAAGACGCCAGCGCCCCGGTCCCAGACCCACTTCACGACCCCAGCCCGGGTCATCACGCGGTACTCCGAGAAGAAGCGGCGGTTCTCTCGGACCGCTTTCATCACCTCTGCCCGCACACGGGGCCGGTCCTCGGCGAGGATCAACGCGTCTCCGGAAAGGCGTCCCTTTCCGATTAGTTCTTCGGGCCTGCAACCGAACAGGTTGACGGAACCTGGACTCGCGAACTGGGTGGTCCAGTGCTCGTCGTTGCGGCATCGGTACACAACGCCATCGAGGTGACCCAGCAGATTCTGCAGCGTCTGCAGATCGAGGTCGGCAAGAGGAGAAGCGCGAAGCGCGTCGCCGCGGTCGCGTGGGACAGTGGGCTTTTTCCTGTCGGATCCCATCTATTTCTTGCTCGGCAGACGAATGGCATCGGGGTTCGCACGGGCGGCCGCTTTCGGCCGCTTGGCGGTCCACGAATCCGCAAGTCCGGTACCAGCTCCTCCGATCGAGTTAGGTGCCTCCGACATGTCGCCGAGTGGCAACAGGTTGCACTATTGAATCGGGCTCCGCAATCTGGGGCATTTCATACCCACCTTGGCGCACTCGCTGATCTTTGGCTTTACGCGGTGACGGCCGATTTCGGCAACGCCGCCGCGATCGTACGGAAGCACGATTGCATTCCGCAACCTTCGCTGTTACCGACGCTCTGAACTCTCGGCGGTGGCGACGGATTTTCCATCGCGTCGTCGCCACTCCACCGACACCCGCTAAAATCCCGTCCTTCGCGATCGACCCTGGAAGCGCATGCTCTCCATCAGCGGCCTGACCAAGCAGTACGGCGGCGCAACCGGTCGCCGGGTGCTGCGCGACCTCAAGTTCGACTTGGGTCGCGGCGAATATGTCGCGATCATGGGAGAGTCGGGTATCGGCAAGTCGACCCTGCTCAATCTGATCGCCGGCCTCGATCGGCCCGAAGCCGGCAGCATCCGCCTCGATGGCATCGAGATTACGAGCCTTGGCGAGCCGGCGCTGACCCTGCTGCGGCGTGCCCGCCTGGGCTTCGTGTTCCAGGCATTCCATCTCCTGCCCCACTTGACCGTCGCCCAGAACGTGGCACTGCCGCTTGCGCTCGCTGGGGAGGCGCCCGCCGTGACCGGGGATCGGACCCGCGCACTGCTCGAGGCCGTTGCGCTCGAAGGTCGCGGGGGCTCTTTTCCGCGCGAACTTTCCGGTGGCGAAATGCAGCGCGTTTCCATCGCCCGCGCGCTGGTGCACGAGCCGTCGCTCGTTCTCGCCGACGAGCCGACCGGTAATCTGGATCCCGAGAGCGCGCGTCAGATCCTGCAACTACTGCGAGAAAGAATCGGTGGGCGCAGCGCGGGAATTCTCGTCACGCATTCCCTCGCTGCTGCTGGAACTGCAGACCGGGTGTACACGCTCGGTCCGGATGGATTGACGCCCAAGACCTGAGGCCAGCTTTGGCGACCGCAAACTACCCTGCCGGAAGCCGATTGCTCGTTGCCTTCGCAGCGAGTCTCGGGGAGTTGATACAGCATCCCGCACGACCGCTCCTCTCCGGCTTTGGCATCGCTCTCGGGGTCGCACTCGGGGTTGCAGTGCATCTTATAAATGCTACTGCAATTAATGAGTTCTCTCTATCTATTAATGCCATTTCTGGAGACGCCGACTTGGTCGTGCGTGGCCCGCGCATCGGATTCGACGAGTCGGTCTTCCCGATGATCGCGCAGCTACCCGGGGTGGCGGCGGTCAGTCCCGCGGTAGAGGTGGAAGCCAAGCTCTCGGGTCGCGCCGAGAGCATCAAGGTACTCGGACTCGACCTCCTCCGAGCAGGCGCGGTACAGCCGGCGCTGGTCGCGGATTTGGACCTGTCGATGACGGAGCTGTTCGATCCCGATGCGGTGTTCATCAGCCCGCAGGCGGCGGAGCAATTGGGACTGAAGCCAGGCGACCCGCTCGGATTGCAGATTGGCGTTGACGAGGTCCGGTTGCGTGTGGCCGGCCTGCTCGGCCCCGGGACCTTGCGACAGCGCGCCGCCCTCATGGACATCGCGGGAGCGCAATGGCGGCTCGACCGTGTCGGCACCCTGAACCGGATCGACATCCGGGCCGAGGGCGGTACCGATCTCGGTAGGCTACGCGCATCTATCGAAGCGCTGTTACCAGCCGGGGTCCAGGTCGTTGCGCCCGATGAGGAAGTTCAGCGCGGCGCCACACTGTCCCGGGCGTACCGGGTGAATCTGAACATGCTTGCGCTGGTGGCGCTCTTCACCGGCGGCTTTCTCGTTTTCTCCACCCAGGCCCTGGCGGTGCTGCGGCGTCAGCAGCACCTCGCCTTGCTGCGGGTGCTCGGCGCCACCCCCGGAGAGCTGACCCGTCTGCTGCTGCTCGAAGGTGTGGCGATCGGCGTCGTTGGCGCCGCCGCGGGACTTGCGATCGGCTACGGATTCGCGGTGCTCGCCCTCGCGAAAATGGGTGGAGACCTCGGCGCCGGCTACTTTCAGGGGGTCGTGGCACAACCCGAAGTCGATTCGCTCTCCTTTGTAATCTTCTTCGGCCTCGGTGTCATGGCCGCGCTCGTCGGGGCTGCCGTGCCGGCGTTCGGCGCGGCCGGGACGCCGCCCGCCCAGGCGTTGAAGGCGGGGAGCCACGAAGCAGCCGCTGCCGGACCAGCCGCGCGGTGGGGCGGCATCGCGCTGATTTTCACCGGGGCGCTGTTCACGCTGGCGCCCGCGATGGGACGTCTTCCATTATCGGGGTACACCGCCGTTGCCCTGATCCTTCTGGGCGCCGTTTGGCTCACACCGGAGTTGACCCGTTGGTTTCTTGCCCGCATTCCTCTGCCTCGCTGGCCGGGCGCCCAGCTTGCTGTGGCGCAGCTGCGCGGAGCGCCGAATCTGGCCGGCGCGAGCGTCGCGGGCATCGTCGTCAGCTTCAGCCTCATGGTGGCGATGGCGATCATGGTCTGGTCGTTCCGCGAATCCCTGGACGCCTGGCTCACCCGCGTTCTCCCTGCCGACGTCTACGTGCGCGCGGGCTACGGGGACACCGCATTCTTCTCGCCGGCGGACCAGGCAAAGGTCGCTGCAACCCCAGGTGTCGAGCGCGTCGAATTTCAGCGCCACCTATCCGTCTTGCTGGACCCACGTCATCCGCCCGTGGGCGTTATCGCCCGCGCTGTGGACGCCGATCGCGCGCAGACGGTGCTGCCCCTCTTGTCGAAGCCCTTGCCAGTCCCCGTAAACGCGACCCCGGTATGGATCTCGGAGGCGGTTGCGGATCTCTATGTGGTACAGCCTGGCGGAACGTTTTCGCTGCCCCTTGCCGGCCAGCAGCGGGAGGTGTTTGTAGCAGGAATCTGGCGCGACTACGTCCGCACGGCCGGCGCCGTTGTCATCGATCGCAACACCTACGCAAAGCTGACTGGCGACGCGCTCGCATCGGATGCCGCGCTCTGGCTCAAGCCAGGCACCAGCCTCGATCCCGTTGCGGAATCGCTGCGCAGTCGCATCGGCAACGGCATCGAGATCGCGGAGCCTCGCGTGATTCGAGCGCGTTCCCTGTCGGTGTTCGATCGCACCTTCGCCATCACCTATGCGCTGGAGGCGGTGGCGGTGCTCATCGGTCTGTTCGGCATCAGCGTGAGCTTTTCTGCGCAGGCGATCGCTCGGCGCGCGGAGTTCGGCATGCTTCGTCACGTGGGAATGACGCGGCCCGAGATCGGCGTGATGCTCGGCACCGAAGGGGCGCTTCTCGGCGCCTTCGGGGTGACTGTCGGACTCGTGCTGGGCTTCGCGGTGAGCCTGATTCTAATTTTCGTGGTCAATCGCCAGTCGTTCCACTGGAGCATGGACCTCCACGTGCCGTGGGCGTTACTCGCACTTCTGGCGATAGTGCTCGTCGCCACTGCCGGTCTCACTGCAGCGTGGAGCGGCCGGCAGGCGCTCGGAGAAGACGCGCTGCGCGCAGTGCGAGAGGACTGGTAGCGATGGGCCGGCTGATTGCGTGCCTGATTGCGCTCGCAATCGCGCTACCCGCCCATGGCGATACGGTTCCGGAAGCGGTCGTCCCTGGCCGCATTTTCAGCTTTCCTGCGGACCACGGATCGCACCCGGATTTCCGCACCGAGTGGTGGTATGTGACTGGCTGGCTGCAGGTTGACGGCAAGCCCCTCGGCTTCCAGATCACTTTTTTTCGCAGCCGGATCGCCGGACAGGACGCAAACCCGAGTCGCTTCGCGCCGAACCAGATACAGGTCGCTCACGCAGCCCACAGCGAACCTGCGTACGGACGCCTGCTCCACGATCAGCGCGTCGCGCGCGTCGGTTTCGGCCTTGCCGAAGCCGTAAGCGGTGAAGCGCGGCTCGCGCTCGACGGGTGGC
>JBEVOI010000239.1:0-3963 GCA_040507665.1 Burkholderiales bacterium
CATGGCTCAAGGACGCAGCTAAGGTTATCGAGCCCATGGACTCCAGGCACCAGAATCCACAGAAAACCCTTAAGAATCAGAGATAGGACCGGAAAATACCGAATCGCAATCGGTAATTTCCCCTTTTCTGACATTCCTTGGTGGCAGCATCGCTGCACGCAAATCCAATTACGTGCCGAAATGCTGCAAATCATCCTTCGTCTTCCTACAGTCCTCCACGCGCGTGGTCGCTCCCGCAGCGCCCACTACGCCGACATTCGGGATGGCCTCTACACGCGGCCGATACAGATTGGCGAGAGAGCCGTGGGGTGGCTTCAGGTAGAAGTCGAGGCCCTCAACACGGCGCGCATTGCGGGCTTGTCTGACGACCAAATCCGGGCGCTTGTAGCGCGCTTGGAAGCCGCGCGGCCAGCGAGCTTTCCGACCAACAATCCGAACACGAATCCGCGCCTGAAGGCCGGGCGCGACAAGTTCATCGCCGACGTTCGGGCTGGAAGGCGGCCAGCGCCGAGAGGCAAAACTGCGACCCGCTGATACTTAAACGGGCCACACCACTTAACGCGCGAATGATGAGCGAGAAGGTGCTGCACCACGCCGGCGCGAATGAAAGGTACGGGCGAAGGTGCCGGGGACTTATGAATAGGATGGGGACTGTGATGCCGACCCGAATGATTCGAGAAGGTCTCCTCGACTCCGACCGTTACTGGTCGGTCCCGATCGAGGCACGGGGCACGCGTTCTCGCCGCACGATCTGCGCCGCACCGTGGCAACGTGGCTGGGCGCGCGCGCCGACCTACATCGTGCGAGCGGTGCTATCGCACGCCGACCCGAAGTACGGAAAAGCAGCGCGCAAAGGCGGCTGCGATACAGGAGGCGATATGAGTTTTGCCTATCTTCCCTGGTACACCGGGGACTATCTCCGGGACACCCGCCATTTGACGCCAATGCGACATGGGGTCTATCTCCTCCTCCTGGCCCACTGTTGGGACCAGAAGGGGCCGGTACCGCTGGACGAGCAGGAGGCAGCCGGCATCGCAAATTGCCGCTCCGCGGACGAGATCGATGCCCTGCGATACATCCTCGATCGCTACTTTGTCCGGATGGACGACGGTTGGTACAACAAGCGTATGGTGGAGGAGATCGCGCGAGCAGAAACGATCTCCGACACGCGCCGTAAGGGCGCTCTGGAAGGGGTTAGATTAAGGCGTGCTGCGGTGCGACAAGCAGAAGCTGAGCATGAGCGCAACACAAGCACAGCTTGTCCCGGTAGCCCCATCCCCACCCCCAATACCACCACTACTTCCAACCCTACCCCAACCCCTACTGCTTATCCTCCCTCGTCGGATAAGCAGTTAAACCCTTCTCCCTCGTCGCTTTCGGTTTCTTCGCTTCGTTCAGAAACCTGTAGCTCCTCAGTCGTTCCGGCGCGCTCGCGAAAAATCTCGCTCGACGCGCCGCCCCCGGCTCGCGAAGAGTGGGGGGCGTACCGCGAAAGTTACCTCGCTCGGTACGGGGTAGAGCCGGTGCGCAACGCCAAGGTTAACCGCCAACTGCAAGAGCTAAGAAAGCGGCTCGGCGCAGAGGCGCCCGACGTCATTCGGCTCTACCTGCAGCACAACGGGGCTTTCTACGTCCGGGCGCAACACCAACTCGACCTCCTTGTCAGGGACGCCGAGGCGATGCGAACGCAGTGGGCGACGGGTAGGCGGGTGACGGACAAAGAAGCCCGCGATCTGGACCAGCATGACGGAAAGGCCGCGAAGTGGAACCGATTGATCGAGAAAGCAAGGTTGGAGGATGAGGAACTTGCCACGAGGACAGGATCATAAAAGGGAAAGGATCCTGCGGGCACTCGCGGTCACCTGCGAAGTATGCGGGACCGATCTGTCCGAGGCCGCCGCTCAAGTCATTGTCGACGACCTTATGCAATACGACGAGTCTGCGGTTCTCAAGGCGCTCACGCGTTGCAGACGTGAGTGTAAAGGCCGGTTATCGCTCGCGGCAATCATCGAGCGACTCGACGACGGATGGATCGACCCCGACAGAGCGCTCGGCATCGCGCTGGCGTGTTCGGAGTCGGACGCCGCGCAGATCGTCTGCGATGAGTTGATGGCGGCATGGGGCGACGCAGCGCCCGCGCTGCAAGCCGGCGACCGGCAAGGGTTTCGGCAGGTGTTCCTATCCTCATACAAGAGGCGGGTGAACGAGGCACGAGCCGAAGGCAGGGCGCCGAAGTTCTGGGTCTCGGGCAGCGTCAACCGTGCCCAGGTGATCGCTGACGGCGTGCAAAGCGGGTTGCTGCCGGCAGCGTTTCTCCACCAAGTGCCCCTCTTGGAGATCCCCGAGTATCTGCGCGAGGTGGCGAGCCTACCGATGATCGAGCAGGCGTCAAATGAACCCGCAACCATCACTGCGGAGTCAGATGACCGTGGAGTCAGAGACCGACCGCGTGAACCTCAGCCTGTCTTGCCGCGCCCCTAAGGCAAGCGGTGATCGCGCACATCAATCGCTAGCGCCGGACCATCAAGGAAGACAAGCCGAGCACAGGTAAACCGGATAAGTTAGTCAAGCCAGTTCACAAAAGGAGCATTACATAAACCTGCACCACAGCCCCGAAACGCTGGACTGCATGATCCGCAACCTGCCTTACACCCGGCGGGTGCTGGAGCGGATTGGTTGCGACCGGATCACACCCTTCACCCTGACACTCGCCGAGTGGCCGGTCGAACCGGTCGAGACCGGAATGGACGGCAAGGAGTCATCTGCCGGCAACCGGCAGTTGTTCATTGCGCTGCACCGGGCTGCGTGCGAGCTGCTTGGCGTGACACCCCACGCGCCGGATCTGCGCCCGGTATGCGATCGCACTCGCACGTGTGAAGAACTGAAGGCGATTATCGAAGCTTATCGCTGGGCAGGTGCGGCACATGAAACCCAAGTCGACGATCTTCGAGGGATTCTTCGAAGAATGGAGGGGGATCGAAATGTCTAGCGCCTTCAAGACGCGCGAGCCGTGCCCGCAGTGATTTTTCTGACCGCGAAATTGAGCAGGGATACGAGCCCGATCTAGCCTTCCGGCTGCCGGAGGGGATCGGGATTCTGGAGAGGAGCAAGGCGCGCCTCGGCTGCTACGACATGTGCAGCCTCGACATGAGGGCACCGGTGTTCGACAGCTTTGAGGCGATGAAAGCAGCGATGGCGGGGCGCCAGCCGGACAAGCGGCGTTTGCGGCGGGAACAAGAGCAGGTGAAGATGATGACTACCAACTACGTTCAGATCCACCGTTTCTGCGAGTTGACCGGCTACACCGAGAAGGCGGTGCGGCTTAAGATCAGCGAGGGCGTGTGGCTCGAAGGCCGCGAGTACAGGAAGGCCCCGGATAAGCACGTGTTGATTTCCTTGGAGGGGTACGCGCGATGGGTAGAAGGAGAGAACTTGAAGGCGTCCAGTTGCGACCGGGCCGGCGATCCATCCGAATCTATTTCTCGTGGAACGGAGAGCAATGCTTTGAAACCCTCGACCTCGCGCCGACGCCGGCCAATACGAAATACGCCACCCGTCTTGTAGCGGAGATCAAGAGCAGGATCAAACTCGGCACGTTTCGCTACGGCGAGTTTTTTCCTGAGAGTCCGCGCGCGGGTGTTGCTGACCGCGGCGACCGCAGCTTCGGCTTTTTCGTGCAGTTGTACCTCAAGAGCGTCGGTCGCAACGCGAACTCGACCAAGTCGCAGTATCGGAATGCGCTCGTGTTCTTTGCGAAGCAGCTTGCGCAAGCGCGCAGCATAGAGCCGGCGGACGGGAACTATGCTGCGGCCGGGTTTGCCATCGCCGTCAACACGGTCAACCACGCGGAACTCGCGGCGCTGATCGGCGGCTACGAGTGGCCGAGTTTTCGCACTTGCAACAACTACCTCATCCCGCTGCGCGGCGTGTTCGACTTGGCTGCGCGCACGCTCAAGTTCGATA
>JBEVOI010000263.1:0-12221 GCA_040507665.1 Burkholderiales bacterium
GCCGCCACAGGAGACGGGCCGCAAGGAGGTCGTGCCCGTCTGTGAAACAGTCCGCTTCGACGACCACGCGGTCGCCCGCCACCCGCTTCGCCGCGAAGCGCCCACCGTCGACCATCGGCGTGATGCCTTCGACGACGGCACGCACGCGACCGTCACCGGGCTCTGCCGTGCCCCGTTTCTCAGCCATGCGGCGCCTCCCACTTGAAGAGCAGGGTCGCGAGCGGCGGCACCGCCAGCGTAACTGAATGAAAACGACCATGCGCTGCCACGGGCGCCGAGTCGACGCCGCCCAGATTACCGATCCCGCTTCCGCCATAGAGCGGCGCGTCGCTGTTCAGCGCCTCCCGCCAATACCCGCTGCGGGGCACGCCGACAACGTAGTTCGCGCGCGGTACCGGGGTGAAGTTGCAGACCACCAGCAGCGGGTCACCGGCGTGCGACTTCCGCAGAAAGCTGATGACGGACTCTTCACTATCGCGGCAGTCGATCCACTCGAAGCCTGCCTGGCTGAAGTCGACCTCGTGCAGTGCGGGCTCCGCCCGATACAGCCCGTTCAAGTCGGAAACCCAGCGTTGCAGCCCGGCGTGCTCGGGGTACTGCAGCACCCCCCATTCGAGTGACGAATCGTGCGCCCACTCGCTGCGCTGCCCGAACTCGCACCCCATGAACAGCAGCTTCTTCCCGGGATGTGTCCACATGTACCCCAAGAGCGCACGCAGATTCGCGAACTTCTGCCAGGTATCGCCGGGCATCTTGCCGATCAGAGACCCCTTTCCATGCACGACCTCGTCGTGCGAAAGCGGCAGCACGAAGTTCTCGGCGAACGCGTACCAGATGCTGAAGGTCAGCGCGTTATGGTGATACTTGCGGAAGACGGGATCGTTGGCGAAGTAATCGAGCGTGTCGTGCATCCAGCCCATGTTCCATTTCATGCCGAAACCGAGGCCGCCCAGGTAGGCCGGGCGCGACACCATGGGCCATGCGGTGGATTCCTCAGCGATGACCTGCACGTCCGGATAGTCGCGATAGACCGCAACGTTCAGGTGCCTCAGGAAGTCGACCGCATCCAGATTTTCGCGCCCGCCGTGCTTGTTGGGGATCCATTCACCCGGCGCGCGGGCGTAATCGAGGTAAAGCATCGAAGCGACCGCATCCACCCGCAGCCCGTCGGCGTGGTACTTCTCGAGCCAGAATAGTGCGTTGCTCCCGAGGAAGCAGCGCACTTCGGCTCGCCCGTAATTGAAGATGTAGCTGTTCCATTCGGGATGAAATCCCTGGCGCGGATCGGCATGCTCATAGAGGTAGGTGCCGTCGAAAAAGCACAGGCCGTGGCCATCGCTCGGGAAGTGCGAGGGCACCCAATCGAGAATGACGCCGATGCCTTGCTGGTGCAGGCGATCGACGAGCAGCATGAAGTCCTGCGGTGTACCAAAGCGCGCGGAGGGCGCGAAGTAACCGGTCACCTGGTAGCCCCACGAGCCGAAGAACGGATGCTCCATCACAGGCAGCAGCTCGACGTGGGTGAAGCCCATCGACTTCACATATTCCGGCAGCCACTCGGCGAGCTCGCGGTAGGAGAGCGAGCGGTTGGCCTCCTCGGGCACGCGCCGCCACGAGCCCAGGTGCAACTCGTAGATCGACATCGGTGCGTCGAGCGCGTTGGCGCGGGCGCGCCTCGCCATCCAATCGGCATCGCCCCAATCGTAAGCGAGGTCCCACACGACGGATGCAGTCTGCGGAGGAGTCTCGCAGAAAAAGCCGTAGGGGTCGGCCTTCTCGAAGGCCTCCCCACGACGCGAAACGACGTGGTATTTGTAGCGGGAGCCGCGCCCAGCTCCGGAGACTTCACCTTCCCAGATGCCGGAGCCATCGTCCCTGGCGCGCAGCGGATTCGACCCCACATCCCAATCGTTGAAATCCCCGATGACCCCAACCTGCATAGCGTTCGGCGCCCACACAGCGAAGTGCGTCCCTAGTTTTCCCTCTGCCACAAGATGTGCACCGAGCTTTTCGTAGGCACGAAACAGACTGCCTTCGCGAAAAAGGTAGATGTCTTGATCGGTAAGGCGGCTAGTGATCATCTGGCTGGATTGGGGTCCGCGGGCTGCCCTGCGCAGGGGGCCGTTGGCTCGCCTACCGTGGCGGACCTCGGAAGCGCACCAGGCGAGGTGGGAGAAGCATTTGGTTCCCTGTCGACAGGGGCGAACACGCGACTCCGATCTATGTTGTGCGGGTGCTGCTCGGGCATGGATTCGGTTTCCGAAACGGTGGCGAGGCCGATCAAGTATAGCGCCGGCTGACAGGTCAGGGCGCGGCACGCCCTGGGAACAAGGTTAGCATTCATTTTCTGCTCCAGACAAACGCGCTACCCTGTTCGACGTCCTGTCGGCACTGATCTTTAGAGATGACGCGCTCCTGTAAGGCGGTGGCCGCATTTCAGGTCGCCGGATTCTGCCTCGCGACGGGCCCTCGGAACACCGGCTCTTCGAGCGCACGCAACGCCATGAGAAATGCTGCAGCATTCCATGACTGTCCCGGCATGCCGGTCGGCATCAGGGTCTGCCCGTGCAGCCACTCGTTGAACTCCCACTCGTTGAGCTCATTTGCTCGGGCGAGCTTCGCCAGCTCTGCGCGCGCCATCGCTTGACGCCCTGCTTTCGCCAACGCCGCCACCCAGAAACCGCCGACGAAGGGCCAAACGCCGCCGTTGTGGTACTGCCACGGGAAGTTCTGCTGGTGGCGAGACATGTAGGCGCGCCAGAGCATGTGGGACTCCGTAATCGGATCGCATACCACCCGTACTGGGTAGGGTACGTGCACCTGCGCTTGCTCCAGTTTGTCGAGCACGCGGTTGACGTCTTCTTCGGCAGCGGGCCCGAGAAGGATCGCAAGCAGATTGCCAAAGATGTCGCCTTCCTCGCCCCAGAACGCAAAATTGACGAAGCTAAGGTAGAGGTCACGATTCCTTGCTTTCTTGCGCACGTAGTGCGTGAGCAGCCGTGCACGCCGGTATTCGGTGAGGTCACGCGAAAAGGGATGAAAGAGATGCTTGAAGTTGTGGCACGTCTCGGAGAGGTGCGCAAGGCCATACAGTCGCTTGACGTGATACCAGAGTGCGTTGGTGTACAGTACGAATCCGGAGCGCGGCATGATATCCGCCCAGTCGCTGGCCTCGTTCTGCTGCAGCAGGAAGAAGCGCTGATGCTCCTGGCAGCGCAACCACGCGAGAGCGCGCTCGACTTCCACCGCGAAGCGCGTGCCGAGAGCCGGCTGTCCTCTCCGCGCGTCGAGAAAACGCAAGGCGATCAGCCACCACAGCGTGGCATCGATGCAGCCGAGATACCAGAAGTCGGTCTCAGCACTCTCGACGTTCACAAACTTAGGGATCTGGCCGTTCTCCGCCTGATGAGCAGCCAAAGTTTCAAGGCCGGTTGCCGCGCCCTCCTCAAGCACTGTATCCCCGGAGAACGCCATGCCGATCGCGCACACAGCGGCGTCGCGGGCGAAGATCGCGGCGTACCCGCGGGTGCGCGCCCCCTCGCCGGGAGTCGCCGCAAGGATGCCGTTAGGCGTTAGATTTTTCCTCAGGAGGGCGGTGGCTTCGGTTGTGCAGCGTGCGACGAGTGCGCGCTCTCCAGCTTTGTCGCGGGCGTTGGCCTCCATTGGCAAAGTTTAGCAGAGGGGTTCCCGCGGCGGCGCACGAATTCCTTAGCAATCGGTATGCGTGCTCATCCCGCAAACTCGCTGACGGGCGCCGAGAAGACCTGGTTCGAGGGTAGGCAAGAGGCGGCGGTAGGAGAAGGTGAGATTCATCGCGATCACTCCGGCTGGATCCCGGCCCGCTTGATGATTTCGCCCCAGCGTACGGTCTCGGCTGCCTGGAATTTCGCGAGTTCAGCCGGCGTGCTGACATACACCTCCATGCCGAACTTCGCGACGAATGCCTTGACGGATTCCTTACCCATGGCATTTACGAGCAGCTCGTTCAGGCGCCTGACGATCGACTCAGGGGTCTTGGCGGGAACATAAGCCGCGTTCCAGAAGCTCATTTCGTAGCCTTTGACGCCAGCCTCGTCGAGTGTCGGGAGGCTCGGCGCGAGGGGCGATCGCTGCATGCTGGTGACGGCGAGTCCCTTTAGCTTGCCTGACTGCACGTGGGGAAGGCTCGTCGTGAGGTCCACGATCATCATGTCCACTTGTCCTGCAATGAGGTCGGTAACGGCCTGTGGGTTGGCCTTGTACGGGACGTACAAGAGCTCGGTACCCGTCATCTGCTGGAACTGTTCGACCGCCACGCGCGCCGATGAGGTTCCCGCGCCGAAAGAGAGCTTGCCCGGCTTCTGCTTCGAGTACGCGATGAATTCGGATACGCTGTTGGCGGGAACCTTGGGATTGAGCACCATCAGCAGATAACCCTTCACGAGGGCGGTGACTGGCGCGAAGTCCTTCACCGGGTCGTAGGCGAGCTTCTTGTAAAGGTGAGGGTTTGCGGCTTGCGTGGTGTTGGTCGTGACAAAGACGGTGTAGCCATCAGGCTGCGCGTGCGCCACGAATTGAGCCGCGATGATCCCGTTCGCTCCCGGCTTGTTGTCGACGATGACCGGCTGGCCGGTTTCTTTCGCGATCTCCTGGCCCAGAGTACGCACCAGACCGTCGGTTGTGCTTCCCGGGGAGGCACCGATCACGATCGTGATCGGCCTAGACGGATAACCTTGCGCGTACGCGAGCGTGGCCACGCCGAGCGCGAGGATCTTCGAAACGGTGACTATGAAGGGCTTGTATTTCATTTCCTCTCCCTTGGCCGCCAAGACGCTATGTCATTGGACTTCTGGATCGAGCGTCGGCTGCGATCCTTCGAGCGATTGTCGCGACAGTCATCGATACACTCGGAGAACGTGGCGAGGCTACGCTCGAGGTAGTGTAGCAGCGGACGGCCGCTCGTGTCGGTATGCGGCCCCCGAGACTCGGCGGCCTTGACCAAGCCTGCGACCTTATACCTCCATCTGTTCGGCGATCTCCAGAGCCTGGTCGACCTCGATCGCGAGGAGGACGTCGGTAATTCTTACAGGTTTTGGCAAACCCTTCCCTTGCCAGCGGTTGTCGGCTCCTAAACCTTCACGCGTAATCCTCTAATTTTTCACCGCTTTCTACGTCAGGCACGGGCGGTGCGCGCGATCCGCAACACCGAGTATCGCTCGAAGGGCAATGCACTGTTGCTGATAGCAGTAGGGGGTTCAATCCATGGAGAATGCACTCACTTATCCCACGTGGTCAGAAGAGACCTCGAATGTCACGGACCAGGGTCCGTCGCTGACAAGCACAATCGTCCTGTTGTTCGCCACGATCGCGTTCGCTCTCAGTCTCTTCAGCCGCTCTGACATAACCTCCCTCGCGCCTGTCGCTGATGCGCCGGCTTCTCAAGGTGCGACTGTGGAGGTGGCTCTAACCGAGCAGGAGGCTATGTTCGACACGCCGCTTGCGCAGCAGCAAGACCCACGCATGCGCGCCATCGCAACCTATCTTGGCAAGCGCTATCTCGTTTCAGCCGACGCAGTCGAGCGCTTCGTGCAGATAGCCTTTGGCGCCGGTCGTGAAGTGAGTATCGATCCGCTGCTCATCGTCGCGGTGATGGCGGTGGAATCGCGCTTCAACCCCATCGCGGAGAGCACGGCCGGCGCACAGGGTCTGATGCAGCTCATCCCGAAGTACCACGAGGACAAGCTCCCCGAATCCCACACCGACCCGTCGTTCCTCGATCCGGAAATCAATGTGCTCGTAGGAGCGAAGGTGCTGAAGGATTGCATCCGGCGCAGCGGCGGAGACGTGAGGAGTGGCCTTCAGGCATATAACGGCTCGCCCGGCGATTCGAGCGCGCAATATGCGAAAAAAGTCATCGCCGAGAAGGAGCGCCTCCGACAAGTGTCCTCCCGCCACAGCCGCACCACGCAGGTAAATGGCTAAGCACGCGCGCCACGATTCCGCGCGTTCGTCGCCAGAGTGGATGGCTTAAGCGCGTCGTATCCGGAACCGTTGGTAGCAACCGCCGTGTGAGTAGACGAGCAAGCTCTTCAAATACGCGCGTTGATGCCGGCCTCGAGCTGGCTGAGTCCCATGTCCTTCCCGTTCACCCGCACCAGACAGACCTGCCGCCCCTAGCGGTCTACCTTGGGGCAGTCGGCGATCGCATCACCGCTGGAAACGGCGTACTCCTGCTTCGCGGCTTCGAACGAATCGACACTCCGAATGGTCCTTGTGCGGTGGTCCAGGAATGGCGTTGCAAAGTGGTCGTGCGGTGAGTTCCTGGGAACGCAGGTCTGCATCATGATGCCCAACCGTCGGCAATCGACTTAACCTTCACGCTATAAAGCCCGACCGAAGCGCACGCGCTTCGCAGCGTATGGACTCGAGGAAACTCGACATCACACTCTCCCAGTCGGGGGTGTCATCGGGTGTGAGACCCACTGGCGCGGTCGAATGCGCTGCAGCCTGATCCCAGAGCTTGTATGCCCGTTCAAGCGGAACGGCGTGCTGGTGCGCAAGCAGCCGTAGGATATTCGGGTAGAACATGAGTCTTCTCTATCTAGGGCCCCGGCGCACGGCCTTGCGAGGGGAACTCCGTCCCATCAGTAGAGGTGGGCATTTACCAGCTTGGTCATCTCGAACATGGACACCTGGGATTTCCCGCCGAAGATCACCTTCAGCTTCTGGTCCGCGTTGATCAATCGCTTGTTCGCAGTGTCCTGCAACCCGTTGGCCTTGATGTATTCCCACAGCTTTTTCGTGACTTCGGTGCGGGGCATGGGGCCATTTCCAACGACAACCGCGAGTTCCGCGCTTAGCTTCATAGGCTTCATGAAGGCACCGCCGGACTTGGCGGCGCTGGAGATATTCTCACCCACGGACTTCTTGGTTGCGGTCATTTCATTCCTCTCATCAATGTCAACGACCGCACGAGGCGGCCCTGGTTGCCCTTAGTTCAAGGGCATAGCGGACTGAAGTGGTGCAGAAGCGCCCGATGGGCAAGGGACTATTGGCCCCGGTCTTCGTCGCCCACGTCGGTATGAGCGTCAGAGGCTTCCAGCCTGCGAACGACCCGGATCTCGAGATCACGGTTGTGCAGTTTGGCCAGTATGTGATGGATCGGTTCGCGGCGCTTGGCGACCAGATCACGGTGACTCGCGTCAAGCTGCCACCAGGAGCTGGAGAAAACCTGGAGCAACTCTTTCGAGTCGAGATTTTGGGCCTGCTTAGAGATTGGATTTTGCATTGCAACAGTATACCAGAGAGCGGGGACGACTGGGACCCGCGGCGTCCACGATCGAGTCCAACGAATGCCGACGCCGCCGCCCAAGCAACAGTCAACTGGGCAAGGAGCGCGTACGGCCCCCGCTAAGGCTGATTGCCCGTGATGGTCGGAACAGCGTTGCCCAATCGGGTAAGGCACGGTTGCTGACTCGCGGCCGATCGTCCGAAGTCGGGCAATTCCTCCGCCACGCTGTAGACGAGTTCGCTCCAGCTCGGGAATCCGGAGGCCTGGGACATCCCGGCCCCCAGCCCGAGCACCAAATGGCCCTGACGTACTCACTCGTCGCTCATCAAGGACGAGTCCCGGTGAGGAGGGCCTCGGGTCAGAAGCCGGTCGCATCGAAGAGGTCGACGCGTACTGAGAGAGCTTGCGGATCGCGGAACACGAGATGGCCCTTCAAGCGCTTGACCTTCTTCAACGCACCCGCGATGTTTTTCTCGAGCGCCGGGAAGCCGGTTCCGGACTCATTGGTCATGCAGATCTTATAGTCACCCGTGGCACCTTCACCGATCCACTCGAGCACGTCCTGGGACGGGTTCTCAAACCGTCCATCGGCCGAGATGACATAGTGGTCGGCGGTGATGTCCTTGAAGAACTGCGCCTCGAAGTCACGATCGCTGCCGTGGTGGCCGACCTTGAGGATGTCGAAGTGCGCCTTTCCCTTGGAGTCGAGGAAACCTGCGGCGTCGAGGCCGGCCACCACGTGATCGCCGCGCGCGTCGCCGGTCAGGAGCATGCGACGCTTCTTGCCCGCCGCGTTCTTCGCCGCGACGACCATGACCAGGCTCGAAAGGTTGTATACGGAATTATCCAGATATGCAGAGGTCTCCGCCTGCGTTGGCTTGGCCTTTTTCTTCCAGTCCAGGGCGAGCTTGCGCAGGTGCTCCTTGCTGGGGCAGACCAGCGTGACCGACAGATCGCTAGAGACGTCGAGCTTGACTCCCTTCTTGTCGGCCACGAGCAGCTTGCCGGAGCCTCCATTCACGGCCGCATGCAGTACGCGAACAGTGTCGCGCAGGCTCTGACCCTCCGCAACGCTCGCAGTGACCGCATCGACGGATGCGAGGACGGCGGTCGGCGCCTTCTTCACGAGTTTCGCCGTTTCGGGCGGCAACTCGTTCATGGCGTCGCTGAAGGTGTTGAACCAGAAGCTGAGCGACTTTGCCGGTGCGTCACCCTTCTTGATGTCGATGGCGAAGTCGAGCACTCCACGAATGTGATCGCTGTCGAGGTGGGTGACGAAAACGTGCTCCACGATGAGGGGCGTCACCCCTCTCGTCTCGGCCAACTCCTCGAACCGAGGTCGTATCGAGGACCGGTAGACACCGGTCGGGCCACCGTCGATGAGTATGACGCGGGGCTTCTTCTTGGTGCCGTAGTGCAGCAGGAGCGCATCTCCGTGCTTGGCATTTAGCGCTTCGAGCGTGAAGATCTCGTTCGCCATCGTTCGTCGGCTCCTTGTTGGCGGCACGATGAGGTCTTGCTACACGGACTGCAGTGCCCTCAGTGCGTCGACCAGCCCGCGACCCTGGAATACCTTGTCCCGACCCAGATCAGAGGCCGATCCGCACAGGATCTCTTTCACCCGCTGGGGCTGCCCCATCAGTTCGGTGTTGCGCGACAGCAGCAGGGCAGCAATGCCGGATACATGGGGCGCGGCCATGCTGGTGCCGTCCTTCGAGGCGAGGCCAGCGCCCGGGATGGTCGAGATGACCTTCTCGCCCGGAGCGATGAGGTCGGGCTTGTTGCGCCCGTCGCCAGTCGGGCCGTGACTCGAAAAGTAAGAAATGCCGAACTGGTAGGGATCGGTTCGATGGGTCGAACCCACGGTGATGACCGATGGGCTGTTGCCTGGATCGGTAATGCTCTGTCCCCGGTAGGCGCCGCCCAGATGCGTGGCGCCGTAATCCTCGTCATACCCATAGTTGCCTGCCGCGGCGACGACGATGACGCCGCTGCCCACCAGGCGTTCGCACTCCAAGCACACGGGAGTGCTGCCGCAGGCATAGCTGCGAACCTCGTGCCGCAAGGATAGGCTGAGGTTGACACCGTGGATGTATTGCCGGTCCTTGCTCTGGTTCAAGTACCTCACGTATTGCAGCGCCGCTAGGATCGCGAACTCGTCGGAGCCTTCCTCAGCACGTGCCTTGGCGTCTTTGCGTGGGGCGAACACGCGAAGGTCGAGCAACTCGATGTCGGGGCAGACACCGCACACATCGGTGGAGTCCGCCAGTTCCGTCGGCGGCTCGAGCCACTTTCCCGTCAGGCCCTTGTACGTGGAGCTCTTCCAGTTCGCCCCGATGATCCCGGCGACGTGCGTTCCGTGGGTATCCGGTGGGAACTCGTACGGATCCGAGTGGGGAATGTCGAGCAGCGGCTCGATGCGCACCCAATCGAGCATCTGGCCGCTCGCCAGCGCGTTCTCGATGTCCTTGACGTGCCTGACAAGGTCTCGTCGCGGCATCCGCCCAAGCAGCTTCCTGGCGAGGGTGTCGGTCACACGACCGCTGGTGATCGAAGCGAAGCGCGTGAAATCGAGGGTCTTCACCACCCGTGAGATGCGCGGAGAGACCATGTAGTTGGTTATCTGATCCGTCGTCTCGAGCTTGTCCAAACGCGCGAACGCGGGGTGCCTGGCGTCCACACCGGAGTCCACGACCGCCCACCGCACTCCGCGTCCACCGGTCTCGAAGACCCGTATCGCGGCGTCGGCCTTGACGGTCTTGCGCGACGCATAGACGGCGTGCGTGGCGCCCCGATTGACCGCAACGGACCAGAGCGGACTGGGCACGGCAACCGGCGCAGCATTATTGGTTGATGCGTCGGCCACGGCATCCTTGTCAACACAACGCGCGAGTATCTCGAGTGCCTCCTGGCTTCGGCTGTTGATCTGCGGCATCGAATCGTCGAGCGAAACCGAGAGCGCCTTCTGCTGATCCAGGAGCGTCAGAGCGACGTACAACGCAGCGACGTTGACCAGACGACGGACGGCTTCCTTTTGGCGCTTGTCGCACTTGCTGAAGAACGGTTGCTCGGAGGCATCCAAGCCGATCTGCCGGAACTGCAGCAAGGCTTGCTCGCTCTCGATGTGTTCGGCGATGGCGTGCGAGAGCCAAGAGATGAAGTCCTTGTTGCGCAGACCTTCGACGACCATCTTGCGTGTCTCGGCATAGATCGACTCCTCGTCAACAGGCGGGGTGAGCGCACCCCCGACGTACCGGTGCCACCAGGCGGTCATGGGGAGCAGCTCGAGCAGTTGTGTGAAGGAGATGTTCACGAGCAGGTGCGACTCGTTCGTAGCCACGAAGGCGACGGACGACTGGTCCTTCTCCTCGTCGAAGACCTTACCGTCATGCCTCAGAGAGGGAAGGCGGCTGGTGACCGCCTTGCGCAGCTCCCCTACGCCTGCGGCCAGGTGAGGCGTGAGCAACAGCTCGCGAGGTCTTACGAAGTCGACCTTCCGGTACGCGAGCCAGACCTCGGCGTTGATGGGAAGGTCGGTCGTGAAGCGCCCTGGCTCGGGTTCGCAGCCCGCATAGATGAGCTGGTAGGCGATCTTCTCCTCGAACGCGTTCACTGGGCAGCCCTCCCTGCGTTGGCGACGAGGGATAGCTTATCGCGTGCAGCGCGCGCTCGACCGGTTGCACCGGGCTGCCTTCTCGACTTCGAGGCGCTGGCCGAAGCGAACCCTCCTCCTGGACATGGGCGAACCATGCCCTCAACTGCCTGCTGTCCATCCAAGAGCTTCATCGTCTGGCGGATCAACGTGGGGACGGCCGAATGCGGATCGGCGAGCGCCCGGCCAATCTGAAACGCCGATTTGGCGAGATCCACGCCCACGACGGGCAAAGCGGCGGCAGCATTCATTTTGGACTCCTTTCCGGTTGAGCGCTGACACCCCACACCACATGAGGCGAGCTGGCACAATGATGCCAACAAGAAACGGGGGGAGTCCATCCCATCAGTCGAGGACTGGAATCCCCGGAGAGTCGGCCGTGGCCCACCTCATGAGCATGAGCGGCTTGTATGTCACGCTGTTTTTCCAGCAGCAAGGCAGGCGCGGGCGATGATTTTCGGGACTTAGTGCTCCGGCTGCACCCGAGGTACGCGCTACATGTATCGGGTTCACGATGCGCCTAGCGACAACGTCATAGGATCGTTGTCCATAGATGGACGCCCCCGGTTTGGTCAAGCACTCAATCGATGACGGCGAGTAGGGAAAGATTGCAGCCATAGATCCGGACTTTGCTCGAGGCCTTGGCCTCGGTCCCTGATGGAATCGGCTGATGGGGTCCTCATCACTTTCGCGCACTCCAAGTGCTCTGGGCACTGCAGGCTCACCCCGTCACGGTCTCACCTATCTTGCCATCACCTTATGATTGCCTGAGCAATCGGCGGAAGTCCTCCTTTCTAGAACGGTTTCCTAGTTCAATTCAGCTCGCTCGTCATTACGCGGCAGCGCGTACCGGCGTGTAATCGGGCTGGAACGTCCGATCGTGCGACAGCAGCGCCCAGGCAATGCGTGCGTTCTTGTTCGCCAGCGCCACTGCGGCGACGTTCTTGTTGCGCCGGGCCAGCAGCCGCTTGAGCCAGCCATCAGGCGGATTAGCTTTGCGCTCGAACTGAGCGATCACGGCGCGCGCCCCATGGATCAAGAGCGTGCGCAAATACACATCGCCGCGCTTGCTAATCCCGCGCAGCGTCGGTTTGCCCCCGGTGGAGTCCTGTCGGGGCACGATGCCGATCCAGGCGGGCAATTGCCGCGCATTGCTGAAGCTCTTGGCATCGCCCACCGAGGCCACCATCGCGCTCGCGGTCAGCGGGCCAATGCCAGGAATCTCAGCGAGCTTGCGGCTCGCTGGGTTCTCACGGTGCCCGAGCTGGATTTGCCGTTCCAGTGCCTGCACTTGTCGGT
>JBEVOI010000287.1:0-18928 GCA_040507665.1 Burkholderiales bacterium
GCCGCGTTCCCCGAGCGCATCGTAGTAGTGGCGCGCAGCGGTGTTGCTGCGGTCCTGTCCCGCCGCCACCTCCTCGGGAAGGTAGCGCAGCGTGATGCCGAATGTCGGCCGGCTGGGAATCCACGCGTCGAAAAAGTGGATGGGGAAGTTGCTCGCGATCCCGCCGTCGCTGAACCAGTTCGGTATGAGATCGTCCTTGTTCAGCGGACCACTGGCAGACGTGGCTTCGACCATGCGCCGCGGCAACTGGTACAGCGGCACCGAGCTGAAGAACAAGGGAAAGCTCATACTCATTCGCGCTGCGACAACCGCAGGAAGCTCGTCCTCGGCCGGCAGAAAGTGAAAATCCTTCGGCAGCTGCCATCCACCGCGCGGATACGCTTTCTTTACCAGATGTGTGACGACGTCCTGCGGGAAGAGCGTCTCCAAATCACGCTCGCAGAAGATAAGGTGCGCACTCGCAGCGGCGTCGGCGCCGTCGCGCTCCGGGTGCTGCGTTTCCGGAAATGGCAGCACATAGGGCCGAGCCAGATTGAGGTTCGTGGTGACGGTTTTCAGCTCGATGTCTTTATCCCGAAGCTCGCCGATGGTGAGCGGCTCGCTCTCGGACTTGCCCGCGATACGCTGGATCTGTCGGTGCATCCACTCGGTCACTGCTTCCGGCTCCTTCGGTGCACCTTTGGGGCTAAGGCCATTGCAGATGCCGAAGTGGTTGGCCGGGAGCTTGTCGACGATGATGTCGTAAAGCGTGGAGAGACCGCGGCCCAGGCCACCCAATATCCACCCCAGCACGCCGAACAATACGCCGAGGACCAGCGCCGCGCCCGCAAAAGTCCTGAGCGATGCGTCCGCCCCGAGCAACCAGGCCGCCAGCAAGACAATCATCGCAATGACAATGGCAGCTACGATGCCGAAGATCGCTCCCTTCGTGCGCCCCGCTGCCAGACCGGGCACACCGATATCCTCCAGCGCCTTCAGGGCAAGGCGTACCGCTCCCATGATCTTGCCGAGCAGTCGTTGCCCGGAGAGCGCGGCGGCTTGGCGCCTGTACTCCGGGGCCCCCAAAAACAGATTGAGCGCCGGACGCGTTTCGTTGGAGGGTTGAAACAGTGAGCTCAGCTTGTCGTTTTTCTGAAGCTCGAGGTTCAGGTCATTGAGACGTTGGAAGCCACCGCCCTGGCGGTTGTATTCGGCGGCGGCCGTGAACGCGGCGGCCACCGCGCCGGCGGATGTCCCGCCGATGCATTTGAAACTGTATTCCTCCGCAAGCTGCAATGCTGCGCGCGGATAGACGAGGCCGCTCGTCACGCCGCCCTTCATCACGAGGTCGCAGGTTTTGGTGGGATGGGAATAGTCAGGGGTCACGGCGGAGTTCTCCCGAATTGACATTGTGGATATGGGGTGCGAGCTTCACCAAAGCGTAACGTGGCGCCCAAAATTTCGAAGCATGCGCGATCACTGTACCGCGGAGAATGTCGCGGAAGCGATCGAAGATCGAAATGCCGATGGAGTAATCAGTCCGGTGAGGGGGCGTGCAGAAGTTTCCTCCGAGCGGGTACGACCCCGCCGATCACGGTACGACCCGGTCGATGACGATCTTCACCTCGGCCCCCCCGAGTTTAACGGGCCCCGTGCTGCCCTGCAGATCCCCGCTCTGGGGCATCGCGTTGCCCGACTTCGAGATCCTCGCCAGCACCATCACGTTCGGATGCTTCGAAAGCGTCATCTCCGGCGCCATCGCCATGGAGTCGTCGAGGCTGAAGCTCGCGGGAAGGTCCTTGGCCCTGAAGCGTTGCACGGCGAGCGGTATCGGTGGCCCCTGCACCGCGCGTGCGTACACGAACAGCGTGTCGTCGGGTGCGGCCTTGGCGGCGAGCGATGGAGCCAGGCTTACGACGCCTGCAATCCTGCCGGCACTCCCCGTGGCTGAGGTTTCCCGCGGCGCCCTCTGCTTTGCTTGAGCAGCAGTTGGTGCCTCCGGGGCTTGCGCCGCTTTCGGAGCGTTCCCGCCTGCACGTGTGCGCGCTTCGTCGATGCTGGTCTGGATCGATCGGGCACCATCGGATTCCGGTGGCACGGTCTTCAACAGCCGCTCCCAGTATTTGACCGCATCCGCATAATCGCCCCTCTCGAATGCGCCTGTTCCCGCAAGCGCGAGCGACTTCTGATGATGGGGCTCGATGGCGAGCGCCTGATCGATGAGCTTCAGTGGCTCGCCATCGAGCTTCTGCCCGCTCGCCATCGCAAGTGCGTCGGCATAATCGGCAAGGAGGTTCGGATCGTTCGCCTTCAACTGCGCCGCGTGCCGAAGCGCAGTCGCCGCCTCGGGATAGCGGCCCATCGCGGCGTAGGAACGCCCGAGCAGCACCCACCCTTCGAGGTTGTCCGGCTCCTTCTCCATGCGTTGCGCGAGGAGCGTCACCATTTGCTCGACCTGCTCCTGCGTGAACTGCTGACCGGCGTGGGGCGCCGCCGTCTTCAGCGCGTCCGGATTGAGGGCGCCGGGCGCGCCGATCTGCGCGTAGATGAGGACGGCAACAATGGGGAACAAAGCCGCGATCGCGAGCGCAGGTGCGACGCGCGCCATGTTGCCGCCATCAACCGTTGGCACCTCGGTGTCGGCCTGCACGTCCTCGAGCATGCGGCGCGAGAGTTCTTCGCGGTCCTTCTCGTACTGCTCCCGGGAAAGCGTTCCGGCGGTGAGGTCGCGCTCGAGATCGCGGATCTGCTGGCGGTAGATGTCGAGATTGGCCCGCCTTCGGTCGGCGCGGGGTAGTTCTTTCGGTCTGCGCAGGAAGGGTGGCAGCGCGAAGAGCAGGGCGACCAGGACGAGGGCCGCACAGACGGTGACGAAGAGAGTCACGATCGGTTCCGGCCGTGATCCGTATCGAGCAGGGATTCGGCGAGGCGCTGCTCCTCGGGCGTGAGCGGCGCGTCCGGCGCACGGCGCTGGCGGCGCTTGAGCAGAACGAACCACACTGCGGCACCGGTCGCGAAAAGCGCGAAAGGACCGCCCCAGAGGAAGAGGGTGGTGGACTTCACCGGGGGCCGGTAGAGCACGAAGTCGCCATAGCGGGCGACGAGGAACTCCGTGATCTCCCGGTCGCTCCTGCCCGCCTTCATCATGTCCCGGATCTCGCGCCGCAGATCGTTCGCGAGATCGGCCCGCGAGTCGGCGAGGGTCTCGTTCTGGCAGACGAGACAACGCAGCTCGGTCGAGAGCCTATGCAACCGCGCCTCGATGACGGGGTCGTCGGCCGCAGGCGGGGCCTCGGCGGCGCGCACGCCGATCGATGTCAGCGCCAGCACCAGAGCCAGCAGCACGACGCGGATCATGCGGACAGTTTCTTCACCAGGGGCAGGATCGTCTGCTGCCACTTTTCTGCACTTAAGGGGCCGATCTGCTTGTAGCGGATGACGCCATCACGGTCGATGACGAAGGTTTCGGGCACGCCATACACCCCGAAGTTGATCCCCGTACGTCCGTCGGCATCGACGATGCTCAGCCGATAGGGATTGCCAAACTGCGCGAGCCATTTCACGGCGTCATCACGCTTGTCCTTGTAGTTGAGTCCGACGATGGGAATCGTGTTCTCCTTCGCGAGCTCCATCAGGAAGGGATGTTCATCGCGACAGGACACGCACCACGACGCCCACACATTGAGCAGCCACACGCGTCCCTTCATGTCGGCGAGGGTGAAGCTCTTCTCCGGCGCGTGCAGCTGCGCGAGCTGGATGGCAGGCGCAGGTTTGTCGACGAGGGGCGAGGGTACCTCGCGCGGATTCAGGCCGAGGCCGACGAACAGGAAGCCGACGAGGATCGCGAATGCTACGAGAGGGATGACAAAGCGACTCACGAACGCTTGGCCTCCGCCGCGAGGCGGGCTCTCGCCGGCTTCGGCGGCGTGCTCGCCGCGGCGGGGACCTCTTCCTTCGACCTGACCGCAAAGCGATAGCGCCGGTCCGTGACGGCAAGCAAGCCGCCGAGGGCCATGAGCATGCAGCCGCCCCAGATCCAGTCAATGAATGGCTTGTGATAGACGCGCACGATCCACGCTCGGTCACCCACCGGCTCGCCGAGAGAGATATAGAGGTCGCGCGTCAAACCCGCATCGATCGCAGCCTCGGTCATGGTCATGCCCGACGCGTTGTAGAGCCGTTTTTCGGGATGCATCACTTCGACCACCCGGTCGCCTTTCAGCACTGTGACCGTGCCATGTGCCGCGCGGTAGTTCGGACCGTCGCGCTCCTGGATGCCGTCGAAGCGGAACGTGTAGCCGCCGACGCTGGTTGTGGATCCGGGCTCCATCTTCACGTCCTTTTCGCTCTGGAAGCCGCCGACCATCGTCACGCCGATGATGAACACCGCGATGCCAAGGTGCGCGACGTGCATACCCCAGGTGCTGCGGGAGTGTTTCGTCATGCGTCGCCAGATGCTCTGGCCACCAGTCGCCTCTTGCGTTCCGCAGGCGATCGAGACCAGCACGGCGGCGATGAGCCAGAACGCGAGCAGAAATCCGAGCGCAATGAGCGGCGTCCACGTCCCCATCACGAATGGCAGCAACACGGCCGCCGCGATGCCTGCGCCGAACGCCCAGCGCAGCCGCGCCGCCAGCGCGGGAACGCGTGCGTTCTTCCAGCGGGCGATGGGCCCGATGCCCATGAGGAACACCGCCGGTACCATCAGCGGCACGAACACGGCGTCGAAGTAGGGCGGTCCGACGGAGATCTTGCCGAGCCCGAGGGCGTCGATGAGCAGCGGGTAGAGGGTTCCGAGCAGCACGGTGCCCGCGGCCACCACGAGCAGCACGTTGTTCGCGAGCAGCATCGACTCGCGTGAAACGATGGAGAAGTTGCCGCCCAGTCCCACCTTCGGCGCGCGCCACGCATAGAGCACCAGCGAGCCCCCGATCACGATGGACAGGAACGCGAGAATGAACACACCGCGCTTCGGGTCGGTGGCGAAGGCATGCACCGAAGTGAGGACGCCGGAGCGGACGAGGAAGGTGCCGAGCAGCGACAGGGAGAATGCCGCGATCGCGAGCAGCACGGTCCAGCTCTTGAAGCTGCCGCGCTTCTCCGTCACCGCCAGCGAGTGAATGAGGGCGGTGCCGACGAGCCACGGCATGAAGGACGCGTTTTCCACCGGGTCCCAGAACCACCAGCCGCCCCACCCGAGCTCGTAATAGGCCCACCAGCTTCCGAGCATGATGCCGATCGTCAGGAACATCCACGCCACCGTCGTCCACGGGCGCGACCAGCGCGCCCACGTCGCATCGAGGCGCCCCGACAGCAGCGCCGCGATCGCAAAGGCGAACGCCACCGAGAAGCCGACGTACCCCATGTACAGCATCGGCGGATGGATCACCATTCCCGGGTCCTGCAGCAGGGGATTGAGATCGCGGCCCTCTTCGGCGCCCGGGATGAGGCGTTTGAACGGGTTCGACGTGAGCAGCATGAAGAGGAGAAAGCCGACGCTCACCAGCCCCATCACCCCGAGCACGCGCGCGACCATTTCCAGCGGGAGATGACGGCTGAACGCGGTCACCGCCACCGTCCACACGGTCAGCATGAGCATCCACAGCAGGAGCGACCCCTCGTGCGAGCCCCACGTCGCCGCAAAGCGATAGTGGACGGGCAGCTTCGAGTTGGAATTGGTTGCGACGTTGAGCACCGAGAAGTCGTTATGCACGAAAGACCACGCGAGGCAACCGAATGCGATGGCGACGAATACGAATTGGCCCTGCGCGAGCGGACGCGCGGAGGCCATCCACGACTGCAGGCCGCGCGCAGCCCCTGCCAAGGGCACCGTTCCCTGCGCGACAGCCAGCAGTAACGCAAGGATCAACGCGAACTGACCAACCTCGGGGACCATCTCGACTCCTCGCTCCGCTCGTCGCTATTGCGGGACCAACGTCTTCTGCGCCTTCTGCGCCTGCTCCATCGCGTGGGCGGCCTCCGGCGGCATGTAGTTCTCGTCGTGCTTCGCAAGCACCTCGCTCGCGTTGAATTGCCCGTCGGGCGTGAGCCTGCCCTGCGCCACGACGCCTTTCCCTTCCTTGAACAGGTCCGGGAGTATGCCTCGATATACGACCGGGATCGTCTTCGCCGTGTCGGTGACCCTGAAGTGTACCGTCAGGCCATCCGCCTCGCGCCGCAGGCTGCCGGTTTCGACCATGCCGCCGATGCGGAACGGACGCCCGATCGGCGCCTCGCTCGCCGCCACCTGGGTCGGCGTGAAGAAGAATACGAGATTCGAGCGGAAGGCGTTGAGAACGAGCGCGGTGGCGATTGCCAGCGCGCCAAGACCAGCCCCGATCAGCGCGAATCGCTTATGCCGAGGTTTCATTGGCGTTGCGTCCGGAGATCTGCCGGATCAGACCCAGGCGTTGCATGATCGTTCGCCGCCTGGCCTGCAGCCATATGACCTCGATCACGAGCAGGACCGCCGTCACGGCGTAGGATCCCCAGACGTAGAGGCCGTATCCGCCCATCTGCAGGAAGCCCTCGAGGCTGCCCCAGTTCATGCCTGCCCGCGGTCCAGCCGCTCCGCCAGCCACGCGGTGCCTCGCTCGCGTTCGAGAATGATCGCGCGCACCCGCGTCAGGATCACCGCGATCGCGTAGAACCAACAGGCGAAGACCATCAGCAGCATCCCCTGCAGCATGACCGCGGCCATCGTCGGTGCACGCGTCAGGCTCACCGATGCCCCCTGATGCAGGGTATTCCACCACTGCACCGAGAAGTAGATGATCGGCACGTTGATCGCGCCAACGATCGCGAGCACGGCACCCGCCCTGTCGGCGCGCCGCGCGTCCTCGATCGAGGCCTGCAGTGCGATGAAGCCGACGTACAGGAAGAGGAGGATCAGCTCCGAGGTGAGTCGCGCGTCCCACACCCAGTAGGTACCCCAGGTGGGGCGTCCCCAGAGCGCGCCGGTCCAGAGCGCGATGAATGTGAAGAGGGCGCCGGTAGGCGCGATCGCCCGCGCCATCATCGCGGAGAGGCGCGCGTTGAAGATAAGCGCCAGCGCCGCGTAGCCCGCGAGCAACAGGTACAGAAACATGGACATCCAGGCTGCGGGGACGTGGATGAAAATGATGCGGTAGGACTCGCCTTGCTGGAAGTCCGTGGGGGCGAGGAAGAAGCCCACATAAAGGCCCGCCGCGAAGAGGACGATGGACCCGGTGGCGAACCAGGGGATCAGCTTTCCGGCGAGCCCGTAAAAGGTCGCGGGCGCAGAGTACTTGAACCAGTTGATGGCGGTGCTGGACATGGGCTTTGCGACGATCCTGGCGCGCCTCATTCTACGGAGATTCTGAGCGCAGCGGCGGACGCGAGCGGCCCGACCACCAGCGACAGCAGGAGGAACGCCGCCAGCAGCGACAGGTGGCCCTCGGGCCCGATCCCCGACGCGCTCGCCTCGACCGCGCCGGCGCCGAAGATGATTACCGGCACGTACAGCGGAAGCACGAGCAGGGCGATCAGCACGCCGCCGCCGCGCAGCCCCACCGTAAGCGCAGCGCCGACCGCGCCGATCGCCGAGAGAACCGGCGTACCGATGAGCAGCGAGATGAGCAGCACGAATAGTGGTTCACCGGTAAGGTCGTATTGAATGCCGAGTATCGGTGCAATGAGCGCCAGCGGCATGCCGGACACGAGCCAGTGGGCGATGATCTTGCCCAGCACGACGAGCGAGAGCGGCTGAGGCGCAATCAGAATCTGCTCCAGCGTGCCGTCCGCGTAATCGGCCGCGAAAAGTCTACCTAGCGAGAGCATGGACGCGAGCAGGGCTGCGACCCAGAGTACACCCGCTGCGAGCGGTCGGAGCTTCTCCAACTCCGGCCCGACACCGAGGGGAAACAGGCTCACCACGA
This sequence comes from Burkholderiales bacterium, assembly GCA_040507665.1. Lineage (GTDB taxonomy): Bacteria > Pseudomonadota > Gammaproteobacteria > Burkholderiales > JAEUMW01 > JAEUMW01. Next base: position 7,878 of record JBEVOI010000287.1, read on the forward strand.
TGACGAAGAACACGAGCGTCGTCATGACATCCGTACGCTGGCGCAGTGCAAGAACCAGGTCGCGACGGATGATCCAGCCCAAGACGGAGCCCATGGCGACCGCTTCAGTGGTCGAGACCGAGCCGGCGCAACGGAGCGGTGATGCCGCTCAATTCCTGATGGGTCGAGAGCAGGGCCATGCCGCCGCCTTCCAGGTGCTCTTGAAGAAGCGCTTCCACGGTAGCGGTCGACTCGCGGTCGAGGGCAGTGAACGGCTCGTCCAGCACCCAGAGGGGCCGCTTCGCGATAAGCACCCGGGCGAGCGCCGCGCGCCGCTTCTGGCCTTGGGACAGCCAGCGCACCGGCAGGTCCTCGCGTCCTTCGAGACCGAGGCGGCGCAGGGCATCCCGGGCTTCCTCGGGGGCCACCGGCGTGCCCGAGACGCCCGCCCAGATCCGGATGTTCTCGGTGGCGGAGAGATCGTCCTTCAGGCCGTTCACGTGGCCGACGTAGGCGAGCTTTGCGAAGTAGTCCTCGCCCAGTCCCTTCGCCCGTTTTCCACCCCAGCGGATTTCGCCTTCCGCAGGTTCCAGCAGGCCGCACACAATCCTCAGAAGGCTCGTCTTACCGCTGCCATTGATGCCCGTGACCAGGAGCATCTGTCCCGATTCGAGACTGAATTCGACGCAGCGGAAGACGAGTCTGTCGCCCCGCGAGCAGGCGAGGTTTTCGGCGGAAAGCACGGGTTCCGGAAAAAAATGCGCATTATAGGGGTTCCGATGCTCCCGGGGCACGGCCGTCCGTTGACCATGAAGGCTCGTTCCGCTAAAGTCCGCCCCCTGGAAATCCTCGCGTTTGCCGGGGAAAAGGAATCAACGTGCGCTTTGCTGTCTCTGGGATCGTGTTGGCTGCTGGCTTGTTTGGCGCGGCGCCCGCAATGGCCGTAGAAGGCAACGCCCAAGCGGGCAAGCAGAAGGACGCCATGTGCCAGGGATGCCACGGTATTCCGGACTACCGGACCGCCTTTCCCGCGGTCTACTCGGTGCCCAAGATCGGCGGCCAGCACGCTGCCTACATTGTCAAGGCGCTGCAGGCTTACAAGAGCGGGGAGCGCGTCCATCCCACGATGAAGGCGATCGCCGCCAGCCTCTCCGACCAGGACATGGCCGATCTGGCCGCCTTCTACTCCGCGCCTGCCGGCGCGCCGATTAATGCGTCGGCGAAGTAAGCCGGGGAAGAGGACAGACATGCTGAAGCGTATCGCCGCATTCGTCGCCGTGTCCTGTTTTTGTAACCCCGCTTTTGCGGGCAGCGCGACCGCAGGCAAACAGAAATCGACCCCCTGTGCTGCCTGTCACGGCGCTGACGGGAACAGTCTGGTGCCGGACTTCCCGCGCCTGGCAGGCCAGCAACCAGACTATCTCCTGAAGGCGCTGAAGGACTACAAGAGCGGGGCACGCAAGAACGCTATCATGGCTCCCCAGGCCGCGAGTCTGTCCGAGCAGGATATGGAAGATCTGGCGGCCTACTTCGCGAGCCAGAGCGGGCTCTTCGTGAAGAAGGCCCCGCGAATGGAGTAGCGTCCTCCGCGCCGTAAAACACCGACGGCTGGAAGCGAGACACTTCCGGCCGTTTTTTTCGCAGACTCGACGCGTGCGCAACCTCAGTGCGCCGCGTTCTTGACTTTGACCGTGGGCGCCAGGATCCGGTCCGTCGCCGCGACTGCGACCGCGGACAGCAGGAACGTGACGTGGATGATCACCTGCCACATGATCACATGCTGCGTCAGCTGGTCGGCATTGATGAACGTCTTCAGCAGGTGGATCGACGAGATGCCGATGATCGCGGTGGCGAGCTTTACCTTGAGCACCGCGGCATTGACGTGCGACAGCCACTCCGGCTGGTCCGGATGTCCCTCGAGGTACAGCCGCGAGACGAAGGTCTCGTAGCCGCCGACGATCACCATGATAAGCAGGTTCGCGATCATCACCACGTCGATCAGCCCGAGCACCACGAGCATGATCTGGGTTTCGTTGATGACGTCGCGCTCGGCTGCGATATGCAGCAGGTGGACCAGTTCCTTCCAGAACTGCCAGACGTAGACGCACTGAGCGACGATCAGGCCGAGGTACAGCGGTAACTGCAGCCAGCGGCTGGCGAAGATCAGCGCCGGAATGGGGCGAAGCTTGATGCGCTGCGTTTCGTTCATCGTTCGAAGCGGGTAGGGTGCGACGGAGGCGGATTCTAGCATCGCGGTCCGGTTGGGGCGCTACCTTGTCGGCCTTGCCCGCAAGCCCTGCGGTGCGGGGCACGACCCTCGGCGGAAGGAAGCCTCCTCGGTCAGCAGCTCGCTATGCTGGTGCGGACTCCCTCAACTGCCCTGTGGTCCGGACGGCGCACCGAGCCGACGCTCGATGCAGTCCAGGTAGGCTTGCCCGTCCGGTGCCGCACCGCTGCGCTGGGCGTTCCAGACGACTTCCCCGAGACATTCGACCAGCGCGTGCTTCGCCTCGTGCTCGTCACCCAGCCGCGCAGCCAGGCGCCTGCACGCTTGGGCGATTCCCCGCGGTTGATCGATGGTGAGCTGTTCCTCGACCGCGAGATGGAGCGACAGATGCAGGAACGGGTTGAGGCCGCCCTGCTCTGGTCCGAAGTCCCGCTCGAGGTTGCGTTCGGGATGGTCGAGCAGAGGCTGGTATTCCGGGTGCAGCAGGATCACACCGACTGCGGTCGCTTCCAGGCCTTCGAGCGCCACGCCGGCGCGGTACTTTGTCCACGCAGCAAACAGGAAGCGTCGCGCCTGGTCACGGGAGGGGGTGAACACTTGTCGGTGGCGTGCTGAACGGGCAAGAAGTGAGAGGAAAAAGTATGGCTCAATAACAATGACTTATGTCACAGTCCTCACTTTATCTTTGAACTCGCAAAGTTCGCGGATCAGGCAGGTTGGGCACTGCGGGTTGCGGGCCATGCAAACATAACGTCCGTGCAGGATGAGCCAGTGGTGAGCGTGCTTGCGGAACTGGGCGGGGGTGAATTTCTCGAGTCTCTTTTCGACCTCCAGCACGGTTTTGCCCGTCGCCAGTCCAGTGCGATTGGCGACGCGGAAGATGTGCGTATCCACGGCGATGGTGGGATGGCCGAAGGCCGTGTTGAGGATCACGTTCGCGGTCTTGCGGCCGACGCCGGGGAGCTTTTCCAGCGCCTCGCGGCTCTCCGGCACCTGACCGCCGTGGCGCTCGATGAGCAGCCGGCAGGTTTCGATGATGTGCTTCGCCTTCATGCGGTAGAGGCCGATGCGCTTCACGTACCTTTCGAGTCCAGCCTGCCCAAGGGCCAGGATCGACTCGGGCGTTCGCGCGATCGGGAATAGCTCGGCCGTGGCCAGGTTGACACTCTTGTCGGTCGCCTGCGCAGAAAGGATCACGGCTACCAAGAGCTCGAACGGCGTCCGATAGACGAGCTCGGATGTCGGGGTCGCGTTCGCCTCCTGGAGACGCGCGTAGATCTCTTGGCGCTTCGCGGCGTTCACTCAGAACCGGCAGTGGGGGATGAGCAGGGACTGGACTCACTCGGGAAGTCACTCTGCTCGCCCTGCATCGCGGAAGGCTGCTTCGCCCTAGCGCGCGCGAGCGCTGCTTGAACCGCGGCTCGCCTCGGATCGGCGCCGACCGCCTCAGCCACCCGAGCCGGGGCCGACAGGGGGTGCTTCGCGGCTTGTTCCTGCTTCTCGCGCTCGAGGCGGAACACGTGGAAGGCGTGGCGCGCGCGGGAAACGTCGGCTGCCTTCCTTTCGCGCCTTCGTCGCTGCCACTTCGACTCGCCAACCCGCGCGGGAAGCGGCCGCATCGCAATGCAATCGACCGGACAGGGCGCGATGCACAGCTCGCAGCCGGTGCACCAGGCAGCAATCACGGTGTGTACGTGCTTTGGCGCGCCGATGATGGCGTCCACAGGACACGGCGCGAGGCATTGGGCGCAGCCGATGCATGCATCCTCATCGATCACGGCCACCGACGGCGGTGTGTGCATGCCACGGGACGCATCCAGCGGCTTCGGCTCAACGCGGAGAAGGCGCGCCAGCCGCGTTGCGCCGTCCTCACCGCCGGGCGGGCATTGATTGATGTCCGCCTGTCCCGCCGCGATGGCCTCCGCATAAGGACGGCAGCCCGCGAAGCCGCAGCGGCCGCACTGGGTTTGAGGCAGCAGCGCGTCGATCCTCTCGGCCGTCGCCGGGCGTCGACCGGTGAAGATCGGCGCGTCGGCCATTTGGATGTCACCGCAGTCGCTCATTTCCCTTCAAGCTGGCGCGAGCTCGCGCTGACGGGCGACCGCCTCGACGATCTCGCGCAGCAACGCCGGCCCGCGATAGATGAAGCCGGTGTAGATCTGCACGAGACTCGCGCCCGCGTCGAGCTTTTCCAGGGCGTCGCGTCCCGAGAGAATGCCGCCCACACCGATGACCGGCAGCTTGCCGTCGAGCGCAGCGCACAGCCGACGCAGGACTGCGGTCGATTTCTCGCGCAGCGGTGCGCCGCTCAGACCGCCTGCCTCCCGCGCGATGGGTGAGTCTTCCACGCCGTCGCGGGAGACTGTGGTATTGGTCGCGATCGCGCCGTCCATGCCGTGCTTGACCAGCAGGGCGGCGACCTCGTCGACCTGCCCCGGCGCGAGGTCAGGTGCGATCTTCACCGCGACCGGCACATACCTTCCGTGGGCTTCGGCAAGCCTTTGCTGCTCGTCCTTGAGCATCGAGAGGAGCTTCTGCAGTTCTTCGGCGTTCTGAAGCTTGCGGAGGTTCGGCGTGTTGGGCGACGAGATGTTGACCGTGACGTAGGTCGCGTGCGGATACACCCGGCGCAGGCACGCGACGTAGTCCTCGTGCGCACGATCGACTGGAGTGTCGAGATTCTTGCCGATATTGATCCCGAGCACGCCTTTGAACCGCGCACGTTCGACGTTGCGCAGCAGGGCATCGACGCCCACGTTGTTGAAGCCCAGACGATTGATGAGGGCTTCCTTTTCCGGGATCCGAAACACGCGCGGCGGCGGGTTGCCCGGCTGGGGGCGAGGTGTCACGGTGCCGACCTCGAGGAAGCCGAAGCCCAGGGCCGCCATGAGGTCGATGTGCTCCGCGTTCTTGTCGAATCCCGCGGCGAGCCCTACCGGATTCGGGACATCGATTCCCATCACCCTGCGCGGCGCATTGAGCGGAGGCGGCGACACCAAGCCGGTCAAGCCGATGGTGTCGAAGCCTGTGAGTGCCGCGAGGGTGATGCGGTGGGCGGTTTCCGGATCGAGGGAGAACAAGACGCGGCGAACCGCCGAATAGAGCATGGGCAAATTCTATCAGGCCGGCATTGCCCGGCGGGACTACCGGGCGCGTCAGGGCAATAAAGGGAGACGCTGCCAGCGGTCGTCGATCAGGCCCTCGATCGGGCGGAAATTGATCTTGTAGGCCATCTTGCGGCTCTGGCCGATCCAGTAGCCGAGATAAAGGTACGGCAGACCGAGCTTGCGGCACAGCTCTGCTTGCCACATCACGTTGTACGTGCCGTAGCTCGCGCCCTCGACGGTCGGATCGAAGAAGGTATAGACCGACGAAATGCCGTCCTGCAGGCGGTCGATGATGCTCACGATTCGCAGTACGCCGTTCTCCCGGAACTCCACCAGGTTCGAGTCCACGTTGCTCTGAAGCAGGAAGTGGCGATACTGCTCGCGGCTGTCCTGGTCCATCCCGCCGCCACTGTGGCGCCGGGACTGGTAGCGGAGATACAGGCCGTAGTGTTCCGGGCTGTAGCGCAGATCGAGAAGCTGCGACGTGAGACCGTCGTGGCGCTTCCAGGCTCGGCGCTGGGCCCGGCTCGGCTCGTACTCCTGGGTGACGATGCGCACCGGCACGCAGGCGCGGCAGTGGTCACAGTAGGGGCGGTAGGTGAAGGCGCCGCTGCGGCGGAACCCGGCCCGGACCAGCTCGCTGTATACCGCAGTGTCGATGAGATGGCTGGGTGTCGCGACCTGTGACCGGGCCATCTTCTCCGGCAGATAACTGCACGGATAGGGCGCCGTCGCATAGAACTGCAGCATCGACAGCGGAAAATCACCCAGGTGTGTCATCGCAAAGTCGCCAGGGGCCGGGAACGTCTCGATAGTTTAACAAGACTTGCATCGCGCTCGTAAAGTTCGCCCGGGAAATCTCACGCGCCCCGAGACTGGCCAGATGAACGGTCTTCATCTGGCAGTCGATCATACCGAAGCCGCACCGGGCCAGATGCCGCACGAGGTATACAAAGGCGACCTTCGAAGCGTCGGTGACGCGAGCGAACATGGACTCGCCGTAGAACATGCGTCCGATGGCCACCCCGTAGAGCCCTCCCGCCAGCTCGCCGCCGATCCACGTCTCCACCGAATGCACGTAGCCCTGCGCGTGCAGCGCGCCGTACGCCCGCATCAGCTTTGGCGTGATCCAGGTGCCCGACTGTCCGCTGCGCGGCGCGGCGCAGCGAGCCATGACCTCCGCGAAGGCCGTGTCTGCTCGTACCTCGTAGTCGCGCCGCCGCAGCCGCTTGGCCAGGGAGCGCGAGACGTTGAGCTCGGCCGGGAACAGGACCATGCGCGGGTTCGGGCTCCACCAGAGGATCGGCTCGCCCTCGGCGAACCACGGGAATATGCCTCGACGGTAGGCGTCCAGCAGCCGCGGAACGGACAGATCGGCCCCGGCCGCAAGCAGCCCATTGGGGTAGGTGAGCGCTGTTTCGACCGGTGGAAATGGGTCGTTTCGCTGCAGCCAGGGAATCACGGGCCGGGGTGACGCGGGCAAGTGGCGGGCATCGCAGGCGAAGCTAAGTTGCTGCGGCAGGCCGAATGCGACAGGCAGAATCGGCGAATGTTTGATATAAATCAATAAGTGGTCCGCGCCAGCAGCTTAACATTTTGTGCAGTACAGCAAGTTTTGCGGTGGCACTCCGGGGAGGACAGGGGCGAGGGTTCGGCCGGAGCCAACTTTACGAGGAGAAAGTACATGAAGAAAACTCTGATCGCGAGCCTCATTGCTGCCAGCTTCGCTGCTGCGTCGGGGGCGGGGGCCGCCGACGGCGACGTTAGCCCATGGCTGTTGCGTCTTCGCGCCATCAACATCGATCCTCAGTCGAGTTCCTCAGCGGGTGGTGCGGCAGGGCTCCCGGAAGATGCGATCAGCGTGCAAAACCGCTGGGCACCGGAGATCGATATCAGCTACTTCTTTACAAAGAGTATCGCGCTCGAGTTGATCGCGACCTATCCGCAAAGCCAGCCTGTATCGCTGAATGCGCCAGGGGTCTATGTGGGCGGGATCGGCAACGTCAAGCACCTGCCGCCCACACTGTTGGTGCAATATCACTTCAACTGGGAAGGGAACCCCTTCAAGCCTTACGTTGGGGCCGGTATCAACTTTACCTGGTTCACGGAGAGCAACCTTGCCGTGCCGCTTTTTCCGGGCAGTTTGCCTCTCAGCGTCTCGAGCACGAGCTGGGGACCGGCGCTGCAGATCGGCGCGGACTACAAGCTGACGGAGCACTGGTACCTGAACGCCGACTTCAAGTACATCTGGATCGATACCCAGGTGACGAGCAACAACCCCGGACCGAAGCTCGTGAACAGCAAGCTGAACATCGACCCGATGGTCTACGGGGTCGGCATCGGTTACCGATTCTAGAGCCGCGGCAAGGCGAGGTCCCCGCCAGAAGCGCCCGGTGGAATAGAAGGCAGCGCGCTGCTGCCCTTTTCTGTGGCCGACACGAAGAAGGGGTCGTGTCGCGGGGCTGCCTGCGCTAGCATGCGACCATGAAGATGGAAGCGATGGCGGTTTCACAATCCGCTTCGGTGACCGGCCTTCTTGCGGTCCCAGAGGAAGCCCCGTGTTTCCACTGCGGCCTTGCCGTGCCGCGGGGGACAACCTACTGCGCGCGGGTTGACGGAATATCCCGGCGGATGTGCTGTCGGGGCTGTCAGGCAGTGGCCGAGGCGATTGTCGCCCACGGCCTCGAGAGCTACTACCACCATCGCACTGCCCTGGCCCCGCGCGGTCAGGAGGCCGCGCCGGCCTTTCTCGAGCAGTTGCACGTCTACGACAATCCCGACGTCCAGCGCAGCTTCGTGCGCGTGGCCGGCCCCCATGTGCGCGAAGCGGCCCTCATCCTGGAAGGCATCACCTGCGCGGCCTGCGTTTGGCTGAACGAGCAGCACCTGTCGCAGATTGCGGGCGTGCTTTCGGTGGACATCAACTATTCGACTCGCCGCGCTTATGTGCGCTGGGACGATCGCAAGCTCGAACTCTCCGCGATTCTGAGAGCGGTGAGCGACATCGGCTACACCGCGCACCCCTTCGACACCGCGCGCTTTGACGAGGTCCAGCGGCGCGAGCGCAAGACAGCGCTTTGGCGCCTGTTCGTCGCCGGCTTCGGGATGATGCAGGTGATGATGTACGCGTATCCGACCTACATCGCGGACGGCGACATGAGCGCGGACATCGAGAGCCTCATGCGCTGGGCGAGTCTGCTCCTCACCGCGCCGGTGGTGCTGTACTCTGCGGCACCATTCTTCTCCGGCGCGTGGCGCGATCTCAGGATGCTCCGCGTCGGCATGGACGTGCCGGTAGCGCTCGGCGTGGCGGTAGCCTTCATCGCGAGCGCTTGGGCGACGCTGCGCGGCAGCGGAGAGGTGTACTACGACTCGATCACGATGTTCGTGTTCCTGCTGCTTGGCGGGCGCTTCCTCGAGATGAACGCGCGCGCGAAGGCCTCCCGTGCAGCGGAAGAGCTGCTGAAGCTGATGCCGGCCTTCGCCGAACGCATGCCCGGATTTCCGCCGGTGCGCGCAACCGAGCGAGTCGCCGTGTCGATGCTCGGGCGCGGGGATTACGTAATGGTGAAACCGGGCGAGTCTATCCCCGCAGACGGTCGGATTGTGGAAGGTGAAACCGAAGTCGACGAGGCGCTGCTCTCCGGAGAGAGCCGGCCGCTCTTCAAGCGCGCGGGCGACCGCCTCACCGGTGGCGCTGTGAACATGACCAGTCCGGTTGTGCTACGGGTCGAAAACATCGGGCAGGAGACCGTGCTGGCAGGCATTCTTCGCCTGCTCGATCGGGCTACCGTCGATAAACCGGCGCTGGCGCAAGTTGCGGATCGCGTCGCGCACTGGTTTGTTGGCGCGCTGCTGGTCGTCGCGGCGCTGACTTGTTTGGTGTGGCTACACCTCGATCCATCGCGCGCGCTGTGGGTTACCGTGTCGGTACTGGTGGTAAGTTGTCCCTGCGCACTTTCCCTCGCTACGCCCACGGCGCTCACGGCGGCCACCGGCGCCTTGGCGCGGCTCGGTGTGGTAGTGACCCGCGGCCACGCCCTCGAGACGCTCTCGCGGGCGACGCACGTGGTTTTCGACAAGACCGGGACTCTGACCCTGGGCCGCATGGAACTCCTGGCAGTCGAGACGATCGGGGTGATCTCCCGCGGCGATGCGCTGCGCGCAGCATGCGCGCTGGAGCGAGGCTCCGAGCACCCGATTGCAAAAGCGATACTGGCTGCGGCGGCTGTCGCGGACGGCGAAGCGCTGTCGACGAGCGGCGTTCGCAACGTGCCCGGGTCCGGCGTGGAGGGGATGGTCGCGGGCCGGCTGTTGCGTCTCGGCACGTCCGCATTCGTCGCGCAGCTCGCCGGCCCGATGCCGGCGCGGAAACCCGATGACGAGTGCACCCTCGTCGGCTTGGGGGATGAGCATGGTTGGCTCGCGCTTTTTTCCTTGCGCGATCGCATGCGCCCAGGTGGCAGGGCGCTGGTCGCGGCCCTGACCGCTTCAGGCCGTCAGGTGGTGTTGCTATCCGGCGATCGCGCGAGTGTCGCAGCGCAACTGGCGGCGAACGTGGGCATCGGCGAGATCGTGGCGAACGCGACACCGGCGGAGAAGCTGGCGTACGTGAAGGCACTCCAGGACAAAGGCGCCGTCGTAGCAATGATCGGGGACGGCGTGAACGATGCGCCGGTGCTGGCGGGTGCGGCGGTGTCCATCGCAATGGGTGGCGGGACCCAGGTGGCCCAGGAAACAAGCGATATAATTTTGATCTCCGATCGCCTCGAGCATCTCGCGACCGCATTCGACGCCGCCGCCAAGACGCTCACGATCATCCGCCAGAACCTGGTCTGGTCAGTCGCCTACAACGTGGTCGCGCTGCCCCTGGCAGTTACCGGGAACGTCACGCCGTGGATGGCGGGGATCGGCATGGCCGCGAGCTCGCTGGTGGTGGTGGCGAACGCATTGCGTCTGGCGGGGCAGGATGGAACAGGGAGGATCGAGAGCCCGGCTGGTGGATTTCACCCGGCTCGACTTACCCCTCGCGCTTCCCGGCGATAATGGAGATACTGTACCTTCTGATTCCGCTCTCGGTGGTGCTGGTGATCGCGATCGCGGTGGTCTTCTGGTATGCGCTGAAGAGCGGGCAGTTCGACGATCTCGAGGGACCGGCGCACCGGATTCTCATGGATGATGATAGTCCGGCGCCCGTCCGGAATTTGCAGCCCGATGGATTTGATATAAATCAAAAATAGGGTCGTGACCTTTCCGTAACATGCGCGTGATCGAGTACGTCCGGCGAGCCTGGAAGCGGGCTTGGTGAGTGGGGGAGTTTCAGAACGTCAAGGAGAAGCGAACCATGCAAGCGCAGGCAACCACCTATAACTACAACGTGATCCGGCAGTTTGCCATCATGACCGTGGTGTGGGGCATCGTAGGCATGCTGGTTGGCGTAATCGTCGCCGCGCAGCTGGTCTGGCCAGACCTGACGTATGGGATTTCCTGGCTGTCTTACGGTCGCCTGCGTCCACTGCATACGAACGCGGTGATTTTCGCATTCGGCGGATGCGCGCTGTTCGCCACCTCCTACTATGTCGTTCAGCGCACCTGCCACGCCCGTCTCTTCAGCGATGGTCTCGCCGCATTCACGTTCTGGGGCTGGCAGGCGGTGATCGTACTTGCGATCATCACGCTGCCGCTCGGGATTACGACTTCCAAGGAATACGCCGAGCTGGAATGGCCGATCGACGTGC
>JBEVOI010000038.1:0-12261 GCA_040507665.1 Burkholderiales bacterium
GACGACGATCGGAATGTCTCCCGTTTTGTACCAGTCGCTCAAGGCGCGTGAAATCGACCTCGCGGTTGCTGTCGTTCCGCTGGCGAGCAGTGAACTTGAGTCCTTCCCGATCATCGAGGACGAGGTCGTGGTGGTGGCGGGCAGCTCGCACGAGATATTTCGCAAGCGCGCGAAGATGCAGGATCTCACTGCGTATCGCTGGGTGCTCCCCGCTGCCTCGTATGAAGCCGAGCTTCGGCTCTGGCTCGAGCGAGCTTTCGAAGTTGCGGGTTTACCCACGCCGTGCGTTCAAATCCAGACCAACTCGATCACGTTGCTGCCGCGACTGATCGCCGAGACCGGCTTACTGAGCTTCGTCTCGCGGCGCAACCTGGGAGCGGGACGCATCGGCGCACCGCTGAAGGAAGTTCGCTTGAAGGAGACAACCATGCGGCGCCAGTTTGGGGTCGTCCATCGCAAGGACGCCTACCTTCCCCCTGCTGCGATCCGTCTGAAGACGCTGTTGTGCACGAAGGGGAAGAGGCTGTTTCTTGGCAAGGAGGGAAGTCCGCCTGACGAAGGGGTGTTGTAGAACCGACTGGGATTGACGCGTTTCGAGCGCGTGCACGTGGTCGCGTTAGCATTGATCAAACCGGATGATGCGAGTACATCAACCGCCCCGGCACCTCCATGTCCGCCCGCAGGATCGTCCCCGTAGACGAGTCGGTCATGAATAGGGTGCAATTGTCCAGACCGCCGAAGGCGAGGTTGGTAAGCGTGCGGCCTTGCGTGCACGAGCGAATGCGATAAACCGGCTCGCCGTATTTTGTGAACACCCACACGCAGCCGTTGCCCGCATCGGCCACGAACAGGCGTCCTTCCTCATCGACTGCCAAGCCGTCGCCGCCGCTCACGCCACCGGCCAAGTGTACGAAGATGCCGACCTTCGACGTGCTGCCGTCGGGCAGGATCGGTAGCCGCCACACTGCGTTGCCGCGCGTCATCGCGACATATAGCAGCGACTCTTCCGGGTTGAGCACGAGGCCGTTGGGACTGGGTCCCGTGGCGAGCAGGCATTCGAGTCGCTCGGTGTCGAAGTCGTAACGAAACACGCGACCGGTGGGATCGTGCATGCCGGTCTGCCCCTGATCCGTGAAATACAGTCGCCCGCGGCTGTCGAAGAAGAGGTCGTTCAATCCCTTGAAGCCCTCGCTGTTCCGATGGGTGAGGAAAGGCGAAACGGTGCCTCGCGCGGGGTCGAGCAGCATGATCCCGCGTTTGTAGTCCGCGATGAAGACGCGGCCGTCGCGGTGCATCTTCAGGCCGTTTGGCCAGCCGTCGTATTCGGCCACGAGTTTCCATTCCCCCGCAGGTGAAATGCGGAAGATGCGTCCGTACGGAATGTCTGTGACGTAGAGATAACCTTCCCGGTCGAAAGAAGGTCCCTCGAGAAAGCTTTCGACGCGTTCGCCGGGCTTGTTCGCTCTTCCCCATTCCGTCTCTCGCGTCTGCGCACGGAATTCGTCGGGCAGCGTCGTGAAGACTTCGGTTTTCAGATCACGGGGTGGAGGATAGAGGCTCATTGCCCATTCTGCATGGTTTGCTCTTGAGATGATCGCGGAGGCTCTGAAATGTCGGGTGACGTCGCACGAACGAGTGCGCGACGCGCAAATCAGTCCATCTTGATGCCGGCCTCGCGTATGAATGCGCCCCATTTGGCGTGCTCGGCCTTGAGGTAGGTCGCAAATTTCTCCGGAGAACCGCCCAGCGGTACGCTGCCTTCCGCAGCCAGCTTCTCGATCACATCAGGGCGCTTCAGAGCCTTATCCACTTCGGCGTTGATCTGGGTGATGATCGTGGGCGGCGTTTTGGCAGTGGCAACCAGTCCATACCACGAGTCGGTCTCGAAGCCCTTGTAGCCGGACTCATCGACCGTGGGAACGTCAGGCAGCAGGCTCAGTCTCTTGGTTGAACTGACGGCCAGCGCGCGCAACTTACCCGCCCTCACCATCGACAAGATCGGTGGGACAGTACTGAAGGAGAAGTCGGTCGTCCCGCTCAGGAGGTCGGTCACAACGGGTCCGGCTCCCTTGTAGTGAACGATTAGGAACTTGACGTCCGCCAGCCGCCCGAGAAGTTCGGCGGAAAGGTGCGCGATCGTTCCGGCGCCGGCGGAACCCATCTTCACGGTTTCGGGTTTCGCCTTTGCCGCGCTGATCAGATCGGCCAACGTCTTGTAGGGCCCCTCACCGCGCACGACCAACACCATGGGCTGCGACGCAACTAGGGCGATCGGCGCGAAATCCTTGAGCGAGTCGTATGGCATCTTCCGGTACAGGGCCGGGTTGTTCGCCAGGTTGGCGGTCTGACCCATCCCGATCGTGTAGCCATCGGGCGGCGCCTTGGCCACCGCACCTAGGCCGATGTTTCCGCCCGCGCCGGGTTTGTTCTCCACGACGAAAATCCACTTCGTTTCCTTGCTGATCCTGTCCGCAATCAGCCGCGACAGGAAGTCCGTACCGCCGCCAGGAGTGAACGGCACGATCAGCGTGATCGGTTTCTCCGGCCACTTGGCTTGAGCGTATGCGACTCGAGAAAGCGGGATGCCAAGCGCGACTGCGCCGGTGGTTGTGCAGAATTCACGTCGATTCATTTCGTGTCTCCCTTCAACGCTTGGGGTCGTCGGGCACCGCCCGCTTCGGCGGTCCGTCATACGTCGGCGTCCATTGCCGCGGAATCGGCCCCTTGATGCGACCCCCCTGCTGGGTCTGCTCCCACGCGTGCGCGAGGATGCCCACCGAGCGCGACAGGCAAAAAAGCCCGCGCGCGAGCGGCGCCGGAAAACCCAGCTCGGCATAGATCACCGCCGTCGCGCCGTCGATGTTCATCGGAATGCGTTTGCCCTTGCGCCCTGAAAGATTCTCCTCGACCGCGCGGCCGATGCGCGCGAAGCGCCCGTCGACCTCGCCCTTGGCGGCCGCCGCATCGACCAGCGCGAGCAGCGGCGCCGCGCGCGGGTCGATCGGATGGAAGCGATGCCCGAAGCCCGGAATGACCTTCCCGTGCCCAGCCACGAAATCGTCCAGTCCCGCCTGCACCGCGTCGGCCTCCGCTTCGCCGCGATCGAGGCGCGCCGCGATGGCCTCGTAGAGCTCGACAGCCTGCTCGCCCGCGCCGCCGTGCACATCGCCGAGCACGTTGACGGCCGAAGCCATCGCACTGTTGAGGCCGACGCCGCAGGTCGCCGCCATGCGCGCAATCGCGATGCTCGGTGCCTGTGGACCGTGATCGACCGCCGACATCAGCACCGCGTCGAGCAGTTCGCCCTGGGCCTTGCTCGGCAGCTCGCCGCGCGTCATGAGCCAGATCATCTGCGCCAGGCTGACTTTGCCGATTAGTTCCTCGATGGGGTAGCCGTAGTAGCGGATCACCCCGGGTGTCATCTCGATGATCTTGGTGCGCCACCAGTCGCGGGTCAGTTTCTCCGCATCTTGAATCTTCTCGCTCATACCGCACCCTCCTGCTTGAGTTGTTCGATTTCCGAGGCGCTGTAACCCAACGACTCGAGGATTTCGTCGGTGTGCTGTCCCAGCGTGGGCGGCGGGAAGTCCACGGCCGGAGCTTCGCCGTTGAGCTTGACGCCGGTACGCACCAAACGGATGTCGCGTCCGACCCCCGGCGCGTTCTCGAAATGGGCGACCATGCCGCGGTCGCGGATCTGCGGATGCTCCAGCGCTTCCGGCACGCTGTAGACCGGACCAGCGGGCACGCCCGCTTCGTTGAGTAGCTCCCACCATTCCTTGGCGGGCTTGGTCACGAGCTCTCTCTCCAGAATTTCCTTGAGCTCATGGCGGTGCTGCAGCCGCGCCTGGCGCTCGGCGAAGCGCGGGTCGGTAATCAGGTCCTCACGGCCGACGACCCGGCAAACGGCGTCGTACTGCTCCTGCTTGTTGGCCGCGATGTTGAGCAGCCCTTTGCCGGTGCGGAACGACCCCGACGGGCTCGCCGTCACGTTGTCGTTGCCCATGGGCATCGGTTCCTTCCCGGCAATGAGGTAGTTGGACACCGCCCATCCCATGGTGGCGAGCGTTGCCTCGAGCATGGACACATCGATGAAGCAGCCTTCGGTTCGATCTCGGTTCGCGAGAGCGGCCGCGATGGCGAAGGCGGCGGTGATGCCGCCGATGGTGTCCGCGATGGGATAGCCCACGCGATAGGGCGCGTTCTCCGGCGCGCCGGTGATGCTCATCACACCGGACATTCCCTGGATGATCTGGTCGTATGCGGGCAGGTCGCGCAGCGGCCCGTCCTGCCCGAACCCGGAGATCGCGCAGTAGATCAGCTTCGGATTCTCTTTCTTGAGCACTTCGAAGCCCAGACCCAGACGGTCCATCACGCCCGGGCGAAAGTTCTCGACCAGAACTGCGGAACCCTTGACGAGCTTGCGGAAGAGTTCCTTGCCGCGCGGATGTTTGAAGTTCACCGTGATCGAGCGCTTGCCCGGATTCTGGGCGAGGAACGAAACGCCCATGAAGCCGCGATTCAGGTTCGCGTCCGCACCGAGCTGGCGCGCCAGGTCTCCGGTCTTCGGCGTCTCCACCTTGATCACTTCCGCGCCCATGTGCGCGAGCTGGTGGCAGGCGAAAGGTCCGGCCAGAACGTTAGTCAGGTCCAGGACCCGAATGCCCTGCAATGGTTTGTGCATGTCTCCTCCTGTGTATGCAGGCAACCGCTCAGTCGGGTTTGATGTTCGCCGCCTTAATGAGCGCGCCCCAGCGTGTAATCTCGTCGTCGACGAACTTCGTGGCCTGCGCGGGCGTGTTACCGACAGCGGCGAGACCCTGTTCCGCGAAGCGCTGCTTCGCTTCCGGCTTGCCCAATGCCGCGACGATCTCCTTGTTCAAACGATCTAAGATTTCGGGCGGGGTCTTGGCAGGCGCGGCGAATCCGACCCAGTATTCAACGACCATCTTCGGCACGCCTGCTTCCGCCGCGGACGGCACATCAGGCAGCGCGGCAACACGCTTGTCACTTGTCACCATCAGCGGGCGCAGCTTGCCGGACTTGATGTGCGCTAGCGCCGTGGGCACGGCCACGAACGCGACCTGGATCTGTCCGCCCAGCAGGTCCTGGAGCGCCTGGGCGGAACCCTTGTACGGCACGTGCACGATATCGGCGCCCGTCAGACTCCTGAAGAGCTCGGCGCCGAGGTGCGTGTTGGTGCCGTTTCCACCCGAGCCATAGTTGAGTGTTCCCGGCTTGGCTTTCGCCAAGGCGATGAACTCGGAGACCGTCTTGGCGGCCACCGAGGGGTGGACGACCATCACGAAGGGAACGGTCGCTGCAATCGAGATCTGTGCGAAGTCCTTCTTTGGGTCGAACGGCAATTTCGGGAGTAGCGCGGCAGCGATGGCAAAAGACATGTCGTCGGCAAGCAGCGTGTGCCCGTCCGGCGCCGCCCTCGCCGCCGCGCCCCAGCCGATCACACCGCCGCCGCCGGTACGGTTCTCCACGATCACCTGCTTTCCGAGGGAGCCGCTCAGCTCCTGCGCGACGATGCGTGCCACGATGTCGTTGGTCCCTCCAGCAGCGAACGGGACAATCACTGATACCGGCTTGGAAGGATAGGCCTGTGCAAACGCGCCGTTGCTGATCGGCAGCGACAAGGCGACGGCTAGCAGAACGCGAAGGGTTCGGGCTTGCATGAAATCTCCATGGGGTAGTTTCCTCAATTCTCTGCAGCCTTCGGCTGCTTCGCAGTTCGCGAATTCGACAACTTGTCAGTGTGTACCCGATGATTTGCCGATGTCTATTTTCTAAAGTTCACCCTTTCATAGCTTCTGGTTAAGGAACCCGTGCGCGCCGGCCGATCATCGTTCACATGCTGAACACCGGTGACCTGTTCCATTTCTGCACACTCGGTTGCGTCGAACAGTTGCTGGTGCCTGTCTCAGGCGCGCAAAGACCCGCGCTGCAAGGGTTTCCGGCGGTCTGGCCGCAATGGCACGCGTTCTGCAGAAATGGGGTGGAGCCGATTCCGAGACGTGGATCGGAACATCACCCCAACCGAGAGAGCACACACCATGAACCTGGCAGAACTGGATGCACTAGGCGTGAAGGATCCCTTCAAGAAGCGCTACGACAACTTCATCGGCGGCAAGTGGGTGCCGCCGGTCAAGGGTGAGTATTTTCTGAACGTCAGCCCGGTGATCGGGCGCCCCGTGTGCGAGATCGCCCGCTCCAGCGCTGAAGACATCGAGCTCGCGCTGGATGCTGCCCATGCCGCCAAGACCGCGTGGGCGCGGACCTCGCCGGCCGAGCGTGCAAACCTGCTCAACAAGATCGCCAACCGCCTGGAAGCGAATGTGGAGACCCTGTCCGTAGCAGAGACCTGCGACAACGGCAAGCCGATCCGCGAGACCCGCGCCGCTGACGTGCCGCTCGCCATCGACCATTTCCGTTACTTCGCGGGCTGCGTCCGCGCGCAGGAAGGCTCGCTCAGCGAGATCGACCACGACACGGTCGCGTATCACTTCCACGAGCCGCTGGGCGTCGTGGGCCAGATCATTCCGTGGAACTTCCCGCTGCTCATGGCGGCGTGGAAACTCGTGCCCGCTCTTGCGGCGGGAAATTGCGTGGTGCTGAAGCCGGCGGAACAGACCCCGGCCTCGATCATGGTGTTGCTGGAACTGGTGGGAGACTTGCTGCCCCCTGGCGTGCTCAATGTCGTCAACGGTTTCGGTGTCGAGGCGGGGAAGCCGCTCGCGACCAGCAACCGCATCGCCAAGATCGCCTTCACCGGTGAGACCACCACCGGGCGCCTGATCATGCAATACGCCGCGCAGAACCTGATCCCGGTCACCTTGGAGCTCGGTGGCAAGTCGCCCAACATCTTTTTCGAGGATGTGCTGTCGAGCGATGACGCATTCTTCGACAAGGCCATCGAAGGCTTCGTGATGTTCGCATTGAACCAGGGCGAGGTCTGCACTTGCCCATCGCGCGCGCTGATCCAGGAATCCATCTACGACCGCTTCATGGAGCGGGCCCTGCGACGGGTTGCGGCCATCAAGCAAGGCAGCCCCCTTGATGCCGCCACCATGATCGGCGCTCAGGCTTCAGGCGAGCAGCTGGAGAAGATCCTGTCCTATGTCGACATCGGCAGAAAGGAAGGTGCGCAGCTGCTCGCGGGCGGCGCGCGCAACGTCTTCGACGGTGCGCTGAAGGATGGTTACTACATGCAGCCCACGGTCTTCAGAGGCCACAACCGCATGCGCATCTTCCAGGAGGAGATCTTCGGGCCGGTGCTCTCGGTAACGACGTTCAAGGACGAAGACGAAGCGCTGGCCATTGCCAACGACACGCTCTATGGCCTTGGGGCAGGCGTGTGGACACGCGACGCGAATCGGGCCTACCGCTTCGGGCGCGCTATCCAGGCCGGCCGCGTGTGGACCAACTGCTACCACCTGTATCCAGCCCATGCGGCCTTCGGCGGTTACAAGCAGTCGGGGATCGGGCGTGAAACGCACCGCATGATGCTGGATCACTACCAGCAGACGAAGAACATGCTGGTGAGCTACAGCCCGAAGGCGCTGGGCTTCTTCTAAGCGCGCGAATCCGCTCCATGTTGTCCGGTGTTCCGGGGTCTGCCAAGGCCCCGGAAACGCCGGCCCTACGCCGGAAGCTCCGATGTCCGATTTCATCGAACGCGTTACCGCGACCGCAGCCGCTCTTGCGTTGATCGAGTCGCTCACGCGCAAGCACGGGCCGCTCATGTTCCATCAATCAGGTGGCTGCTGCGACGGCAGCGCGCCGATGTGCTATCCGCGGGGCGAATTTCTGGTCGGGGATCAGGACGTGCTGCTGGGCGAGATCGGGGGCTGCCCCTTCTACATCGGTGCCGCGCAGTACCAGTACTGGAAGCATACGCAGCTGATCATCGACGTCGTGTCCGGTGGGGGCGGAATGTTCTCCCTCGAAGGACCGGAGGGCAAGCGCTTTCTCACCCGTTCGCGCCTGTTCAGCGATGAGGAATGCACGCTGCTCGGCATTGTCTCGGAGCCACCGACCGTTCCGCGTTTCAGTGCTGACCGCGACTACCAGACGGGTCGGTGAGGCGACCCACACGCAACTTCAATCAGGAGGGAACACCCATGCAAAACGCATCACTACGCAAGACCCTGTCGGACGAGGGCGGTTCGGTTTGGGTGTTCAAGCTGTTCCGAGGACAGGCGGCAAGCGCGGCGAGCATGGCAGCGCGATGACTCGGTAGACTTTTCGAGGTGAGCAGAGCCGGCCTTAAGCCGGCTCTGTCATTTTGCAGCAGCGCAACCGCTACGGCCCCTTGAGCTTGCGATAGAGGGTATTGCGGCTGATCCCCAATTGCCGTGCGGCAGCCGACACATTGCCGTCGAGCGCCTCGAGCGTTGCTTTCACGATCTCGTGCTCGATATGCTCGAGACGGGATGCTTGGGGCACGGGGGTCGGTACAGCGTCGAGCACAGGGGAGTGAGTCGGTACCGCTTCCCGGTACTCCTGCAGGAAGTCGTAGGGGAGTGCATCGAGCGTGATGCGGCGTTCCTCGCCCGCCAGCGCGAGCGCAGTGCGGACCACATTGTGAAGTTGGCGGATGTTACCCGGCCAGGGGTGGCAGAGGAAAATCTCCATTACTTGCGGATCGATCGACAACGGCCGCCCGCCGTTCTCCTGCGCGAACAGCTTCTCCGCGAGCGCTCGCAGATCGGTGCGTTCGCGCAGCGGAGGTAGCGCGAGCGCGAACCCGTTGAGACGATAGTAGAGATCGCCGCGGAAGCGGCCCTCGGTCACCAGCTTTCGCAGTCCGCAGTGAGTTGCACAGATCACTGCAATGTTTACCGGGATTGCCCTGGCGCTGCCGAGTGGCGTGACCAGGCGCTCTTGCAGCACCCGCAGCAGGCTCGCCTGCAATGGCAGCGGCATGTCGCCGATCTCGTCCAGCAACAACGTGCCACCATCGGCCATCTGGATCTTGCCGACGTGGCCCTTGCGCTTGGCGCTGGTGAACGCGCCCTCGGCGTAGCCAAACAGTTCCGATTCGATCAGACCCTCGGGGATCGCTGCGCAGTTGACCGCAACGAACGGCCTTCCTGCGCGCGGCCCGGTATCGTGGATGGCGCGCGCCAGCATCTCCTTGCCGGTGCCTGACTCGCCCTCGATGAGGATGGAGATGTCCCTCCCCAGCACCCGTTGCGCTTGCCGGATGGTGGCGTCCACGCGAGCGTCGCCGAGGCTGAGACTCTTGAGCCGCGCAAGCGGCGCAGTTGGAGTCGCGATGGAACGGGCTTCCTCCGCCTGGTGCCAGGTCGCTGCACGCGGTGCCCGTTCTTCCAGGCGCGCACAAACCCGAGCCCCGCCGTGCAGCCGCAGTGCGACTTCGGACATGACGTCAGGACGGGCCTGTCCCATTACCAAGCCGAGCGACTGCTCGAAGTAGTCCGCGAACGTGCCCGCAATGTCACCGCCCGCAAGACCCATCATCTGCCTCGCGCATTGGTTCGCCGCGAGTAGTTGGCCTTGGTGGTCGAAGACCGCCTGGCCCTCCATGAGGCTTCCCAGGTATTCGGGGTGAGGATGGAAATGCAGTACGAACTCGCCCACACCGCTCCGCGAAAACATCGCGCTCTCGATGATCTGCGCGGCCATGCGCACCAGACCGATGGTGTGATCCTGATGCGCGCGGTAGTCGCCGCTGATATCCAGCACGCCGAGGAGCTGTCCGCGCGAATCGAAGATCGGTGTTGCCGAGCAGGTCAGGAAGTTGTTGCGCTCGACATAGTGCTCCGCGCAGTAGACGACGGTCGGTGTCTGCTCCACGATGGCAGTGCCGATCGCGTTGGTGCCGATATGCGTCTCCGACCAGGAGACGCCCGGCCGCAGTGCGACTTGCTCGGCGCGGCTCATGAAGTCCGCGTCGCCGACGGCATGCAGGATCAATCCGGAGGCATCGCTCAGCAGAACGACGCTATGGGTGCTGTCAATCAGTTGATGCAGGTGTTCCATCACCGGCCGAGCTTGCACCAGCAGTTCGTGATACTTATCCTGGGCAAGGCGCATCTCTGCTCCCGCCAGGGGCATGTAGTCCGGGATGGAGTTGACGGGCACACCGAGGCTCAGGCACCGCGTCCACGAACGCGCGATGACCGGCGGGAGCAACTGCTGCGGGACCTTTCCCTCGTCGAGAAACCTGCTCCACGCCCGTCGCAGTTGTCCCGGATCGAAGACCACCCTCGCCATTGACGCCTCCTCCTCCGACGTGCGCACTGCTCAGTTTCTAAACAGTGATCCACCTTGCGACAGTTCCTGATGCGCCGCCGACTGGTGTCCCCCTTGATGCATCGCAGTTTAGGCCACTGGGGCGAAATTTGCACTTCAGCGCGCACCGCTTACTCGAGCTGCTTCGATGTGATCAACGTCTCGATGAGGAGGAAAGCATCATGGTAAGGAACGCTGCTGGGTGGTCTCTGCTCGCGCACACACTGCTTGGACTCGGCTCGGAATGGCGCGACGAGAATCCGTATCGCAAGGACAAGAAACCGGTCTATGAGGAAGCCATTCGCATCGGGTCGTCGGCCTACAATCAGAACTGCACGCGCTGCCACGGGCTCGAAGCGGTTTCGGGAGGAACCGCGCCGGACCTGCGCAAGCTTCCCATCGACAAGGAGACCGACGAGTACTACCAGCAATCGGTGCACAGCGGCAAGGTTCGCAATGGCAACGTCTACATGCCTCCATTCGGGGGCGTGCTGAGCCGGGAGGCGGTATGGGCGATTCGCTGCTATCTCGACACGCGGCACACCAATGACTGATGCCCGCCGAGCGCGCGCTGTGCGTGCGGCATTGCTCGCCTTGTGCATCGTGTTCCTGGTGCCTCACACGGTATCGGCGGAGGATGCCTTGGAGACGGTTCAGACGAAAGGCGTTCTGCGGGTGGCGGTGTACCGGTCTTTCGCGCCGTTCTCGGATGGGGGGATCGACGTGGACCTCGCCAAGGCCCTGGCTGCGAAGCTGGGGGTGAAACCCGACGTCGCTGCGTTCGACGCCGGCGAGGAGGTGTCCGACGATCTGCGCAACATGGTGGGTCGGGATGCCGATCAGCACGTGGAATCTTGGTCTCGCGGTGAAGCGCGATGATGTGGCGCTCGGGGCCGCGTTGGAGCAGGCCGTCAGGGAACTAATGGCAGGGAACCCTCGCGCGGATATTCGCAAATCAGGGCGTCACTTGGTCGCCGCCCGAGACTCCAGCTCACCACTGAGGTCACGCTAAGTACCTGTGGCAGCGCGCTTCCTCCGTTGAACACGGGGAAGCGCGCCGTACGGACTCTGCATTCGCCGATCTCCGTTAATGTGTCGGGAGCAGCTCGCCGACGACGACATTCTCGCCGAATGCGTCTTCGATCAGTTTCTTCTGTTGCACGAGATGTTTCGATGCGTAACCCGGCGCTGGCGACGCAGAGATGGGGCGGCCCGCATAGGCAAGGGTGCGCTTCTCGCCGATATCTTTTTGCAGATGCCACTGCAGGCGATACCAAGCGCCCTGATTCTGCGGCTCCTCCTGGCACCAGACCACTTGCTTGGCGTTCGGATACTTCGCGATTTCATCCTTGAATTCAGTGTGCGGGAACGGGTACTGCTGCTCCACCCGGATAATCGCGATGTCGTCGATCTTGTGTTCACGGCGGTACGCGGCCAGCTCGTAATACACCTTACCCGAGCACGCAACAATGCGCCGCACTTTCTTGACGGCGAGCTTGCTGACCTCGCCAATCACGTTGTGGAAGCGTCCGGTGGCGAGTTCGTCGAGCGACGACACCGCCTCCTTGTGCCGCAGCAAGCTCTTCGGGCTCATCACGATCAGCGGCTTGCGGAACTTGCGCACCATCTGTCGCCGCAGTAGATGGAAAATCTGCGCGGGCGTCGACGGCACGCAAACCTGCATGTTGTGTTCCGCACACAGTTGCAGATAGCGCTCGGGCCGCGCCGAGGAGTGCTCGGGGCCTTGCCCTTCGTAGCCATGGGGCAAGAGCAGCGTGAGCCCGCAGAAGCGTCCCCATTTCACCTCACCGGCCGCAATGAACTGGTCGATCACGACCTGGGCCCCATTCGCGAAATCGCCGAACTGCGCTTCCCAGATCACCAGCGTGTTGGGCTCGGCACTGGCGTAGCCGTACTCGAAGCCGAGCACCGCTTCTTCCGAGAGGATGGAGTCGATCACGACGAAAGGCGCCTGCCCCTCGGCCACGTTCTCCA
>JBEVOI010000300.1:0-2616 GCA_040507665.1 Burkholderiales bacterium
CTTGTATCGGGGGCTGATCCCGTTATAATCGGCCTCCCGCGTTGTCCCTTCACCGTCCGGAGGGTCGTAAGATGCAACGAACCATGCTCAAGGCGAAGCTGCACCGGGTGACCACCACCCATGCGGAACTCAATTACGAGGGCTCATGCGCCATTGACGAGAATCTGCTCGAGGCGGCGGACATTCGCGAGTACGAGCAGATCGACATCTACAACATCGCGAACGGCGAGCGCTTCACGACGTATGCGATCCGGGCGCAGCGCGGCTCGGGCATCATCTCCATCAACGGCGCAGCGGCGCGCAAGGCGAGCCCCGGCGATCTTCTCATCATCGCTTCCTACGCTTCCTACTCGGAGCTCGAGCTTCAGAAATATCACCCCAGACTGGTGTACGTCGATGCGCAAAACCGCATCGTCGACAAGCGGGGCAGCATTCCGGTCCAGGCAGCATAAACCTCTCGGTCACCTCGAGGCAGCGTCACCGCGCTGCCTGTTTTTTTGCGCACCGTTTCCGTGCGTGTCTTCCGCATCGAACTTCCCTTCGCTGTCCGCACCGGTCGCCTGTGACCATACCGGACTGAATCGAGGACTTGCCTGCGGCGAGCTAACGAACGACAATGCCTCCGCCCCGACGGCGGGGAGTGGCTGCGGCTGACCCGCCGAATAAAACACAAAACTTCAAGTACACCATCCAAGAGGAGGGTTCCCGATGGCGCTAGGCATCATAGGCATCGTCGTTTCGCTCTGCCTGCTCATCTTCCTGGCCTACCGCGGCTGGAACGTGATCATGATCGCGCCGGCCTGCGCGGCAGTGGCGCTGCTGTTCAGCTGGGGCGAGTCGCCGCTGCTCGCGACCTACACCCAGATTTTCATGCCGGCGCTGGGGACTTACTTCGCGAAGTTCTTCCCGCTCTTCATGCTCGGCGCCATCTTCGGCAAGCTCATGGACGACTCCGGGTCGGCACGCGTCATCGCCCACAAGATCGTCGGCTGGGTCGGCAGAGAACGGTCGATGCTCGCGGTGGTGCTGGCCTGCGCGCTCCTCACCTACGGCGGCGTATCACTCTTCGTCGTGGCCTTCTCGGTGTACCCGATCGCCGTGTCGCTCTTTCGCGAGGCCGCGATTCCGAAGCGCTTCATTCCGGCCTGCATCGGGTTGGGCTCCTTCACTTTTACGATGGTGGCGCTACCGGGAACACCTGCGATCCAGAATGCGATCCCGATACCGTTCTTCGGCACCAACAGCTTCGCCGCGCCGGGACTCGGCATCGTCGCGTCGATCTGGATGTTCGCTTTCGGCATGCTGTGGCTCAACCGGCGCGCTGCGAGGGCCAAGACGAAGGGTGAGGGCTACGGCGACCACAAGGAGGAAATCGCCGCGGTCGACGAAAGCAATTCGCCTAGCTTCGCTGTCGCACTGATCCCGATCCTGCTCGTGCTCGGCCTGAACTACGTGTTCACCACGTTTGTGTTCCCAGCGATGGACACGAGCTACCTGGCGACCGACAAGTTCAAGAAGATCCCGCTCTCCGCCGTGCTCGGCATCTGGTCGATCATCGCGGCCATGGTGATCGCCGTGGTGGTGGTCATCATCCTCAACAAGAGCCGCCTGAAGAACGTCGTCGACACCTTGAACAAGGGCACGATGGGGTCGCTGCTGCCGATGGCGAACGTCGCCTCCGAGGTCGCCTACGGCGCCGTGATCGCGAGCCTCGCCGCTTTCGCGGTGGTGCGTGAGGGGCTTAAGGCTATTAGCCCGGATCCAGTAGTGTCGCTGTGGGTGGTAGTCACCGTGCTCGCGGCCATGACCGGGTCCGCGTCGGGCGGCATGAGCCTCGCGCTCGGCGCGATGGGCGAGTACTACGCCCAAGCCGCGCAAGCGGCCAACATCAACCCCCAGATCATGCACCGGATGGCCGCACTCGGCTCGGCGGCGATGGACATCCTGCCCCACAACGGAGCGGTGATCACGCTGCTTGCCATCTGCGGCCTGACGCACAAGGAGTCCTACTACGATCTCTTCATGGTCGGGTCGCTCTCGGCATTCACGTCGAGCATCCTGGTTCTCGTGATCTACGAGATGTTCGGCGTGTTCTGAGCGGAGAGCGAACATGTCACGCCTGATCCTGTTGCTCGTGGTGGCGTTCGCCTTCGCGCCTGCGCGGGCCGCCGAGATGCGCCTCGTCGCGGCCGAGCTGCCGCCGTATACGTTCCAGGTTCCTTCGGTCTCCGTGTCGGAGTTTCCCGGCCCCGGCCAGGGGATCGTCTACGACGTGCTCCAGGCGATGGCGAAGCGCGTCGGCCACACCGGCTCGATCGAGTTCATGCCGTGGCGGCTGGCGCAGCGCACTGCGATGACCGAGCCGAATGTGGGTATCCTCGCACTAACCCGCACCGCCGAGCGTGAGGACAAATACCGCTGGGTCGTGAAGATCCTCGACGATGACCTGATCCTGGTCGGCGGTCAGGGCGCCGATGTCTCCAGCCTCGACAAAGTGAAGAACCGCCCGACGGGCGTGCTGCTTCTGAGCGGCGCCCAGGCGCTGCTGACGGAGAAGGGCTTTACCCGCATCGAGCCGGCGCCCGAGGAGTGGATCAACGCCCGCAAGCTGCGCGA
>JBEVOI010000361.1:0-2743 GCA_040507665.1 Burkholderiales bacterium
CGAGCTTCTGGTTAAAAACGTCAAGACCCCCGAGTGCAGGCGCAAGCAACCCGGCTGGAAGACCCAGAAGCTGAGTACATGCCTTCGCGGATGTCGCGATTCTGCCGATATACATAGTATGCCCTCCCCGAACAGCCTGACGCCCTTGATGCCAACGACAGGCGATGAAAGCGTTGTGCGCAGTAATCGCGTAAACGCGGCTCCCGCAGGCTCTCTAACCGCCTGTCAACGGCCTGCTCCTTCACTCGCTATCTTCTCCGATCTCTCGTGGACTCGCTCGAGCACATGCCGTGTGATGCCGAGCGCGAGCTCGTGCTCGCCCATGAACACTTTCCCGGCCTTTTCCTTCTGGAGAAGAGCTGCCTCTTCTTCGCTATGCGTGCGCACGACCGTTTCGACATTCGGATTGAGCGCGCGCGCGATGTCGATCATCTTGCGGGCTCGGAAGGTATCCGGAGTGGCGATCACCAGCATGTGCGCCCGTGCTATGTGGGCCTGAATGAGCACGGCCGGCTCGGAGGCGTCTCCGGAGACGGCAGCTGCCCCGCCCCCGCGCAGTTGCTCGACCAGCTCACGATTCTGCTCGGCCACGACATACGGAACGCCACGCTCGGTCAGCGCTTCGGCGATGCGCCGACCGACGCGGCCATATCCCACGAGCACGATATGTCCGGTCAGGTAGTCCGGATTGACGGTCATCGGCAGCTCCGCAAGCGGGTCGTCGCGACGCTCCAGCTCGCGCGCGAACGTCGAACGCGAGCGAATCCAGGTTTGCGCGGGTTCGATCGCCTTGAACACCAGGGGATTGAGCGCGATCGAGATCAACGCCCCTGCCAGCACCAGGCTCTGTCCTTCCACCGGCAGCAGCCCGAGCGCAACCCCGAGGCCCGCCAGGATGAACGAGAACTCTCCAATCTGCGCCAGGCTCGCCGATACCGTGAGCGCTGTGTTGAGGGGATAGCGAAAGGCGAGTACGAGAAGAAAGGCCGCGAGCGACTTGCCGAAAATGATGATTGCAACCACTACGAACACCTGCGCCGGCTGCTCGATCAAAATCTTCGGTTCGAACAGCATCCCGACTGACACGAAGAACAGAACCGAGAAGGCATCCCGCAACGGCAAGGACTCCTCCGCGGCCCGGTGGCTCAGCGCGGATTCTCTCATCACCATTCCAGCGAAGAAGGCACCGAGCGCAAAGGAGACGCCGAAGAGATGAGCGGAGCCATAGGCGATCCCCACCGCCGCCGCAACAACGCACAACGTGAAGAGCTCGCGCGATCCGGTGCGGGCAACCTGCCAGAGAAACCAAGGGAAGAGGCGGCGACCCACAACCAGCATGAGCGCCACGAAGACCACAACCTGACCAAGCGTGAACGCCAGCGTTTTCAGTAGATCCCGGTCTCGTGCTCCCTCGCCGACACCCGGGACGGTGCCGCCGAGCCACCCGGAGAACGCCGGCAGCAACACCAATACGAGAACCATTACGAGGTCCTCGACCACGAGCCAGCCGACCGCGATGCGGCCGTTCACGGAATCGAGAACGCCGCGATCCTCCAGCGCCCGCAGGAGCACGACCGTGCTCGCGACCGAGAGCGCAAGACCGAACACGACCCCGGCTCCGAGACTCCAGCCCCAAAGGGTGGCGACGGCCAAGCCGAGCGCTGTGGCGACGGCGATCTGAGCGACTGCACCGGGGAGCGCGATCTTGCGGACAGACAGTAGATCGTCGAGCGAGAAATGCAGCCCGACACCGAACATGAGCAGGATCACGCCGATCTCGGCGAGCTGCTGCGACAGCCCGACATCGGCGACGAAGCCGGGCGTGGCGGGGCCGATGATGATGCCCGCGACCAGGTAACCGACCAGCGCCGGCACCTTCAGGCGTGCGGCGATGAAGCCCATGATGAGGGCAAGCCCCAGGCCGGCGGCAATCGTGGTGATCAGAGTGACGTTATGGGGCACCTGCCTCTTCTTCCGGATTGGGAACACGCCGAACGGCTTGCGCTCGTACATCCAGCATGCGCACGATCACCTTCGTTACATCACGCCGCCAAAGGGAACGCGAACCAAACAAAATATTGCCGCAACCGATAGCGGACCGTTCGAGCCAGGCGAGGCAGACCATGCCCGCCGGCGCTTTCCAGATCAAGGTGTGTCGATCATCAGGCTGCGCACGCGCGACGCTCGACGGGTGCGTCGGAGAGATGCGGTGCGCGCAGCAACGACCGCTAGCGCAGCCGGTACCTCACGGAAGACGATGCACCACCAATCGCGCTTCACCGACGATCGCCTCGACCCAGAACCGCAATCCGCACGCACGACAAAAGGTCGGGCTGCGCTCCGACGAACCCCGCTGGTATTGGCGTACCACCGCAAGCACGGGCCCGCCGCAGCCGAGGCAGCGAAAGGCTACGTTGTTTCCATGGGGATCGGCGAGGACGGGAAATCCATTCTCATCGACGACGGCGAACCCTGAGACGGTTGTCACCTGCGCTTCTCCTCTGACGGTGCTCAACACCCGAGCTCAGACCGGCCCCGCCGAAGTGAAGCGGGCGGGTACTTCCCCTGGGGCGTTTTGCCGGGCTCGCTTAGACGGGCAGCTTCGCCGCAAGGACCTCAACCTTCTCGATGGACGGTGGTACGGCGAAAAGCTCCGCGGCTTTCGCCATCAGCGCCGCTGCGACCTTGCCCGAAAGGTGCGCCTGCCGACCCGCTTCATCAGGGAAGGCATCGAAAATGCCGA
>JBEVOI010000329.1:0-3836 GCA_040507665.1 Burkholderiales bacterium
TCCGAATGAGTGTCGGGCATCGCAAACTGCGAGTGACAAGGCGACACTTGGTTCCGTAGGAGCGACGGTAGCCGTGCGCTGCGCACGCGTCAAACTGAACATCTCTCCCTCACCTATCGGAGACACGCAATGACATTGCAAAAGCGTATCCTCAGCCGGATTTCAGGAAGTGGACCGGCACCGCTCAGCGTCGGACCTGTACGCTCGCCCGCGATGGCCATCGGCGCTGCCGCGTTCGGCGCGCTGGCCATTGGAGCGTTGGCCATCGGCGCACTCGCGATCGGTCGGCTCGCGGTGAAACGCGCCCGTTTCGAGCACGTTGAGATCGACGATCTGTCGGTAAGGCGACTGCGGGTGTTAGAGCTCATTATCGACAAACCAGAGACCTGATCGCGCGCCTAAGCTGGGGTCACAGCCCGAACTGCAGCTCTGCAAGGTGCGCGTAGAGAGGATTCGTGGCGACCAGCTCGTCGTGGGTACCGATCGCGGCGAGTCGCCCGTGATCGATGACGGCGATGCGGTCGACGCGTTTCACGGTGGACAAACGGTGCGCGATGATGAGCGTCGTGCGCCCCTGCATCAGCCCCTCCAAAGCAGCCTGCACCATGCGCTCGCTCTCGGAGTCGAGTGCGCTCGTGGCCTCGTCGAGCAGCAGCACCGGACGGTCCGCGAGCACCGCACGCGCGATCGCGAGGCGCTGTTTCTGTCCGCCCGACAAACGCACGCCGCGTTCGCCGAGGTAGGTGTGGTAGCCCTCCGGAAGACGCGCAACGAACTCGTCAGCAAACGCCGCCACACAAGCAGTGTGCACCTCGTCGTCGGTTGCGTCCGGGCGCCCGTAGCGCACGTTCTCCGCTACGCTCTCAGCGAAGATCGCCGGTTCTTGCGGCACCAGCGCGACCCGACCGCGCACGGCCAGCGGATCGGCGGTCTTGAGATCCACACCGTCGAGACGTACAACGCCCGACTCGGGATCATAAAAGCGCAGCAATAGCTGGAAGATCGTACTCTTGCCCGCCCCTGAAGGCCCCACCAGCGCGAGCTTCTCGCCCGGCCCGACCGCGAGCGAGAGCGCATCAAGCGCTGCTTGATTCGGGCGCGAGGGATAGAAGAACGTGACGCGCTCGAATTCGACCGTGCCGCGCGATGGCACGGGGAGCGGCACGGGATGAGCTGGCGCCTTGATCTGCGGGTCGGTCTGCAGCACTTCGACGAGACGCTCGGCGGCGCCGGCACCGCGCTGGAGATCGCCGATCACTTCGCTGATCGCGCCGGCGGCGCTCGCGACCATCATCGCGTAGAACACGAAGGCCGAGAGTTCGCCCGCCGTGATTCGCCCCGCGAGCACGTCGTGCCCGCCCACCCAGAGGATCGCGGCAACACCAGCGAACACGAGCACGATGACCGCCGCGATGAGCGCGGCACGGCTGCGAATGCGTCGCACCGCGGTCCCGAACGTCTCTTCGATGCGCGCGCCGAACAGGCGGCGGTCTGCGTCTTCGTGCACGTACGCCTGGACCACGCGGATCTCGTGCAGGGTCTCGTCGATGTGGGCGCCGAGATCGGCGACCCGGTCCTGGCTCGCCCGGGAAAGCTTGCGCACTTTGCGTCCGAAGAGGAGGATCGGCGCTACTACGAGTGGCACGCCGAGCAGCACGAGAAGTGTGAGCTTCCAGCTCGTGAGAAAGAGCATGACCAAGCTGCCGATTCCGAGTACCACGTTGCGCAGTGCCATCGACACGCTGGTGCCCATGACGGTTTCGAGCAGCGTGGTGTCCGCGGTCAGGCGTGAGATCAACTCGCCGGTGCGCGTGGATTCGAAGAAGCCGGGAGAGAGCTTGAGCACGTGGTCGAACACCTCGCGACGGATGTCGGCGATGACGCGCTCGCCGAGCCACGACACGAAGAAAAAGCGCGTGTACGTCGCTGCGGCCATCACCACGATGACCGCGAGGAGGGCGAGCAACGCCTGATTCAGCGCCGCCGGGTTGGCCTGTACGAAGCCTTGATCGATAACGCGCTTGAGACCCTGGCCGACGACGAGGAAGCAGCCAGCGGCCAGCAGCAGCGCGCCACCCGCGGCGATCATCTGCCTGCGGTACGGCGCAGCGTAGCGCCACAGGAATGTGAGGTGACCGAGCGCGGACAGCGGACCGCGACCTGGATCGGCCATCGGTGCGCTCGAAGCAGCGGCGGGCTCACCCTTCGTGGAGGCCCCCGATCCGTGAGGGGCTGTTTGGGAGACGGGCTTCATGCGGCCCCTATCGTACCCGACGAGGACACGTGCCGCCCTGCACCAGTCCGCGGGGAGGCCGCGGTCTTAAAGAGAGGCAACCCCAAGAGGAGGAATCGACAAATGACAGGACAGACCGTGTATGACTTCAAGGCTCGCGACATCGCTGGTGAGGAGCGGTCGCTGGCCGACTATCGCGGCAACGTACTGCTGATTGTAAACGTGGCAAGCGAGTGCGGGTTCACGCCCCAGTACGCGGGCCTCGAAGCGCTTCAGCGCAAATTCGCGGGCCGCGGTTTCATGGTGCTTGGCTTCCCTTGCAACCAATTTGGGAAGCAGGAGCCAGGAAGCGAGGACGAGATCAGAGCGTTCTGCGAGTCGCGCTTCGACGTGACGTTCCCCCTGTTCTCGAAGATCGAGGTGAACGGTCCCGGGACGCATCCCGTGTATGCGTATCTCAAGTCCGCGGAGCCCGGCCTGCTGGGCAGCGAGGGGATCAAATGGAACTTCACGAAGTTCCTCGTCGGGAACGACGGCAAGGTCGTCAAGCGCTACGCACCGACCACGAAGCCGGAGGCGATCGAGGGGGATATCGAGGCCGAGCTCGCCAAATAGGGAGACTCAGGGTGCTTCGCGCCGAGGGGTGCAGCAGGGTAAGCTCGCGCGAGCGGGATATATCGACGCTCCGCTGCGTAGCGCGCATGAGACAGAACAGGATTGCTCTTCTCGCCATCTGTGCGCTCGCCCTCGGCTCTCCTGTGAGGGCGGTCGCGGCCAAGAAACCGGCACCTCCCGCAGCCGCCGGCAGTTCTGCCACGGTCGGTCCAGCGCTGGCGGGTTCGGACCTCGTGCTCTACATTGCAGCGGACAGCGTCGAGATCGAGGATCACAGCGCATCTGCTTCCGACGGCCCTGGAACTCGGACGGCGGGGCACGTGATTCCGGACACGCCGTTGTCGTTCCCGATGGTCAAGGGCGCGGCGATCGTCGCGGACGTGCGCGTCGGCAGCTTGACGCTGCGCAGGGATCTCTCCCGCCGCGAGGTATCCGCTAAAGTTCGCCTCGATAGCGGCGGGTTGCGGATCGATCCATTCGCCCTGACTGGCTCACGTGGGGGCAGCATCGGCGCGACGCTCGAAGTCAACCCTGTTTCGGGTCACCGATACCGGATCGCGTCACGGATTCAGATCAGGGGGATGGATGGGGGCGCGCTGTTCGCGCTGCTCGGCTCGCAACAGGTGATACAGGGCGCCAGGACCGATGCTTCGATCAACCTGAGTGGGCAGGGTGCGACCGTCCGCGCCTTGGCGGGCACGCTGAATGGCGATGTGCGGATCGTGGTGGGGCCGGCGCGGTTCGCTCCGGTCGCAATCAACTTCGGCGACGCATTCCTGCGCGTATTCGAGACCATCAACCCATTTCGCAAGACCGACAAGGAGATCCGGCTCGAATGTGCAGTGCTCCGGTCCACGATCCACGACGGAGTGGCGGTGATCGACCGGGGCCTGGGTGTCGAAACCGACAAGCTGGATGTAATCGCAACAGGCGCTGTGAACCTGCGCGAAGAGACGCTCGATCTCGCTTTCCATCCACGGCTACAGGA
>JBEVOI010000356.1:0-11547 GCA_040507665.1 Burkholderiales bacterium
CCCGGGGTTCTGCCGCCTTCCAGTCTCCCGTCTCCTTGTATGCTGCCGGCGTCTCCATCGAGGGCCGGACGTAATCGGGCCCGACGGTGCAGCCTGGGAGGAACGCGGCTGCGGCCACCACGACGACGATGTGGTTTGTGCGCCTCATCGGCCGGCACCTCGCGGCGCGGCGGGACTCGGGGGAAATCGACCGCCGCGGGCGGCCCACACACGATGGCACCACAGCCGGAAGCGGTCGAGGTAGAGGTAGACCACCGGCGTCGTGTAGAGGGTGAGCATTTGGCTCACGATCAGGCCGCCCACGATCGAGATGCCCAGCGGGCGCCGCAGCTCCGCCCCGTCACCCGCGCCGAGCGCAAGGGGCAGAGCGCCAAGGAGGGCGGCCATGGTGGTCATCATGATCGGTCGGAAGCGCAGCATGCAGGCCTCGACGATTGCCTCCCTGGCGCGCTTCCCGCGCTTGCGCTCGGTGTTGAGGGCGAAGTCGATCATCATGATGGCGTTCTTCTGCACGATACCGACGAGCAGAAAGACGCCGATGAGCGCAATGACGCTGAATTCGGTACCGGTCGCGAGCAGCGCGAGCAGCGCCCCGACACCGGCCGAGGGTAGCGTGGAGAGAATCGTGAGCGGATGCACCAGGTTCTCGTACAGGATACCGAGCACGATGTAGATGGTTATAAGCGCGGCGAGGATCAGCCACGGTTGGCTCTGGAGTGACTGCTGGAACAATTGCGCCGTTGCCTGGAAGCCGCCGCGGATCGTCGTCGGCACACCGATGCGCAGCTTGGTGTCGTCGATGGCCCGTATCGCGTCGGAGAGCGGTACGTCTGCAGGCAGATTGAAGGAGATCGTGGTTGCCGCGAACTGCCCCTGGTGGTTGACCGTCAGCGGTGTGTTGGTGAACTCGTAGCGACTGAACGCCGACAGGGGAACGAGGTTCCCCGTTGCCGAGCGGACGTAGATTCCCGTGAGCGCGTCGGGCCCCTGGGCGTAGGCAGGTGCCACCTCCATCACGACCCGATATTGGTTGCGCGGGGCGTAAATGGTCGAAACCTGCGCCTGACCGAATGCGTTCCCTAGCGCCGAGTCGATCGCGTCAGCGGTGATGCCCAGGCGCGCGGCCGTCGGCCGGTCGATCACGAGCGAGCTTTGCAGTCCGCGCACCTCCTGGTCGGAGTTGACGTCGACGAGCTCCGGCACCTGCTGGAGTGCCTGCTGCAGCCGCGCCGTCCAAGTCCGCAGCTCTTCGAGATCATCGCCCTGCAGGGTGTATTGGAAAGTTGCGCTCGACTGGCGCCCGCCGACGCGGACGTCCTGTACGGGGTTCAGGAAGAGTCTCGCGCCGGGCTCCCGGGCAAGCTGCTCACGCAGGCGCCCGATGATCCGTTCTGACGACTCCTTGCGCTCGGCGAGGGGTTTCAGTTCGATGAACATGGTGCCGGAGTTGCGCTGTGAACCTCCGGTGAACGCGGTGACGTTCTGGACCGCCGGGTCGCCGCGAACGATCGTGACAAAGTCTGTGAGCTTCTTCTGCATCGCCTGGAACGAGATGCTCTGGTCGGCGCGGATCCATCCAACGAGGCGCCCGGTGTCCTGCTGCGGGATGAACCCCTTGGGTATCGCGATGTAGAGGTAGACGTTGAGGGCCACCGTTCCCGCGAGCAGCACCATCATGAAGCGCCCATGGCGCAGCGCCCAGGCGAGGCTCGCTTGGTAGCCGCGCAGCACCCGTTGAAAAGCGCGTTCGCTCGCACGGTACAACGAGCCGCGACGTTCCTCGCCCCTGGGCTTGAGCAGCCGCGCGCACATCATCGGGGTAGCGGTGAGCGATACCACGAGCGAGACGAGCACTGCGGCCGACAGCGTAACCGCAAATTCCCGGAACAGGCGGCCGACGATGCCGCCCATCAAGAGCAACGGGATGAACACGGCAATGAGCGACAGGCTCATGGAAAGAACGGTAAAGCCGACTTCTCCGGCGCTGACGAGCGCTGCGAGCCGGGGTGGCATGCCAGCCTCGATGTGCCGCGAAGCGTTCTCGAGCACCACGATCGCGTCGTCCACCACAAAGCCCGCGGCGACGATCAGTGCCATCAGCGAGAGGTTGTTGAGGCTGAAACCGGCGAGGTACATCACGGAGAAGGTTGCGATGAGCGACACTGGTACCGCCACGCTCGGAATGAGCGTCGCCCGGCCGCTGCGCAGGAACAGGAAGACGACCATCACGACGAGCGCGATCGCGATGGCGAGCGTGCGCTCGACGTCGTGCAGCGAGGCGCGGATGGTCGAGGTCCGCTCCATCATGAGGTCGAGGTCGATGGCTGCTGGGGTGGACGCGCGCAGGTACGGAAGCAGGCTCCGCACGCGCTCCACCGTCTCGATGATGTTGGCGCCAGGCTCGCGATAGATCTGGAGGATGACCGACGGCTTGCCGTTCGCCGAGCCGGCGTTGCGCACGTCCTGCACGGAGTCGATGACCTCCGCCACGTCCGCGAGCCGCACCGGTGCGCCGTTGCGGTACGCGATCACGAGCGGCCGGTACTCCGCTGCCGTCTTCGCCTGGTCGTTGGCATAGAGCCACCACTGCCGGTCATCCTGTTCCACCAGCCCCTTCGGCCGGTTGGCGTTCGCCGCCGAGAGCGCTGTGCGAACTTCGTCGAGGCCGATGCCAAGGTGGTTCAGCGCCGTCGGATTGAGCTCCACGCGGACGGCTGGCAGCGAGCTTCCGCCGACGGTTACCTGCCCGATGCCCTCCACCTGCGACAGCTTCTGCGCGAGCACGGTGGACGCCACGTCGTACATCTCACCCGGGGTGAACGTGCCGGAGGTGAGCGCCATGACCATGATCGGCGTGCTGGCAGGGTTCACCTTCCAGTAGGTCGGATTGTTGGGCAGGCTCGTGGGGAGCTGGCTGCGGGCGGCGTTGATCGCGGCCTGCACATCGTTCGCGGCGCTGTCGATGTCGCGCCCGAGATCGAACTGCAGTGTGACGCGCGTCGATCCCTGCGATGACGTAGAAGTGATCTCGTTCACGCCGGCAATGCGGCCCAGCTGTCGTTCGAGCGGGGTGGCCACGGTCGCCGCCATGACATCTGGACTTGCGCCGGGGAGCGACGCATTCACGGATATCGCGGGGAACTCGACCTGGGGCAAAGGCGCCACCGGCAACAGCGTGTAGGCGACGGCGCCGCAGAGGACCAGCGCCAGCATGAGCAGCGTAGTCGCAACCGGGCGGTCGATGAAAGGCGCGGAGAGGTTCATGGCCGCTGCCCCTCTGCCGCGGTGCCGCGCGCGGGTCCAGCAGCCGGCCCCTTGACGCGCCGGGCCAT
Organism: Burkholderiales bacterium; assembly: GCA_040507665.1. Classification (GTDB taxonomy): domain Bacteria; phylum Pseudomonadota; class Gammaproteobacteria; order Burkholderiales; family JAEUMW01; genus JAEUMW01. The sequence continues at coordinate 3,333 of JBEVOI010000356.1, forward strand.
GCGGTCGAAGGCGAGGTAGATCACCGGCGTGGTGAAGAGCGTGAGCACCTGGCTTACGATCAGTCCACCGACCATGGTGAGTCCGAGCGGGTGGCGCAGCTCCGAACCGACACCGGTGCCGAGCATGAGGGGTAGCGCGCCCAGCAGCGCTGCCATCGTCGTCATGAGGATCGGGCGGAACCGCAGCAGGCACGCCTGGTAGATGGCTTCACGCGGGGTCTTGCCTTCGCTGCGCTCGGCCTCGAGCGCGAAGTCGATCATCATGATCGCGTTCTTCTTGACGATGCCGATCAGGAGAATGATGCCGATGATGGCGATAACGCCGAGGTCGGTGCGCGCGAGCATCAGCGCGAGCAGGGCCCCGACCGCGGCAGAAGGCAGCGTCGAGAGAATGGTGATGGGGTGTATGTAGCTCTCGTAGAGCACCCCGAGCACGATGTACATGACGACCACGGCCGCAAGGATCAGCAACAGCTGGTTGATGAGCGATGCACGAAATGCGAGCGCTGCGCCCTGGAAGCTGGTCTGCACGCTTGCGGGCAGGCCGATCTCGCGCGCGGCAGACTCGATCGCGGTCACAGCCGCGCCGAGCGCAGCGCCGGGCGCGAGATTGAAAGAGACGGTCGCCGCCGGAAATTGGCCGATATGGTTTACCGCAAGCGGCGCCGACCCCACCGTGACCCGAGTGAGGGTGTCCAGCGGTACCTGCGCGCCGGAAGACGAAGCGACATAGATACCCTTGATCGCGTCCGGTCCACTTCGGAATTCTGGCTTGACCTCCAGCACCACGCGATACTGGTTCGACTGCGTGAAGATGGTCGAGATCAGCCGCTGACCGAATGCATCGTAGAGCGCATTGTCGATGGTGGCTGGGGTAATGCCGAGGCGCCCCGCGGTGTCGCGGTCGATGTCGAGGAAGACCTGCAAGCCCTGGTCCTGCAGGTCGCTCGCCACATCTGTGACCTGCGGCAAAGCCCGGAGCCGATCGACGAGGCGCGGCACCCACTCGGTCAGGAGCTTGGAGTCCGCGGACTCGAGGGTGAACTGGTACTGGGTGCGGCTCACGCGGTCCTCGATGGTGAGGTCCTGCACCGGTTGCATGTAGAGCGTGATCCCTCCCACCTTCTCGAGCTCGGGCTGCAAACGCCGGATGACGTCGACGGCACCCGCATCACGCTGCGCGAGCGGCTTCAGGTTGATGAGCATGCGCCCGCTGTTCATGGTGGCGTTGGTCCCGTCGACACCGATGAAGGACGACAGACTCTCCACCGCCGGGTCGCGCAGGACGACGCCCGCGAGCGCCTGCTGCCGCTCGGCCATGGCGGCGAAGGAAACCGTCTGCTGGGCCTCCGAAATGCCCTGGATCACGCCCGTGTCCTGCACGGGAAAGAAACCCTTCGGCACCAGGAGGTAGAGCAGGACGGTGAGGACCAGGGTACCGACTGCCACCGCGAGCGTTGCTTGCTGGCGATCGAGCACCCAGGTGAGCATCGCGCCATAACGCTCGATCACGCGCTCGAAGAACCGTCCCATCAAGCGGTAGAACGCGGTCTGCTCTGATTCGGGTTGGCGGCGCAGGATCTTCGCGCACATCATCGGCGTCAGGGTGAGGGACACGACCGCCGAGATGAGGATCGACACCGCCAGTGTGATGGCGAACTCCCGGAACAGCCTGCCGACCACGTCGCCCATGAAGAGCAGGGGAATCAGCACCGCGATGAGCGAGAAGGTGAGGGAGATGATGGTGAAGCCGATCTGCTTCGATCCCTTCAGCGCAGCCTCGAGCGGCGAATCCCCTCGCTCGACGTAGCGGGCGATGTTCTCGATCACCACGATCGCGTCGTCCACCACGAAGCCGGTAGCGACGACAAGCGCCATCAGCGTGAGGTTGTTGATGGAGAAACCGGCAAGGTACATGAAGCCGAAAGTACCAACGAGCGACAACGGCACGGCGATGCTGGGAATAAGGGTGGCCGCAACGTTGCGTAGAAAGAGAAAGATCACCATCACGACCAATGCGATCGCCAACAGCAACTCGAGCTGCACGTCGCGCACCGAGGCCCGAATCGTCACGGTTCGGTCGGTGAGCACCGCGACGTCGATCGCCGCAGGCAGCGACGCCTGCAGTTGCGGCAGCAGGCGCTTCACGCGGTCCACCACCTCGATCACGTTCGCGCCCGGCTGCCTCTGGATGTTGAGGATGACCGCGGGCACGTCGTTCATCCATGCGGCAAGGCGCACGTTCTCTGCATCCTCGATCACGTCGGCGACGTCGGACAGGTAGATCGGTGCACCGTTGCGGTAGGCCACCACGATTCCCTTGTACTCGACCGCCGAGCGCAGCTGATCATTGGCGTCGATGGTGTAGCTGCGCTGCGCGCCGTCGAAACTGCCCTTTGCCTTATTGACGTTCGCCGCCGCGATCGCCGTGCGGACATCCACCAGGCCCAGGCCGTTCGCGGCGAGTGCCTTCGGATTCGCCTGTACCCGGACCGCCGGCCGCTGACCTCCGGAGAGCGTGACGAGGCCCACGCCAGGAAGCTGGGAAATCTTCTGCGCGAGCCTCGTGTCGGCGAGGTTCTGTATCTCTGGCAGCGGAAGCGTCTTCGAACTGAGTCCGAGGGTGAGGATGGGTGCATCGGCCGGGTTGACCTTGCTGTAGATCGGCGGCGCCGGCAGGTCCTGGGGAATCAGGTTGGATGCAGCGTTGATCGCCGCCTGCACGCCCTGCTCGGCGACATCGAGACTCAGGTCGAGGTTGAACTGCAGCGTGATCACCGAGGCGCCGCCCGAGCTCGTCGAGGACATCTGCTTGAGCCCCGGAATCTGCCCGAACTGGCGCTCGAGCGGAGCCGTCACCGACGAGGTCATTACCTCGGGGCTTGCGCCGGGATAGAACGTGACGATCTGGATGGTCGGGTAGTCGACTTGCGGCAGCGCGGAAAGCGGGAGGAGGCGGTAGGCGAAGATGCCCGAGAGCAGGATCGCCACCATGAAGAGCGACGTCGCAACCGGCCTCAGGATAAACGGCCGCGAAACGTTCATGCGGTCATCGCGGCGGGGGCGCGCCCTCGGGGCGACGCCGCGGACTATGGGCGCGGGCGTCGCCGGCCGGCGTGGTAGCGGCCGCCGCTGCCGCGCGCTCCGCTGCGTTCGCGCTCACGAGCTCCACCTTCGCGCCGTCCCGCAGCCGGTCCACGCCATCGACGACAACGAGTTCGCCCGGCGCAATCCCCGAGTCGACCTCGATGTTGTCAGCGTCGATGGATCCGAGCTTTACCGGCCGCAGTCCGACGGTGTGGTCCGGTTTCACCGTGTAGACGAAGGTTCCCTGCCCGCCCCGCTGGATGGCAGCTGCAGGAATCGTGATGACGTCGCGCCGGGTATCGAGCAGCATGCGCACGTTCACGAACTGGTTCGGGAACAGACCACTGTCATCATTGGGGAACTGCGCCTTGAGCTTGACTGTGCCGGTCGCCGGATCGATCTGGTTATCCGTAGTCAGCAATACGCCGGTAGCGAGCTTGACCCTCTTTTCGCGGTCGAAGGCATCGACCGTCACCGGCTCGCCTGCCTGCAGGCGCTTCATCACCGAGGGCAAGTTATCCTGCGGGATGGTGAAGATCACCGTAATCGGCTTGAGCTGGGTGATGACGACCAGCCCGCTCGGGTCCGACGCGCGCACGATGTTGCCGGGATCGACCTGCCGCAATCCGAGCCGCCCGCTGATCGGCGCGGTGACGCGGGAGTAGGTGAGCTGGAGCTTCGCGTTGTCCACTTGCCCTCGGTCGACTTTCACCGCACCTTCGTATTGGCGCACCAACGACGCTTGGGTATCCACCTGCTGCTTCGCAATCGAATCCTGGTCGTATAGCGTGCGGTAACGTTCATGGTCGAGCTTGGCGTTCGTCAGCAGCGCCTGGTCGCGGGCGAGTTGGCCTTCCGCCTGGGTGAGCTGCACTTGGAAGGGGCGCGGGTCGATCTCGGCGAGCAGGTCGCCCTCCTTCACGATCTGGCCTTCCTTGAACAACACCCGCATGAGTTGCCCTTCCACACGGCTTCGGACAGTGGCGGTCCTGAGCGGCGTCACTGTCCCGAGCCCATCGAGGTATACGTCGATATCGCCGGTCTTCGCCGCCGCCGCCACCACTGGAACCGGCCGATCGGGCAGATCCGACCCCCGCTGAGCTGCAGCGGGGTCGCGGGTGGGGACAAGCTTGCTGTAGCCCAGGTATCCGCCAGCGAGCAGTAGAACGGCGGCAAGCGGCCACAGCCAGCGCCGCCGCCGCGGCATTGGCGGGTCCAAGCGCGGCGATTGCAAGGGCGAAGCAGCGATTTCCTGAATCTGGGGTTCGGACGTCGTGTTCATGGTTTCCGCAGCGGTCCCGCGCCCAGGGGTGGCCGTCTGGGGTCCAGGGAAAGGTTAGTGCCGGTAGCGCGGGAGCGCGTGACCCGGGGCGGAATCGTGATCATGGAGCCGCGCTCTGCGCACCAGCGAGTGAGCGCCATAGCGCTACTGGGCGAAATCCCGTTGACGATGCTGCTGGATTATAGCGACAGCGCCCGGCGGTCCTAGTTCGGCATGGTATCAACGGCGGAACTGGCGGACGCGCGAGAGGTCTGCTGGCTGATCTGAACCACGCGGTGGCTGATATAAGCCAGTACACCGGTTGGGGGTACTGTAGTGTGGTTCAGGTCAACGCTGAAAGCGTAGAAAAAACAAGGGCCGGGTGTTTGGGCCCGGCCCGAAGTTCAGCGCTAGAGGAAGCCTTAACGGTGCTCCCATACCCAGAGTGCAACCCCCGTGCCAGAGCCGGTTCAAGAGTCCTTGATACCGTATTTGTCCATCCGGTAGCGAAGCGTCATCCGGCTCACGCCCAGCCGGCGTGCAGCCTCCGAAACGTTGCCGACGGTGTCCTGCAGTGCCTGCTCGATCATGATGCGCTCAGCCGCCTCCAGCGTCAGACCCTTGAGCGGGAAAGACTCGGCCATCGCCTGCGGGGTATGGGTGAGAGCAAGCGCTTGGGCGTCGATATGGGCCCCGCGCGAGAGCAGGACCGCGCGCTCTACCAAGTGCTTCAGCTCGCGGACGTTGCCCGGCCAGTGATAGCGACTGATGGCGGCGACCGCATCCGGGCTGAAGCTATGGGCGTGCAGGCCGTAGCGGCGTGTGGTCTGCAGGGCGAAGTGGCGGGCGAGGGTGGCGACGTCCTCGCCGCGCTCCCGCAGGGGGGGGATCGTCAGCGTGATCACATTGAGGCGGTAGTAGAGATCGGCGCGGAACTGGCCCTCGGCGATCATGGCAGGCAGATCGCGATTGGTACCCGCCATGATGCGGGCCTGGATCGGCCGCTCTTTCACGCTCCCGATGCGCCGCGTGCGGCGGCGCTCGATGACGTTGAGCAGTTTTGCCTGGAGATCGAGCGGCAGCTCCCCGATCTCGTCCAGGAAGATGGTCCCGTTCTCCGCTGCCTCGAGGAGCCCTGCTCGGGCACCTACCGCGCTCGTGAACGCGCCCTTCTCGTGGCCGAACAGCTCGGCTTCGATCAGGTCCCTCGGCAGGCTGGCGCAGTCCACCTGCACGAATGGCTGGTCGCGAAACGGCCCGGACAGGTGCAGCAGTCGCGCGGCCACATCCTTTCCGCTGCCGGTCTCGCCGAGGATCAGGACCGTTGGCGGGGGTTCCCCCGTGCTGCCCCCGAGGCGGGCGAGCCGGTGGATCTGCTCGCGCAACCGCTGGATCGCCGGGCTCTCCCCGATGAGCAGCGCCCCCTCTACCGCGACGTGGCTGTCGCGCTCGCGGGAGTAGTCGAGCTGGTTGCGCATCTGGGTGGCGGCGAGCACGCGCTCCACCACCAGCCGCAACTCGTCGAGGTCGATCGGCTTCTTGAGGTAATCGGCAGCGCCGAGCTTGATCGCCTGCACCGCGTCCCCGATTTCACCGTAGGCGGTGAGCACAAGCACCTGCGGGCGATCGTCTCCAAGCGCGGAGAGTTCCGCTAGGAAATCCATGCCGTTGCCGTCGGGCAGACGCAGGTCGAGCATCACCAAGTCGGGCGCTCCTGCCTGCATCGCCTGGCGTCCGGCGGCCAAGCTCGCCGCGTTCACGACATCGAAGCGCGACGCGTCGAGGGATTTCGCGACCGCGCGCGCAAAGAGCATCTCGTCCTCGATCAAGAGGACCCGGGCGCGGGCGGCAAGTTGAGGCGGGGTGCGTTCGGCGACGGTTTCCATCGAACTCACATCCGCGGCAGGCGAATGTCCACCTCGGTGCCGTGGGGCGAGAGGTTGTTGAAGGCGATGCTGCCCCCGTGCACATCGCAAACCTTCATCGCAAAGGGGATCCCGAGCCCGGTGCCGAAGCGTTTCGTCGATGGGCCTGGGGCGAGGTCCCGCGCGGTCGGGCAGAAGGGGATGCCGACACCCTCGTCGCGGATCGAGAGGAGGGCACCGTCTGCGGTGCCATTGACGCGCACGGTCAGCACACCGTCGTTGGGGGAGGCCTCGATGGCATTCGAGAGCAGTCCCTGGAGTGCCTGCTCCATCAGGTGCGGGTCGGCGTCGATCTCCACATCCTGCTCCCAACCTTTGCGATTCAGGGAGAGGTGCTTCTGGGCGAGCTTCGGCTTCAGCATATCCAGGACATTGTCCACGAGGGCCGAGAGCTTGCAAGAGGAGCGTTGGGGTGCCAGGGGGTGCAGGTAGTTGAGCAGCGACTGGGTCCAGCTGTCGAGCTTGTCGGCAGTCGAGATGATGCCGTTCAGTCCCTCGCGCAGTTCATGGGAGATCGGCGGCCGGCTCATCACCTGGGCCGTGGCGCGGATGCTCGCGAGCGGGTTGCGGATGTTGTGAGCCACCACCGGCAGCAGCGCGCCGAGGGTCGCCTGCTTCTCGGCGCGCACGAGCGACGCACGGCTGTCCTCGAGGTCTACCGCCATCCGGTTTACCGCGTGGGCCAGCCTGTGCAGCTCCTCTGCCCCGGCTTCCGGCACCCGATGGCCGAGCTCGCCGCTCGCGATCTTGCGCGTCGCGGATTCCAGGTCGGATAGCGGCGCGACCACCTGTTTGGAAAGGAACAGCCGCGAAAGAACCAGCAGCGCCAGCGCGAGCACGATCGGCACGATGAAGAGCAGGGGCGCGAGACGGGTGAGGGTCCCGAGCCGCTCCTGCTGTTCCGTCTGCTGCAAGAGCAGGACGCGTTCGATGGCGCGGAACGCGTCCTCGTATTCGCCGAGACCTTCGCCTTCCAGTTCCGCGTCGAAGATCTTCTGCCGTTGCAGCAAGCTCATGGTGGATCGACTCTCGAGGATGCCGTCCGTTTGCTCCTTGACCGTCCGGTAGGCGGCTTCGAGCCGGTTCATCGCCTCCCGCTCCCTGGGGTTGAGATCGGCGGCCTTGATGCGGGCGAAGTGCTGCTCGATGCGGCGCTGATACTGCTGGTATTGCTGGGTGGCGTACGGATCGTTCAGGAACGCGCCGTCGAACACCTCCTTCACCTGGCGGTAAAGGTTGCCGCGCATGTCCTGCACCTCGTTCACGATGGTGTTGATGCGCAGCGACTCCTTCGATGCCTCCCGGAGAAAGTACATGCCGGCGCCGCCAAAGCCTCCTGCGGCGAGCACGAGGGCGAGGTAGCCCACGGCGTACAGGAGCATCAGGTGCTTGAGGGACTGGTTCTGCATGGCTGGCCTCCGCCTGCCGCATCCGGGCGGCGGGCCGAAACAGCTTACTCGCAGCGGGCGCCGGGCTGGAAGCGGGGGAGAGCACGCCCGAGGCGATCCTTCACCCTTGACCCCGGCTCTGGAATCGGGACCAAAAAAAACCGGGCTCTCGCCCGGTTTAAGTGGAGAACTATCATGAAAACGTGCTGCAAGGCTCACAACACGCAGCTTGAGTATAGCAAATTCTCGCTTTCTGCAATGGCCGGCGCAGGTTTCGTCACCGGCCTGGCAATCGAGGTAGCGACACCGCGCGCGGTCGCCTCGGAATCGGCCCCGAGGGTGTCGCGCCCCGGACGGAGGGGCTTAAGTCACGGATTGCGGGGGCTCTCCTGGCGAGTTCGGCACGACCATTATCGGGCCTAGTGCTTTGCGCAACTGCATCATGAAACCCGCCATACTCGTAAGATCTGTTGTTTTTATGCAACGCATCTTCCGGAGAAAATCAGGAAAAACCCGTCATTCCGTTGACACGTTTGCTCCCGCCATACGACCAT
>JBEVOI010000061.1:0-7296 GCA_040507665.1 Burkholderiales bacterium
GGCGCGCTTCGGACAGGCGCTTGCGGAAGTAGAAGTAGCCCTCCGGCTCGATCCATGGATAGTGCTGCGGCCAGTTCTCGAGCCGCTTCTGGTGGATCTCCGGGGCAAAGAGCTCGGTGAGCGAAGAGCACACCGCTTCCTGCCACGGGCGCGTGCGCGCGAACGTCACGTACGCGTCCACGGCGAAGCGAACACCGGGGAGCACATGCCGGAGCGAGGTGATGTCCTCGCGCTTGAGGCCGCACGCCTCACCGAGCCGCAGCCATGCTTCGATGCCGCCTTCCTCCCCTTGCGTTCCATCGTGGTCGATGATGCGCTGTATCCACTGCCTGCGGTGATCGCGGTCGGGCATGTTTGACAGCACCGCCGCATCCTTGATCGGGATGCTGATCTGATAGTAGAAGCGGTTGTAGACCCAGCCCCGCACCTGTTCCTTCGTGCACTGACCACTGTTCATCGCGATGTGGAAGGGGTGATAGATGTGATAGCCCTTGCCCTTCGCGCGCAGTTCCTGCTCGAATTCCTCGCGGCTCCACGGTAGTTTGTCGGCGGCTCCCATGTGCTCCTCCTCAGATGCGGATGTCCATGCCGTCGAACGCGACTTCGATGCCGCTGGCTGCGAGCTCCTCGCGCTCGATCGAGTCTTCGTTCAGGATCGGATTGGTGTTGTTGATGTGGATGAGGACCTTGCGCGGTTTCGCGAACCGGTCCATCCATTCGATCATGCCCCCTGCGCCGGATTGTGGCAGGTGCCCGATCTCTCGCGCGCGCTTCTCCGAGATCCCGAGGCGGATCATCTCGTCGTCGGTCCAGAAGGTGCCATCCACCATCACACAGTCCACGGCGCGCATCGCGGCCTCGACGTGGGGCTCGATCTCACCGAGGCCGGGGGCGTAGAACACCGAGCGTCCGGTCTTGGTATCGGTGATGCGAACGCCGATATTGTCGCCGGGGTGCGGATCATTTCGATGCGGAGAGTACGGCGGTGCGGCGCTCTTGAGCGGCATCGCCTTGAATTCGAGCCCGTCGATGCCCGGGATGGTGAAGCCGGCGTCGGAGGTCCCGATGCGATGCCATTCGACGCCGCAATAGTGGCCGAGTATGTTGAGCAGCGGATTGCCGGTGGTGAGGTCCTCATGGACCATGTCCGTCGCGTAGAGTTGTAACGGCTGCCGCCCTTCGCGCAGCATGAGGAGCCCTGTGGTGTGGTCGATCTGCGCGTCGATCAGGATCACGGCCTTGATACCGGTGTCGCGCAGCGCCCGTGCCGGCTGCAACTCCGGGTTGTCCTTCAGTTGCTGGAGAATGTCTGGTGAGGCGTTGAAGAGCACCCAGTTAACGCTGTCGGCAGTAACGGCGATCGACGACTGCGTGCGCGCCTGGGCGTGCAGCGCGCCAGATCGTACGCCGTCGCAATTGCGGCAGTTGCAGTTCCACTGCGGGAAACCGCCGCCGGCGGCGCTACCCAGCACTCTGATGCGCATCTCAAAAAGTTCCTTTCCGCTTCCGCGGAACCGCCGCGTTGTGCGGCAGTCCGGGCTTTTGCGAACCCCACAACCGAGCCGGCCGGGGGGGTGCCCGGGCCGGCGGAATCGGGGGAGCCGGTTGCCCGGGCTCCTTTTGTGATCTGCTTCGCCTTAGCGATTGGCGATGTACATGGTCACTTCGAAGCCGAAGCGCAGATCGGTGAACTCAGGTTTGGTCCAAGCCATTTTAAACTCCTTTATGGTCAGGTTAAGGTTAAGTCGTCGTTGAAACCCGTGAACCCGGCTTCCTCTGCTTTCCCGGCTTTGAGGCCGGACGACGTTTTCACCGAATTCGTAAGGTTCGACTGCATTGTCGAAGACGTTGTTCGCCCGATCCGCCGGGAAAATCCGCAAACTGTGCTCATGATTTTCATGAGTTTGGGTGGCTGGATTTGCCTCGCCCCGGGCCTTGCACTACGCTTTACTACCCTTTGTTTCCGCGCCCCGATCCCCTATTGCGCATGGTTTACGTCGCCGTTGGCTGGTTTCGCGAACGTCCGCTCGCCTCGGCAATCCTGGTGTCGCTCGCGATCCACGCCACCGCGCTGACGCTGTTTCCGCAGCTGCGCGCCCTCAAGACCGAGCTGCCGACCCCGTTGAACGTGGACATCCTGGAGGCGCCGCAGGAGGCCTTGCAGTCACCCGAACTTCCGCGGGCCTCCGAGCCGTTGCCCCAAGTGAAGGCGCCCCCCGCGCCGCCGCCGGACCGGCCGCGGCCGAAGCTCGCGAAGGCGCCGCCGATGGCAGTCCGCCAGCCTGCGCCGACTGCTGCGGCGCCCGCTGTCCCGCAACCGGAGCTGATCACAGCGACGCCCGAAGCGCCCGCGTCGCCGTCACAGTTTTCGGTACCGGCTGCGCCAGTCCGGTCGGACACGCCGGTGCCTCCTCACGAGACCGAAGTCGCACCGGATCCAGACCTCCTCGCCGGCTATGGTCATGCTTTGTCGCAGGCCATCGGCAGGCAGCAGCGCTATCCGCGGCTCGCCCAGATGCGAGGATGGGAGGGCACCGCGACGGTTGCGCTCAGGTTTGGCGCGGGGCACAAGTTCCTGTCGGCGACCGTGCAAAAGTCGAGCGGCCACCAGATCCTCGATGAGCAGGCGCTCGAAATGGTGAAAGACGCGCACCCGCTACCGCGCCCGCCGGAGAGCCTGCGCAGTCGGGACTTCACGGTGCTGGTGCCGATCGTCTTCCGGCTCAAGGAATAGCCGCCGCCGATCGTGGCGGTTGCGCGCGGACGTCCTCGCCCATGCCGCGTCTGCTCACGGTTCTCACCCTTCTCGCGCTCTTCGTCGGCGTGGCCCCGGCCGTCGGCGCCCGCGACGCGCTTGTGCTGGTGCCGCAGCGCGTGGCGCCGGACGTGTACGCCTTCATCGGCGCACAGGAGGAGATCACCCCCGCCAACCGCGGCAACGTGATCAACAGCGGCTTCGTCGTCGGCGCGACAGGTGTCATCGTTATCGACACCGGCGTCAACGTCGTCCACGGTCGCGCGATCCTCACCGCGATCCGCACCATCACCGACAAGCCGATCGCGCTCGTCATCAACACCCATCCCCATCCCGAGAACGTGCTCGGGAACAACGCGTTCAATGGTACCGGCGCGCCCATCCTCGCGCGGAAGGAGACCATCGAGGCGATGAACGCACGCTGCAAGCTCTGCTTCGCGAACGTGGAGAGCATCCTGGGCGAGGCTGCGATGGCGGGCACGGAGATCGTGATTCCGACCGTGGCGGTCACAGAGAACGGCCCGCGCACGGCCGGAGGGCGCAGGGTCGAGCTCTACCATTTCGGCTGGGGTCATACCGAGGGCGACCTCTCCGTGTTCGATCCGGAGAGCGGGGTGCTGTTCACGAGCGACGTGGTGTACCTCGACCGCATTCCGTACACCCATGAGGCCCGGGTGAAGGGCTGGGTCGCGGCGCTCGCGAAGCTGCGGACGATCCCCGCGAAACGGATCGTGCCGGGTCACGGACCGGTTTCCGACGCGCGACGCCTGACGGAGACGTATGATTACCTGAACGCGCTGGTGGCGATGACGGGGAAGCATTACGACAAGGGCGTCAGCGTGCTCGACCTGCTCAAGGATCCGGGGGCGGACCTGCCACGATTCACGGAATGGCTCCTCTACAACGACACCCATCCCCTGAACATCCAGCACGTCTACACGGAGCTCGAACGCGAAGAGTTCAGCAAATGACCGAAACGCTCTTTCCGCTCATCGAACCTTTCGCGACGGGGATGCTGGATGTGGGCGCCGGTCATTCTATTTACTGGGAGCAGTCCGGCAATCTTGAAGGGATACCTGTCCTCTTCTGTCACGGCGGCCCGGGTAGCAGCTGCACCCCGGCCCACCGCCGCTTCTTCGATCCCGAGCGCTACCGCGCCATCCTCTTCGACCAGCGTGGTTGCGGCCGCTCGTTGCCGCTGGGCGAAACCCGGTTCAACACGACCTGGAACCTGATTGCGGATATGGAGAAGCTGCGCGCACAGGTCGGCGTGGACCGCTGGCTGCTCTTCGGCGGTTCGTGGGGCTCGACCCTCGCGCTCGCCTACGCCCAGAGTCATCGCCACGCGGTGCTTGGATTGGTCCTGCGCGGCGTATTTCTCGCTACCCAGGAGGAGGTGGAGTGGTTCCTCTATGGACTGCGTCGGTTCGTGCCCGAGGCGTGGGGCAACCTTGCGGTCACGCTGAATGCGCACGAGGGCGAGGGCTTGCTGGAGGCATGCGATCGCCAGCTGGTGGAAGGACGACGGGAGGAGGCATTGGCGGCGGCGCGGGCCTGGAGCGACTACGAATCGGCGGTTGTCTCTCTCGGCGAGCCGGCGAAGACCGCGTCGGCGGTCACCGACGAAAATGTACTCGCGCGTGTACGCGTCCAAACCCACTACCTCATGCATCGTTGCTACCTGGACCAGCAGCCGATCCTCGCCCGGATGATGCCGATTCTTGCGCTGCCGGCGATCATCGTGCAGGGTCGACTGGACATGGTCTGCCCGCCCGCGACAGCGGCGACGCTCGCCTCGCGATGGCTGGCCGCCGAGCTCAGAATGGTCGAGAACGCAGGCCATCTCGCTTTCAATCCGGCGCTGGCGCAGGCGCTGGTGCAGGCGCTGGCGGACTTTGCGCGCCGGCTCGCTGTCCAATGAAACTCTGAACAAGTCGCCGCTTAGCGATCGCCATGAGCCTGCGCCTGCGCATCAGCCTCCTCATCTCGGTCTTGATGGTCGCGTTCCTGCTCGCCGCGGGGGCGGTCATCATCGACGATACCCGGCGCTCGATACGAGAGGAAATCGACGCCGGCACGAAGATCACGGTTCAGCTCATGTCAGCGGTGGTCTACGCGGGGCAGTTCTATCCCTCCGCCGGCACCCAGCGCGAGTTCCTCCTGTCCTTCCTCAACAATCTCGGCCGCGTGCGGGCCCACGACATCGTGCTGGAGGACGGGCTGGGCGAAGTGGTCTATCGGTCCCCGAAATCGAACTACAAGGCGGGCCGTTCAGCGCCGGAGTGGTTTGCGCGGCTGGTGGCGCCGAAGGTCGAGGCAGTGAGTCTCTCGCTGCCGGGCGCGACGCTCAAGATCGTGCCCGACACCTCGCGCTCCGTGCTCGACGCGTGGGATGACCTGAACGCGCTGATGCTGGTGGCGGCTGGCTTCTTCCTGCTGCTGATCGCGCTGCTCTTCTGGCTTGTCGGACGCAGCCTGCGGCCCCTGCAGACCGTGCTCGACGGCCTGTCGGGAATGGAACAGGGTCGCTTCGACACCCGGCTGCCGGAGTTTCCCGCGCCCGAATTTTCCTCCATCAGCCATACGTTCAATCGGATGGCGCAGGCGCTCAAGGAGAGCATGGACGAGAATCAGCGTCTCGCCCTCATCGCGAAGCAGTCGTCGGACGCGATCATGATCCAGGATCTCGATGGGCGGGTCACGTTCTGGAACCCGGCGGCGGAGCGCCTCTTCGGTTACCGGGCGGACGAGATCATCGGCCGGTCCGCGACCCTGCTGGTTCCGCCCGAGCGCGCCGATGAGATTCCGCGCAAGCTGGAAACCATCCGCGCCCGCCGCCTGATCGAGAATCAGGAGACCCAGCGTCTGGCGAAGGACGGCCGCCTGCTGGAGGTAGCGCTGTCGGCCGCGCCCCTTGTCGATCCGCAGAAGGACGAGGTCATCGGGAGCATCGTCGGCCTGCGCGACATCACCGAGCACAAGCACGCGGTCGAGACCCAGCGCCAGCTGCAGCAGAATCGCCAGCTCACCCAGCTGATCCACAAGCATGTCGAGGAAGAGCGGCGCAGTCTCGCGCGCGAGCTGCACGACGAGCTCGGTCAGTGCGTGACGGCTATCAAGACCATCGGCGCATCGATCGCGAATCGCACTCGCGACACCGCGCCGGAGATTTACGCGAGCAGCAGAATGATCGTGCAGGTAGCGGGCAGGCTGTACGATTCCATGCACGGGATCGTGCGCCAGCTGCGGCCGAGCGCGCTCGACAATCTTGGCCTCCGGGAGACGTTGGAGGAGGCAGTCTCGGCCCTGCAGGCCCAGCATCCGGAGATCGTGTTCCATCTCGAGACCCGGGGCGAACTGGACCGGCTGGGCGAAGCCCTCAACATCAATGCGTATCGCATTGTTCAGGAGTGTCTGACGAATGTACTGCGGCACGCTGGGGCGACCCGAGCGGATGTGCTGGTCGCGCACGCCGCGGACGCGCAGGGCGATCGGATCGACATCGAGGTGCGCGATGACGGCAAGGGAATGAACACCGCGGGAGCGGACGCGTCGCCGCGCTTCGGCATCCTCGGTATGCGGGAGCGGGTTCAGGCGATGCAGGGTAGCTTTACCCTGGAAAGTCACCCTGGCAAGGGCGTGTGCGTGAAGGTGTCCATTCCCGTCGGCGCGACGGCGGGGGTAGAGCAGGGGGTGGGAACTTGAGCGCGGGGCAGATCCGGGTCATGCTCGCGGACGACCACGCGGTGGTGCGCATGGGCTTCCGGCTGCTGTTGGAGGGCAGCCCCGACATGAAGGTGGTGGCGGAGGCGGAAAGCGGCGAGGAGGCGCTCAAGCGCTACTGCGAGGTGAAGCCTGATGTGCTTGTGCTCGACATCTCGATGCCCGGCATCGGCGGACTCGAGACGGTGAGCCGGCTGCTCGCCAAGGAGGCGGACGCGCGGGTGCTGGTCTTGTCCGCCCATGAGGACACGATGCACCCGAAGCGGGCGCTCAAGGCCGGGGCGCTCGGCTATCTTTCGAAGCGCAGCGCGGCCGAGGAGCTGATCCAGGCGATCCGGCAGGTCTACCAGCGCAAGCCGTTCATCGAGCCCGCCATCGCCCAGCAGATGGCTGTGCAGCAGCTCTCGGGCGATCGCAACCCGGTCGAGGTGCTGTCCGACAAGGAATTCAAGGTGTTCCTGGCGCTCGCCCGGGGCGAGTCGGTGCTCGAGATCGCGGAAGTTCTGCATCTCTCCCCCCGCACCGTGGGTACCCACCTCTACAACATCAAGCAGAAGCTCGGGGCTTCGAATCAGGCGGAGCTTGCGATCATCGCCATGCGCAATGGGCTGATGGAGGCCTGATGAGCTGTGGGTGGGTTCCCGGGAGGCGAGGGGAATCTAATGAAAATCATGAGCCGTCTTTACGGCTTTTCCCCCTGTTCTCAACGGCGTGGTCCAGCCATACTGCAATCGTGTTAAGAGTCTAGTACGTTGATGCACCTAACCCGCCCAGGAGACAACCATGGCTTGGACCAAACCCGAATTTACCGATCTGCG
>JBEVOI010000072.1:0-3738 GCA_040507665.1 Burkholderiales bacterium
GAGCAGTTCATCAGCGATGCCGCCGACGACCCGCAGACGGTGGCGATCAAGATGACCGTGTACCGGGTAGGTGATGACACGCCCTTTGTTCGCTCGCTCATCCGTGCTGCGGAGTCTGGCAAGCAGGTCGCCTGCCTGGTGGAGCTGAAAGCGCGCTTCGACGAAGCGCGCAATCTGCACTGGGCACGCGCCATGGAGAAGGTCGGCGCCCATGTGGTCTATGGCGTGCGCGGCCTCAAGACCCATACCAAGCTCGCGCTAGTGGTGAGGAAAGAAGGCCACGGGCTGAGGTGCTACGCCCACATCGGCACCGGGAACTACCACGTGAAAACGGCGCGCCTGTACACGGACGTCGGGCTGCTCACCCTGGACCCGGCGATCACGACCGACGTCGTGAATCTCTTCCACTATCTGACCGGAGCGGCGAGCGCACCGACGTTTACGAAGCTGCTGGTGGCGCCGATGAACATGCGCGAGCGCTTCTTGGTGATGATCCGCCGCGAGATCGAGAACAAACTGGCCGGGCGGCCAGCGCGCATCGTAGCGAAGATGAACCAGCTCGAGGACACGCAGCTGTGCCGGGCGCTGGTGGCGGCGTCCCAGGCGGGTGTGCCGGTCGATCTCATCGTGCGGGGCTTCTCCAGCCTGCGCCCCGGCGTGCCCGGCTGGACGGAGAACATACGCCTGCGATCGATCATTGGGCGTTTCCTGGAGCACTCGCGCATCTTCTATTTCGCGAACGGTTCCGAGGATCCCCTCGCCGGCGAGTACTACATCGGCTCCGCCGACTGGATGTTCCGCAATCTCTCACGCCGCGTGGAGGCAGCCGCGCCGGTCGAGCAGCCGCAGCAGCGCGAGCGGCTATGGGAGATTCTGGACGTGTGCCTGCGCGACCGGCGCCAGGCCTGGGAGATGCAGCCGGATGGCAGCTATGTGCAACTGCAGCCCGAGCCAGACGCTGATGGCCCGGAAGCGGTGGGAACCCACGCGTGGATGATCAGCCTCGCCCACAAGCGCAGCCTGGCGGCATAGGGGCAAAGGGACACGCCAGCGCGTTCAGGCAACCGCATTCCGAGCAGGAGTGTCCTAACCGCAATTCGACCTAACAAACACCGTCGGATGGCGTCGAACTGCGCTCTGTTCAAGGACTGGATTCGTCCGATTCTATTGAAAAACTTCCTTTCCGAAGCCAATCGAAAAAATCTCGGCCCGCAGAGGCGACGCTCCTGCTCGGACGAGGAGGACCATGCGATCGTCTGCTGCGTGCGACCAGGAGCGTCCTGACAAGCGCCGGGTGAATTGTTGATTGCAACGCGCCCACGCGAGAATTGAGGGTCGTTGCAGTTTGGAGTTTTTCAACAGAATCGACCTTAAGCCGCCGGTCGCGTTGCCAACGAGCGGACATTCGCGCGTCGCAGTAACGGGCGCCGCAACTTTCATCACCACGACGAGAACGGCCCGTCGGCCCCGCCCATCTTCCTGGGGAAGAACTGGCGGATCAGCCCGTTCATGTTCTCGGCTGCGGCTGTTTACAGGGCGCCACGCACCCGGCATTTCCGCGATGCCGAGAGGAGTGCCATATCCGATGAAGGCGACCTTGGCCCCGGCCTGCGGTAAGCGGAAGTCGTAAACGCCATATCCATTGGCCTTGGTCCCTCGATACGAGCGGCCATCGGTGGAATTAATCATCACCGGACGCCCGTCTTTCTTCTCAGCACCCAAATACAGCGCCACGTGCGTGATATTGACCTTAGCGCCGTCGTCCGCGGAACCGGGTGTGCCCCAAAAGAGCAGATCCCCGGGGCGGAGTTCCTTCAAGCTTGGGTGCTCGAGCGCCACCGCATCGCGCTGCACCTCATGCAGACGTTTGTTCGACTTGAGCCATAGAAGCTGCTCCGCGGCCATTCGCGGGGGATTGAGCCCCGCCTTGCGCAGCACGAAATACATTGCGCCCGAGCAATCGAAGCCGCCTTGTGAGGGATCCGCGCCACGAGGCGTGTACGGTAACCACGGCGAGTCCCTGGCCACCGCTATTGCAACCTCGATCAACTGCCGCCGGTCCTCGGGCAAAGTATCGAAGCCTGCTAGGTCCGCCGTGGCGATCAAAGCGGGTTTGCCGAAACCCTCTTTACCTTCGGCAGGATCAGCAGTCTGCGCGCAGAGGCCCATTGAAAGGCCAAGCCACAAGCTCCACACAAAATTCCGCATCGGGATGAGAAAACCCACCTGTAGCAGGCGAAATCCAAGGTTACGCCGCGCCGGGAAGCGCGAATAGGGTTATGAAACGGCATGGCGAGCATCCGCCTTCGGAGCAAGCACAACGCGCTCAGCGTCGCGGAACCGAATCCGCTTGCCGCCCAGTCGCATCCATCAACCAAGTTTCCCCGATCGCGTCCTTCACCGCGGTGCCGCTCGCGCCCGCGCAAGCAAAGACGCCTTTCCTTCTTCGTCTTCCATGTCTTGATCTCCACCGCCCAGCCCCACCCAGCAACAACCGTTAGGGTTGGCGCTGGGCAAGCAAGGCGTTGGTCTTCTTTACCTCCGCGATCAATTCACGCAGAAGCGGCTTCGTGCCAATCAATGCGAACGGCAGAATGATCCAGCAGATCGCGAGGATCACGCCGAAAGCGTAAATCGCGAGCCAAAGAAAGCCGCCTATCGTCCAAGGGTCCATAGGGTCAACTCCTTCGCAAGGTGTTCGTAAAGAGACATCTGGCCCTTATACAGCTTTGATCTGACGGATGCCAAACGCTCACATCGCTGCTTCCGGAGTCTAGAGCAAGCCTCGTCGTTCGTGCTGGGCCGACGCAACGGTCGGTGGCACCACGGTCGGTCCTTTCCACAACCAGCGCTATGATGCGGGACCATGGACCGCCGCATCGCCCACCTCGACATGGATGCCTTCTACGCATCGGTCGAACTGCAGCGCTACCCGCAGTTGCTGGGCCTGCCAATGGTGGTAGGCGGACGACGCCAGGAGGCTCCCGTCGAGCAGGAGGGCAAGCTGATTTTTCCGCGCCTTCGCTCCTACGCCGGACGTGGCGTGGTCACCACAGCGACCTATGCGGCACGGGCCTTCGGCGTGCATTCCGGCATAGGGCTGATGAAGGCCGCAGCCCTGGCGCCCGACGCGATCCTGCTGCCGGCTGACTTTGAGGCCTACAGCCGCTACTCGCGCCGTTTCAAGGCCGCAGTCGCCGAGATCGCCCCGCACATCGAAGATCGCGGCATCGACGAGATCTACATCGACTTGACGCACGTGGCGGGTGAAACGCTTGCATTGGCGCAGCGACTCAAGGACAACGTGCGGCGTGCCACAGGCTTGTCCTGTTCGATCGGCATCGCCCCCAATAAGCTCCTCGCCAAGATCGCTTCCGACCTGCAGAAGCCGGATGGGCTAACGGTCCTCACCTACGCCGATCTCGCCAGCCGTGTGTGGCCGCTTGCCGCGCGCCGGATCAATGGCGTGGGTCCGCGAGCGGTAGCCCGCCTTGAGACCCTCGGCGTTCGTACCATTGGCGAACTCGCCCAAGCCGAACATGGCATGCTCATAGAGCACTTTGGTGAACGCTACGGACGCTGGCTTGCCGCTGTCGCCCGAGGACACGATGAGCGCCCCGTCGTCACCGAGCGGGAACCGAAGTCAGTCAGTCGCGAAACCACCTTCGAGCGCGACCTGGACCCCGAGCGAGATCGGGAGGCGCTGTCGCGAACGTTGCTTGCATTATGCGAGCGCGT
>JBEVOI010000096.1:0-3452 GCA_040507665.1 Burkholderiales bacterium
AGCCGTTGTTCTGACGGTTGATGCAGCGCTCACCCGACGGCGATGGCATTGATCTCGATCAGTGCCCTCAGGTGGAGATCGCGCGTGGGAATGACGGACCGCGCCGGGCGGTGCGTGCCCATGAATTCCTCGTAGATCCGATTCACCGGTGGCCACATCGCCACGTCCGGAATGAAGATCTGCACGCTCACCAGCCGATCGACCGACGAACCGGCAGCGAGCAGGATTTGCCGGATGTTCTCCAGTGTCTGGCGCGCTTGGGCCTCGATGCCTTCGGGCATCCGGCGCTCACCACCGGGAATGAGCGGCAGCTGCCCCGATACGAATACGAAGCCGTTCGCCTTCACCGCCTGTGAATAATGCCCGAGCGGAATCGGCGCAGCCGCTGTTTCGATCAGTTCCATTGACCTCCCCTTGGCCTTACTGAACCAGCTTTGAAAAAACGCTGAGATCGACGTTGCCGCCGCTGATCAGCACGCCGACTCGCCCAGTGGTCCGCACGACGCCCTGGAGGACCGCAGCCGCCGCGAGGCAGCCGGTCGGCTCGACCACCATCTTCATCCGCTCTGCGAAGAACCGCATCGTCTCGACCAGCTGTGCATCCGAAACGGTGACGATGTCCTCCACGTAGCGCTGGATGATCGGGAATGTGTAAGCACCGAGCCTGGTCGTCTGCGCGCCGTCGGCAATGGTTTCGGGCACGGGGATGCTGACGATCTCCCCTTTCCTGAACGACTGCTGGCCGTCGTTTCCGGCCTCGGGCTCCACGCCGATCAGCTTGCACCTCGGATTCAGCGCGGAGGCGGCAAGCGCGCACCCCGAAAGCAGTCCGCCGCCGCCGAGGCACACCACCAGGCAATCGAGGCGCCCGGTTTCCTCGATCAGCTCCTTCGCCGCGGTGCCCTGTCCGGCGATGACATGGGGGTGGTCGTACGGAGGAATCAGGGTCATACCTCGCTCCGCCGCGAGTTTGCGCCCGAGCGCTTCGCGGTCCTCGGTGTAGCGGTCGTAGGTGATGACCTCCCCGCCGTACCCCCGGGTCGCAGCCAGCTTCGCAGCGGGCGCGTCGTGCGGCATGACGATCGTGGCCTTCACCCCCTGGAGGCGTGCCGCCAACGCGATCGCCTGCGCGTGGTTGCCGGACGAGAAGGCCAGGACGCCACCCTCGCGCTGCGCTTTGTCGAACTGCGCGATCGCGTTGAAGGCGCCGCGGAACTTGAACGCGCCCATGCGCTGGTAGTTCTCGCACTTGAACAGCAGGTCCGCGTTCGCCATCTCGTTCGCCGTGCGTGAGGTCATCACCGGTGTCCGGCGCGCAGCGCTGCGTATCCGCTCGGCGGCGTCCACGACGTCGGCGTAGGTCGGCGGGTTCAGGTCAGCCATTTCTTTGCTCGCTGGATCGGGTGGGAGGAGAATCCACAGGTAACGGCGGCGGCGCGCGGCTTGAAAGCCGAATCATCCTCGCGCAGTATCTTGATCCCAGGCTACAGCGAATAGCAACTGCCCCACAGGAGAACGAACATGAAGAAGACTTCTTCGACCCTGGTCCTCGGGATCTGCGTCGGACTGGGTCTTGCCGCATGCGGCAAGACCGAAGCGCCGCAGCAGAAAGCGACTGTCGAAAACGTGAAGAAGGAAGCGATGGAGCTCGCTTCATCGGTCAAGGAGCTCGCGACGCAGACCAAGGAAGAGTTCGTGGCAAACGCCGAGAAAGAGCTCGGCGAAATGGACGCGAAGATCAAGGGGCTCAAGGCCGAGGCGGAGAAGGCGACCGGCGGGGCAAAGGCCAAGCTCGAGAAGGCGATCGCCGATCTGGAGGCTCAGCGCCAGTCCGCGGCAGAGAAGTTGAAGGGCATCAAGGAAGCAACCGGCGATGCCTGGAAGGACCTGAAGTCCGGGTTCACCAGCGCGTGGGACGAGATGAAGAAGGGGTACGACGCGGCGAAGGGAAGCTGAGCGATCAGCGTCGAGCGCACATTCCGGGCCGTCATGGAAAGGTCCGGACAGCTTGATTCACGGGAGCACAATGGGCTCGTTCAGTAAGCCTGCAGGGAAAAACGGCGCGTCCTCCGGCGATCCGGAGGAGACGCAGATCGCGGTGCCGGACATGCCAGTCGACGGTTCGACCGTCGTCCTCAGGGGAGGCCTTCCACGCCAGCGACGCGCCGCGGACGAAGATGACCGCGTCCACTACCTCGTTGTGGTGGAGGGCGATGAGCCGGGGCACCGCATCGAGCTTCGAGCAGGGCCGATCACCGTAGGTCGCCTGCCGCCGGCGGACCTGGTCCTGCCCGACCCGCGAGTGTCCCGCAGCCACTGCCGTGTCGACATAGTGGGCGATGCCGCCGTCGTCACGGATCTCGGTTCCACCAACAGCACATTCATCAACGGCCAGCGGGTGACGGGTTCCGCCCCCCTGCCTGCGGGGGGAAGGCTCGAGCTCGGCAACCATGTGCTGAAGCACGAGTGGCGCAGCCGCAGGGAGCTGGAGGAGTCGCAGGAGCTGGACCGGGATCTGGCGAACGCCAGCCGCTACGTGCAATCCCTGCTGCCGGCGGAGCTTACCGAAGGCCCGATCCGCACCGAGTGGATCCTGCTGCCCTCCAACAGGCTCGGCGGCGACGCCTTCGGTTACCACTCGCTGGACGCCCATACTTTTGCCATCTATCTGATCGATGTGTCCGGCCACGGCGCGGGAGCAGCCCTGCACGCGGTTTCCGTGATCAACGTCCTGCGCCAGCAGGCACTGCCCAGAACCGATTTCAGGAAGCCTGCCCAGGTCCTGAGCCGCCTGAACGCCATGTTCCAGATGGACCGGCACGGCGGCATGTATGCAACGCTGTGGTATGGAGTCTACGACCTGCGCACCCGCACCCTCGCCTTCTGCTCCGCCGGCCACCATCCCGGCTTTCTCGTCCCTCCTGCGCGCGACCGTGCGCTCCCGCTGATAACGAGGAACATCATGGTCGGGGCGGTAACCGATTATGCCTTCAAAGCGGAAAGCGTAGACGTGCCGCCGGGCGGCAAGCTCTATGTCTTCAGCGACGGAGTGTTCGAGATCACGACCCGGGAAGACATGCAGTGGAGCGTCTCGGACTTCGTGCCCCTGCTCCTCGAACCGATGATGCCCGGAACCCCGGAACCGACACGTCTGCACCAGGCAGTCCAGAAACGCACGCGAAGCGCAACGCTGGAGGACGACTTCTCGATGGTGGTCGTAACGTTCACGTAGCATTTCTGTCATACCCTTTCCTGGTGGACGGCCTTCGGGCGCCGTCCTGCGACCGAAGCGACTGACACTTTTGCCACCCACGAAGACAAGTAGAGGCACGCAAACATGGAAATTCAAGTGATGGATCTCGGCAACGCGGCAAAGATCGCCCTGCTCGGCCGCCTCGATACACCCGGCGTCGATCAGATCGAGACGCGCTTTACTGCGAGCGTGGTGCCAG
>JBEVOI010000156.1:0-5397 GCA_040507665.1 Burkholderiales bacterium
ATCGTGGCGGTCTTCGCCTACGGCATGCCGGCGAAAATGGCGGGGCTCGCCGCGCTCAACGGGGGCCTCTTCGGGCTGTTGCCGATCGGCTGGATCGTCCTCAACATCATCTTCCTGTACCGGCTGACCGAGGAGAGCGGTTCGTTCAAGGTGCTGCAGGATTCGATCGCCCGAATCACGGAGGATCGACGCCTGCAGCTGCTGCTGATCGCGTTCAGCTTCGGCGCGTTCTTCGAGGGTGCCGCCGGGTTCGGCACGCCGGTGGCGGTGACGGCCGCGATCCTGATCGGCCTCGGCTTCTCGCCGCTCGCCGCCTCGGGTCTCTCGCTGATCGCCAACACCGCGCCCGTGGCCTATGGCGCGCTCGGCTCGCCGATCATCGCGCTCGCCGCGGTGACCGGGCTCGATCTTCTCCAGCTCTCCTCGATGGTCGGCCGCCAGCTGCCGTTTTTCTCCGTCCTGGTGCCGTTCTGGCTGATCTGGGCGTTCGCCGGCTGGCGGGGCATGAAGGAAATCTGGCCCGCAATCCTGGTGGCCGGGGTGAGCTTTGCGATCCCGCAATTCCTCGTTTCGAACTTCCACGGCCCGTGGCTCGTCGACGTGGTGGCGGCGATGGTGTCGATGGCCTGCCTCGTGCTGTTTCTCCGGATGTGGCGGCCGGCAAAGATCTGGACGTCTCCCGCGCTCAAAGGCGGGGAAGCGGGCCTTGGCGCAGCGCAGCTCGCCGGAAATCCGGACGGTCCCGCGATGCGGCAGCACGACCGGCGGACGGTGATCGTGGCGTGGATCCCGTGGATGATCCTCACGGTGTTCGTGTTCGTCTGGGGCGTCCCCGAGTTCAAGAAGCTCATGGACGGCATCTCGGTGTTCAGGTTCCCGATCGAAGGGCTGCACAACCTGGTCGAGAAGGTGCCGCCGGTGGTCGCGAAGCCGGTCAAGGAGGGCGCGGTCTACTCACTGAACTACCTATCGGCGACCGGCACCGGGATCCTGCTATCGGCGATTATCGCGGGTCTGTTCATGAAGTTTTCGCCGATCGGCCTGTTGAAGATGTACGGGCGCACGATCATGCGGGTGCGCTACTCGCTGCTCACAATCTCGGCGATGCTCGCGCTCGGCTTCCTCACCCGCTACTCGGGCACCGACGCGACGCTCGGGCTCGCATTCGCGGTCGCCGGCGTCTTCTATCCGTTCTTCGGCACGATGCTCGGCTGGCTCGGCGTCGCGCTCACCGGATCGGACACCGCATCGAACGTGCTGTTCGGCGGCCTGCAGCGGATCACGGCCGAGCAGATTGGCCTGAGCCCGGTGCTGATGGCATCGGCGAACAGCTCGGGTGGGGTCATGGGCAAGATGATCGACGCCCAGAGCATCGTGGTCGCATCTACCGCGACACAGTGGTTCGGGCACGAGGGCGACATCCTGCGCTACGTGTTCTTTCATAGCGTGGCGCTGGCGGCGCTGGTGGGTCTCCTGGTAACGCTGCAAGCCTACGTTTGGCCGTTCACGCTGCTCGTCGTCGGGCACTGAGCGCGCCGTCCGCGGGGGTGCAACCCCGCGGCGGCCCGCGAGGATTCGAACCGATGAAAGTCGGACTGTTCATTCCCTGTTACATCGACGCGTTCTTTCCGGAAGTGGGCATCGCGACCCTGAAGCTCCTCGAGCGCCTGAAGCTCGAGGTGCACTACCCGTTGGACCAGACGTGCTGCGGACAACCCATGGCGAACAGCGGCTGCCAGGACGATGCCGCCGCGACCGAAAAGCTCTTCGTCAAGAACTTCGCGGGCTTCGACTGCGTCGTCACGCCGTCCGGAAGCTGCGCGCACCACGTTCGCGAGCATCTGACCGCCATTCCGCAGAATGCGACGGTGGCGAAGGTGCGTCGCAGCACCTATGAGCTCGTTGAGTTCCTCCACGACGTGCTCCAAGTGCGGGAATTTCCGTGGGCGAGGTTTCCTCACAAGGTCGGGTTGCACATCGGCTGCGCGAGCCTGCGCGGATTGGGCCACGCGAAGATGTCGGAGATCAGCGGACCGCCGTTCTCGAAGCCGCTCGACCTGCTCGCCAAGGTCAAGGGCATTCAGGTGGTCGCGCCCAAGCGCCCGGACGAGTGTTGCGGCTTCGGCGGAACGTTCTCGGTGTTCGAGGAGCCCGTTTCCGCGAAGATGGGGTACGACAAGGTCAACGACCACAAGAACGCCGGAGCGGAGTACATCGTCTCCCAGGACATGTCCTGTCTGATGCACCAGAGGGGCTGCGCCGAACGGCTCGGCCTGGACATGAAGTTCATTCATATCGCCCAAGTTCTCAATGGAGCATGGGCATGAACAAGCGCGTCGACCACGCCGAAGCATCATCGAGATTCATCGCGGCGAAGGACCATGTCGCGTTCCACGACCAGCGACTCTGGGACCTCCGCAAGAAGCGCGATCGCGAGAGCGAGGAGATTCCGGAGTGGGAGGCGCTGAGGTCGCTCGCCTCGGCGATCAAGGAACACACGCTGACCCATCTCGCGAACTATCTCGAGGAGTTCGAGCGGAACGCGATCAAGAACGGGGCGCGCGTTCACTGGGCGAGGGACGCCGCCGAGCACAACCAGATCGTGCTCGACATCCTGAGCTCGCACCGCGTGCGAACGCTCGTGAAGAGCAAGTCGATGCTCACCGACGAGTGCGAGATGGGTTCCTTCCTTGGGCAGCGGGGCATCTCGATCGTCGAGACGGACCTCGGGGAGCGCATTCAACAGCTGGACAAGGAGCCGCCCAGCCACATCGTCGTGCCCGCGGTGCACAAGCTGAGAACGGACGTGGCGCGGGTGTTCGCGAGGACCATCGGCACCGATCCGAAGAACAGCAACGTGCCCTATCTCGCCGAGAGCCAGCGCCGGGACACGCGGCCCTACTACCTGAAGGCCGAGGCGGGCATGACCGGGGCGAACTTCGCGGTTGCCGAGACCGGCAGCGTCGTCGTCTGCACCAATGAAGGCAACGCCGACTTGAGCGTGAACCTACCGAAGCTCTACGTCGCCTCGATCGGCATCGAAAAGATCATTCCGCGCATCGATCACCTCGGCGTCTTTGTTCGACTTCTTTCGCGCAGCGCCCTCGGCTCGCCGATCACGCAGATCACCTCTCACTTCCGCGTGCCGCGCGACGGGACGGAAATGCATTTCGTCCTGGTCGACAACGGTCGTTCCGAGCGCCTTGGCATGGCGGACTTCTGGTACTCGCTCAAATGCATCCGCTGCGGCGCCTGCCTGAACACCTGCCCGGTGTACCGGCGCAGCGGCGGCCTGAGCTACGGCTCCACGTACTCGGGGCCGATCGGCGTCATCATCGATCCGGCGTTCAACCTGCGCAAATACAGCTCGCTGCCCTTTGCCTCGACGCTGAACGGCAGTTGCACCAGTGTCTGTCCGGTAAAGATCAACATTCACGAGCAGATCTACAAGTGGCGCCAGATCATCAACGAGCGCAATCAGCTGCCGATCATGAAGAAGGAGGCCATGAGAATGGCCGGCAAGGTGCTGGCAAGCCCGAAGCTCTACCGGGCGGCGGTAAAAGCGGCCAATGCGGGCCTCGAATACCTTCCGCGGACCATGATCTACAACCCTCTGAACGCGTGGGGGCGCCAACGCGAAGTACCGAAGGCCGCCAGGATGACTTTCCGCGACTGGTATCTCAAGTACCGGAGGAAGAAGTGAGCAGCCGCGACGAGATCCTGGCGCGCGTGCGCAAGAACCAACCGGCCGCGCAGCCGCTTCCCGCCGTGCCGACGTTCGATCGGGACCTGGCCTCGCCCGTGGAGACCTTCAAGGGCAACCTGGCCCGCATGGGGGGCGCGTTCCTCGATGCGCCTGCCGGTGGCAATCTCGATGCGCTGATCCGGGAAAAATTCCCCGACGCCAAGGTCATCTGCTCGGCCACCCCGGAAGTCGCTGGGAACCGGGCGATCGACCAGGTCAGGGACCCGGCGGAGCTCGATGACGTCGACGTGGGCGTTGTGCGAGCGGGGTTCGGCGTCGCGGAAACCGGCTCGGTCTTTCTGACCGAGGCGCATTTCAAGGTCAACGCCCTCGGGTTCCTGTCCCAGCATCTGGTGGTGCTGCTCGACCCGAAGGACATCGTGCCGAACCTGCACCACGCCTATCGGCACCGCGGCTTCTTCGAGGCGAAGTACGCCGTGTTCATGACGGGACCGTCGGCCACCGCCGACATCGAAGGCGTCCTGATTCGCGGCGCGCAGGGCATCCGGAGCCTGACCGTGATTCCCCGTAACCAGTCGACGCGGTGACGGCGAGGCCTCCAATTGACATGCCTCAAGGACCTCCGTTCCGGCTGTCATACCGTATGAGCTGATGTTCCGTCATCAAGCTCGGGCCCGGCAAGCGGTTCGAGTTCAACCTCGACTATTGCAAGGGCTGCGGGTTGTGCGTCGCGGAGTGCCCGTGCGGCGCGATCAAGATGGTTCCGGAGGTCATTTGACCGAACCGGCGAGCCTAACGGTCCCGAGCAGGAGAGCAACGACGATGAGCACGTCTTCGCGCTCCTACGCATGGTCCATTGTTGCTGCGGTGCTCGCTGCCTTCGTCGGCGCGCTCTTGCTGGCGCTACCGACAAACCCGCCCACAAGCGACGCCTTCGCGCAGGACCCGGGGAAGAAGCCGGCCAAGGATCAGGCGGCGAAGAAGGACGACGCCTGGCCGATCAACGACGACGTCGATGACCCAGCGGTCTGGGGGAGGGTGTTCCCCCTGCACTACGAGCTCTACAAGAAGACCGTCGACATGCAGCGGACCAAGTACGGGGGCAGCGAGGCGATGCCTCGCGCGCCGACCCAGGCCGATCCGCGCTCGATCGTGTCGAGAACGAAGGTCGACGAGGACATCGGCCTCAAGACCATGTGGCAGGGATATGCGTTCGCTGCGGACTTCCGCGAGGAGCGTGGCCACGCCTACATGCTCGAGGACCAGAAGTACACGCTGCGTCAGCAGGTGGTGCAGCAGCCCGGCGCTTGCCTCAACTGCCATGCCTCGACTTATCTCGCCAACAAGAAGGCCGGCGAAGGGGACATCATCAAGGGCTTCGAGAAGATCAACGCGATGCCCTACAGCGAGGCCGTCAAGCTCGTGCAGCACCCGGTCGCCTGCATCGACTGCCACGACGCCAAGACCATGAGGCTCCGGATCACCCGCCCCGCCTTCATCGAAGGCATGCGCGCCTACAAGGCTTCGCTCGGCGTCAAGGACTACGACGTGAACAAGCAGGCCTCCACCGCCGAAATGCGCGCCTACGTGTGCGGCCAGTGCCACGTCGAGTACTACTTCAAGGGCCCCGAGAAGAGCCTCGTCTATCCCTGGTCGAAGGGCCTTCGGATCGAGCAGATCACCGCGTACTA
>JBEVOI010000016.1:0-2803 GCA_040507665.1 Burkholderiales bacterium
TCGGCGTCCTGATCTCGCCTTCGACCGAATCCCCGGTATGGAGGTTGAAGCGCCGGATCTGGGACGGGCTTACGTAGATATCGTCGGGCCCCGCGAGGTAGGACGTGTCCGGCGAGCGCAGGAAGCCGAATCCGTCCGGCAGGACTTCCAGGGTCCCCTCGCCATAGATGCTTTCTCCACGCTTGGCCTGGTTCTTCAGCAGCGCGAAGATGAGGTCCTGTTTCCGCAGGCGATTGGCGCCGTCGATTTCGTTGGCGATGGCCATCTCCACCAGCTCGCTCACGTGGAGATTCTTCAGATCCGACAGATGCATGGGTAGAGCCGATTGGATGCGAGGCGAAAGATGGAGAGAAAGCTCCGGGAAACTGGGGGAGGGCGCGGGGGGCCGCTTTGGAGCCTGCCCCGGGGCGGCGCGGCGGGCTCGGCTGCTTCGGGGAGGTGTCAAAAAATCAAGCTATCGGGTTCACAGATTGCTGTCAAGGAAGGCGGCGAGCTGGGACTTGGACAGCGCCCCCACCTTGGTCGCCTCCACATTTCCGTTCTTGAACAGCATCAGGGTGGGAATCCCCCGGATGCCGAAGCGCGGCGGGGTCGCCTGGTTCTCGTCGATGTTGAGCTTCGCCACCTTCAGCTTACCAGCATATTCCTTCGCCACGTCGTCGAGGATCGGGGCGATCATCTTGCAAGGGCCACACCATTCCGCCCAGTAGTCCACCAGGACCGGTACCGGGGAGGACAGCACTTCCTGCTCGAAGGTGTCGTCCGTGACGTAGTGAATGTGCTCGCTCATGGGACCTCTGAATCCTATGACTTTATGGTATCTGGAGGGGGTGCCGCCGCGAAGGGTGGCCGGGAAAGGAGACTACTTATGGCAATGCTATCCAAAATGGCGTTGCTTGGGAAGGGCTCGAAAGCGGAAGGGCTCCAAAGCGGCGTCCGCGTTTCTGCTAAAATTCGCGGTCTTGAGGGGCCGCACCGAGGATCGAGAGACCGAGCACCATGACCTACGTCGTTACCGAGAGCTGCATCAAGTGCAAGTACACCGACTGCGTGGATGTCTGCCCCGTGGACTGCTTCCGGGAGGGCCCGAATTTCCTTGTCATCGATCCCGACGAGTGCATCGACTGCACCCTGTGCGTGGCGGAGTGCCCGGTCGAGGCAATTTTCGCCGAGGACGATGTACCCGCGGACCAGAGGCAGTTCACCGCGATGAACGCGGAGCTGGCCAAGAGTTGGCCAGCCATCGTGGAGAAGAAGGATGGCCCGCCGGACGCGGATGAGTGGGCGAAGGTCAAAGAGAAAATTCACCTGCTTGAGAAATAGTGGCATGGATACGCGTCCGATTCGTCCGCTCTGCGGTCGCATCCCCGAAAGAGCGCCGGGGCCCCTGCTCCGCGCGCCGCGGCGGGCGCTCCGAGTAGGCGAAGGTGAAAGACGAGATCCACATATTCTCGAGCTATACACAGTGAGCCTGGAATCCGCTCACTGATCATCCGCACGCTATCGGACGCATTACTTCGAGTCTGGAGCTTCTGACCCTCTCGCCGGCGCAGCTTCTGCGCGGCGCTGCCCAGGCGGTAGCGGATCGATTCCGCCCGCCGCGTTCCGATCTCTCTGGTATCACCGTTCTCCTGCCGAGCCACGGCGCCGCAGGTGGTTTCGCTCGCGCCCTTGCGCAGGCCGCCGGGGGCCCGGTGCTCCTGCTACCGCGGCTGACTACTCTGACGGACTGGGCCGCTTCTGTTCCCTGCGGCCCGGCCCTCTGGACCGACAGCGCGCGAGAGCTCGCGCTTTTCGCGCAGCTCCGCGGCCGCGGTTGGTTCCAAGACGCCGACCTCTGGGGCGTCGCGGCGGAACTGCGCCGTCTCGCGGACGACCTGACGCGGCACCGCGCCGCGCTGCCGAAAACAGTCGAGGCGTTCACCGCACGGCTCGAGGAAGCCTACCATCGCAAGGCCGGCGCGCCCATGGAGATGGAGGCGCGGCTCGTGCACGAGGCGTGGCGCGCGCTGGTGCGCGATGCCGGCGAGTCGGTGGATGGGGTCACTCGCTATCACCTGCAACTCGGCGCGCTGAGCGAATCAGCGTCGGGGCCGCTCGTGGCGGTTGGGCTCGAAGCGCTTACCGCAGCCGAAACCGAGTTCCTCACCGCGTATGGGCAGCGTCAGCCGGTACTCGTGATCGAGGCCGATGTGCCGGGGGACGAGGACGATGTCGAGCCACTCGTGCGCGCGCTGCACGCCGCATGGCCCCCGCCGGATGAAGACGGACCGAGTCTGCGCGAGCGCGCCGCCGCCTTTCGCGACGATCCCGACGGCAGTCCGCTGGCTCGGCGAGTTTCGCTCTTCGGCGCCGCAACCCTGGAAGAGGAGGCCCAGGCCGCGGACACCCGCGTGCGCAGCTGGTTGCTGGAGGGCAGACAGCGCATCGCTGTGGTAGTCCAGGATCGGCTCGTCGCGCGCCGTCTGCGGGCGCTGCTTGAACGCGCAGAGGTGCTGGTGCAGGACGAGACCGGCTGGACGCTCTCCACGGTCGCTGCGGCAACCGCCATCATGCGGTTTCTCGACTGCCTCGGCAGCGACTTCTACCATCAGGACCTGCTTGACTTGCTCAAGTCGCCTTTTATTTTCGCGGACTGGAGCGCCGAGGCGCGCCGCAGCGCGGCCTATACCGTGGAGCAGGTCACGCGGCGCGAGAACATCGTATCCGGGCTGCGCAATTTCATTCGCACGGCCGAGCGGACCGACCATCGTGAGCACGCGCGGAACGCGCTTGGGCGCATGCAGGGAGCGGTGCTGCGCAT
>JBEVOI010000233.1:0-3358 GCA_040507665.1 Burkholderiales bacterium
CATCGTCCTTACGACCTTCGGCTCCTACGGCGATCTTCATCCTTATATCGCGATCGCGCAGGGGCTGCTCGCGCGCGGGCATGACGCGACCATCGTCACCTCCGAGATGTATCGTTCGAAGGTCGAGCGGGAGGGGATCCGCTTTCGGCCGATGCGGCCGAATCTCGCCGGGCTCGGAGAGCAGGCCGAGATCGTGCGCCGCGTGTACGACCCCCGGCGTGGGACGGAATACATGACGCGCCAGCTCGTCATGCCGCACCTGCCGCACACCTTCGACGATCTGCTCGCGGCGGCACGCGACGCGGATGTGCTGGTGTCGCACCCTCTCACCTACGCGGCGCCGCTGGTCGCGCGCAAGCTCGGGACGCCGTGGCTGTCTACCGTGCTGCAACCGATGGTCTTCATGTCCGCGTACGATCCACCGATTCTCCCACCGGCGCCGTGGGTGAAGTCGCTGCACGGCGTAAGTCCTGCGCTCTACCGCTTTGTCTTCCGCGCGCTGAAGAAGACAGCACGCAGCTGGTCGGAGCCGGTGCGGAGCCTCGCGCGCGAGCGTGGCATATCAGAGCCTGCCGGCGATCCGCTTTTCGAAGGGCAGTTCTCGCCGCACGGCACGCTCGCCTTGTTCTCCTCCGCGCTCGCCGAGCCGCAGATCGATTGGCCGCCGCACACGCACATCACCGGCTTCCCGTTCTACGACGCGGACGAGGTGGACCCGCACCCGATGCAGGCGCTCGATGCGTTCTTAGACGCGGGCGCGGCACCGATCGTTTTCACACTGGGCTCGTCTGCTGTGTTCGTCGCACGCGACTTCTATCGGCAGGCGGTGGAGATCACCAAGCGGCTCGGGCATCGCGCGGTATTGCTCACGGGCAAGCTGGTCGGCGATCCTGGGTTGGGATCGCTCCCGCGGGAGATCTTCGCCACCGAGTACGCTCCCTACTCCACTCTCTTTCCGCGCGCCGCCGCGGTCGTGCACCAGGGCGGGATCGGCACGCTCGCGCAGGCGATGCGCGCGGCGCGGCCGATGCTGGTGGTCTCGTTCAGCCACGACCAGCCCGACAACGGCGAGCGCGCGGAGAAGCGCGGCATCGGACAGCACGTCCCGCGGGCGAAGTTCTCGGTGGAACGAGGGGTCGAGGCGCTGCGCGAGCTGCTCAGCGATCCAGCATACACGCGCGCGGCCAGCGATGTCGCGCGGCGGATGGAGCGGGAGGACGGAGCGGAGGCGGCGTGTGTGGAAATAGAGAAGCTTCTGCACGCCTAGGGCGAAGAACCTTGCACCGCAGAGCGCAAAGAGAACAGAGAAAAGAGGGGGAACGCGGGAGAGCGAAGAACGAGGCGCTCATGTCATACGGTCGACCTGGGCGGCTCTCGAAAACGGCCACAACCCGAGCTTTGCGACCGTTCTCGAACCAGCCCACGTAGTTTCAGTACGTTAAGGTCAAGGTCTCGTCACGCACTCCGTAGGTCCTCAACGCGCACCGGTAATCGCCGAACGCGTTTTCCGGTTGCGGCGAAAATCGCATTGCATATCGCGGGAGCGATTGGCGGTGTGCCGGGTTCGCCGGCACCCCCTTGCGGGCCTTCACCCTGCAGGATGTAAACCTCGATTTTCGGCATGTCGTGGATGCGCGGAAGCGGATAGTTATGGAAGTTGCTTTGCTCGACCCGCCCGTTCTTGATGGTGATCTCCCCGAAAAGCGCGCCGCTCATGCCGTAGCAGATTCCGCTTTCCATCTGCGCCTTGAACGTGTCTGGATTCACGACCCAACCGGGATCGGCCGCGCATACCACTCTGTGGACCTTCACCGTGCCGTCTTTGGCAACCGACACTTCAGCGACTTCAGCCACATAGGTGTCGTAAGAGAAAGTTGTCGCGATGCCGCGATATATGCCAACGGGAGGGGGTGTCTTCCATCCCGCCTTTTCGGCGGCGAGATCGAGCACTCCAAGAAAGCGCGGGTGTTTCGCCAAGAGCTGGCGCCGATACTCGTATGGATCTTTGCCCGCAGCGTGGGCGAGCTCGTCGATGAAGCTTTCCACTATGAAGCCGTTTTGCGAGTTCCCTACCGACCTCCAGAAACCGACCGGAATACCGGGGTCATGCAGCACGTAGTCGACGTAAACATTCGGGATCGCGTACGGGAAGACATCTCCGGCTCCCGCGACTGAAGTCGCATCCATTCCATCCTTGAGCAGGTGTGTCAACGCGGGATGATAGGTGAGAATCGATTGACCGACGATGTGGTGTTTCCAGGCGAGCGGCATCCCATCTTCCCCGAGCGCTGATGACAGAACGTTGTAGCTCGATGGGCGGTAGAAGCTGTGCTGCATGTCTTCTTCGCGCGTCCAGATCAATTTCACCGGCTTGCCGATTACCTTGGACGCCTCTACGGCTTCAACAATGAAGTCGCTGTACAACTTTCGGCCGAACCCACCGCCGAGAAGCGTGGTGTGAATTATTACTTTTTCGCGCGGGAGGCCGAATGCATCTGTGATGGCCTGCGTGGCGTGCGATTGGGCTTGCGTTGGCGCCCAAACCTCGACCGAATCGCCCTTCCAACGGGCAGTCGCGTTTACAGGCTCCAGACAAGCCGGATCCAGCAACGGAGCCTCATAGACGACGTCGATTCTCTTCGCGGTTTCAATCAGAAGCTTGTTAGCATCGCCGTCGTTGCGCCGAACGACGCCTGGTTTCTGCGCGAGCTCGGCGAAAGTCTTGCGGATTTCAGGCGTCGATACCTTCGCGACCGGACCTTCGTCCCAGGTGATCTTGAGGGCGGCTGCGCCTTTCTTCGCGGACCAGAAGTCCTCCGCGACCACGGCAACGCCCGACCTCAACTGCACGACGTCGCGTACACCCTTCAGCCTTGGCCTGACTCGCGTCGACGCTCACCGGTTTGCCTCCAAAGACGGGGCAATGAACGACCGTCGCGATGAGCATGTCCGGCACACTGACGTCTATCCCGAACACAGCCTTCCCGTTCACCTTGGAGGGCGTGTCGACGCGCGGAATCGATTTACCGACCAACTTGAATTCGCCCGGTTTCTTGAGCGCGACATCTTTCGGGACCGGCATCGTCCCGGCTTTCTCGGCAA
This sequence comes from Burkholderiales bacterium, assembly GCA_040507665.1. Lineage (GTDB taxonomy): Bacteria > Pseudomonadota > Gammaproteobacteria > Burkholderiales > JAEUMW01 > JAEUMW01. Next base: position 3,103 of record JBEVOI010000233.1, read on the forward strand.
GCTGCCCGAATGTCAGATTGCGTCCGCTGTCGCGGTGAATCACTTTGCCGCTTGCCGCATAACAAGCACTCTCGGGCACACCCCAGGTCTGCGCTGCGGCGGCGACAAGCATTTGACGCGCCGCAGCGCCGGCCGGACGCACGATCGTACCGACATTGCGTATCGAGGAGCTTCCGCTGGTCCCCTGGAATCCTCCGCGCGCCTTAAATCCCTCCCAGCGCGGATTCACGAATACAGGATCGTTCAACCCCTGCTT
>JBEVOI010000248.1:0-6756 GCA_040507665.1 Burkholderiales bacterium
CACCCTGAAGGAAGCCGGCCTCTATTGCGAACCGGGAGGCTTCTACATCGACCCCTGGCGCCCCGTTGCGCGGGCGGTAATCACCCACGCGCACGCGGATCACGCACGCCCAGGACACGAGCGTTACCTCGCCGCGCGCGAGGGCGAGAAGGTGCTGCGTGTTCGGCTCGGCCCTGACGCCGCGATCGAGACCACGCCGTACGGCGAGCCCGTCCTCATCAACGGTGCGCGCGTCTCGCTCCACCCCGCGGGCCACGTCCTCGGTTCGGCGCAGGTGCGCATCGAGCACGGTGGAGAGGTGTGGGTCGTCTCGGGGGATTACCGCGTCGAGCCGGACGTCACCTGCGCGCCCTTCGAGTCGGTGCGCTGCGACGCCTTCATCACCGAGTCCACGTTCGGGCTACCGGTGTATCGCTGGCGACCACAGGCAGCGCTCTTCGCCGAGATTGAGGAATGGTGGCGCGCGAATCAGCAGGCCGAGAAGGCCAGCGTGCTCTTCGCCTATGCCTTCGGCAAGGCACAACGAATCCTGGCGGGCATCGATGCGAGCGTCGGCCCCATCGTCGTGCATGGCGCCGTGGAACCGTTGACCCAGGCGTACCGGGAAAGCGGCGTGAAGTTGCCAACAACGTTACGGGTTTCGGAACTCGAAAAGGGATTCGACTTCTCCCGCGCTCTGATCATCGCGCCGCCGTCTGCCCAGGGCACACCGTGGCTCAAGCGCTTCGGCGACTACTCCGACGCGTTCGCCTCCGGCTGGATGCTGATCCGTGGCGCGCGCCGTCGCCGCGCGGTAGATCGCGGCTTCGCGCTGTCCGACCACGCGGACTGGCCGGGACTAGTCTCCGCGATCGAAGCGACCGGCGCCCATCGCATCTTTGTCACGCACGGCCAGGTGCCGGTCATGGTGCGGTGGCTCGCCGAGCATGGCTACGACGCCCGTGCGCTCGAAACCCGGTTCGAAGGCGAGCAGGATGGGGGTGAAACGTCCCCGGAGGATACCGACGCGGTGGAGGGGCCGGTGCAGTGAGGCACTTTACCGCGTTGTACGCGCGCCTCGACCGCACGAACTCGACGCTGGAAAAGACCGCGGCGTTGCGCGACTACTTTGCGGCTGCCCCTGCCGCCGATGCCGCCTGGGCCGTGTTCTTCCTCTGCGGCCAGCGCCCCCGCCAGGCGATCTCCGCGCCGAAGCTGCGCGCCCTCGCGGCGGATGCTGCGGGCATTCCCATTTGGCTGTTCGAAGAGAGCTACGACGCTGTCGGCGATCTCGCCGAAACCATCGCGCATCTGCTCCCGCCGCCGTCCCGCATCACCGACATGCCGCTTCATGAATGGATCGAGCAGCGTCTGCTGCCGTTGCCGGCGCTGCCGGAGGAGGAGCGCCTCGTTCGTCTGCGCACCGCGTGGGACGAGCTCGACTGGACCGGGCGCCTCGTCTGGAACAAGCTCACTACCGGCAGCTTCCGCGTCGGCGTGTCCGCGCAACTGGTAATCCGCGCGCTGTCCCGCGTGAGCGGGGTCGACGCCGACGTGATCGCGCACCGGCTCGCAGGCGAGTGGACGCCTTCCGTATCGTTCTACGAAGCGCTTGTGTCCCGCGATACCGCAGGCGTCGAATCCAGTCGGCCCTATCCCTTCTTTCTCTCCCATCCGCTCGAGGAGGATCCTCGCTCGCTGGGAGAAGTGCGCGACTGGCAAGCCGAGTGGAAATGGGACGGCATCCGCTGCCAGATCGTACGCCGCGAAGGACGTGTCTTTCTCTGGTCACGCGGCGACGAGGTGGTGAGCGACACCTTTCCCGAAATTGTCTCCGCCGCGTCGACGCTGCCCGACGGTACGGTGCTCGACGGTGAAGTGCTCGCGTGGAAGGATGACCGCGTCGCGCCCTTCAACTTGCTGCAGAAGCGCCTCGGCCGGAAAACACCGGGAAGGAAAGTGCTGCAGGATGCGCCGGTTGTATTCCTCGCCTTCGATCTTCTGGAGCGGAGCGGGCGCGACGTGCGCGCCACCTCACTGCGGGAGCGCAGAGCATGGCTCGAAGCACTGGCGAGTGAGTTTCCTTCCGGGACGCCGCTGCGCGTGTCCGAAGTGGTCAGCGCCAATGATTGGGACACCCTCGGTCGAACGCGCGAGCAAAGTCGCGAGCGGCTCGTCGAAGGGCTCATGTTGAAGCGGTTGGACTCCGGATACGGCGTCGGTCGCACCCGCGGCGACTGGTGGAAATGGAAGATCGGGCCGTACACGGTGGACGCCGTGCTCATTTACGCCCAGCGCGGCCACGGTCGCCGCGCGAGCCTCTACACCGATTACACGTTCGGCGTGTGGGACGGCGGCGCGCTGGTGCCCTTTGCGAAGGCCTACTCGGGACTCACCGACGCCGAGATCCGCGAGGTCGATGACTTCATCCGTCGCAACACCGTCGAGAAGTTCGGCCCGGTACGCACGGTGAAGCCAGCGATCGTCTGCGAGCTTGCGTTCGAGGGTATTCAGCGCAGCCCGCGGCACAAGGCAGGCATCGCGGTGCGCTTCCCGCGCATCGCTCGCCTGCGTCGCGACAAACCCATCCAGGAAGCCGACACGCTGGAGCGGGTGCGCGCGCTGCTGCCGCGTGGTGCATGAGATGGCGGACGAAGGCCTGAAGCTCGTGCGCGAGGACCGCGGCTGGTGAGCCTCAAGAGCGTTGTCCGGATGGGTCTATGCTGTGCGCGCGATCTGCTGCGAAGCGACCTGCACGTGGAATATCTGCGCCAGCCGTCCGTCTAGATCCTGCTCGTTGCTGAAGGTCAGCTCGTACATGCTCGAGAGACCCGCCGCCTGTTCACGACTAAGGCCCACGGCGCACATGATAAAGTCGTCCCGACGGATGCCGAGTCGCTTGCGCAGGGTGAGGCAGCGGTCGATATCGTGCCGGAATTCGCCACTTTTGCATTCGATGCAAACGGGACGATTGCCGTCCAACAGGAAGAACACGTCCAGCTCGTAGGTCTCATCGTTCTGCAGGGTGATTACCAGATTGCGCGCGCATGAATACCGGCGTTTATGATGTCGCGCCGACTCCAGCATGCCCATGAAGACGTGCCATTCCAGCCAATCTCCATTGAAGAACTCGCGGATCGCCGGGGCGGTCTGCAGCACGAGCCGGAGGAGCTTCTCCTGCCTTAGGTGAAAGCACTTCGCGACGAAGGAATAGTCATAGAGCTGCCGGCAGAAATCCACGATGAGCTGGGCGTCCTCCGGCGACTTCTTGTCCAGATGGATCGTGCTGCTGGCGAACCCCTTGAGTTGGGCGAACCGGATCCGGTCTACCACCTCCTTGAGCACGCCGTTGCTCTTGCCGATGGCGACCGCGACCTCGTCGAAGAAACCCGTGGTGTCTACCGCCTGGACGTTGGTGCGAACCTGGATGTGTCTGCGCTGGAACCATTCTTGGATCGGGCCGTGCTGGAGCTCCGTCGATAATACGCTCGAATTGTGCAGATCGAAGCTCTCGGGCACCAGCGTCAGGGCTGCTGCACCACTGGGCTGGCGCTCGCCGGTAACCGCCGCGCTGCGCAGGCGCACGAGCTCAGTTTGCGTCGCAAAAAACTTCTCCAGCACTTTGCTGACGAAGAGCACCGTATCGTAGGTCTGGGTGGAGGTGCCACAGCGGGGGCAGGGAATCGTCGTTCCGGAAGTCTCTCTTGGGCGTTCTTCGAGATGACCGCACTTGTTGCAGCGGAGAATGGTCATGGCATTGGCTCTTGTAAGTTGATTCCGAGGCGGGGAGACAGACAGCCCAGGCCTGCCGCCAGCCGGCTCGGCCGACCCCGCACAGCGGTATGGGAACTTGCGCGCTGGGGTCCGCCGTGGCGGATCGCGCGATCGCTCGCAATACCTGTGCCCAAGCCGCGATTGGCCATGACTCGTCAGCGCCTCACGCCCAGACACTGCCTAACGCCACGCCGTGACCCGGCGCTATAATTGCGGCCCATCATGGCAGACACCGAACCTACACTGGAGCCGCATCCGGACACCGCAGTGGAGACTGAGCTGCGGGTGCGGCGCATCCATCGCCGCGACCTCAATCGCGTCTGGGAATTCCTCAAACGCGTTTTCCGCGATGTGAACCGCGAGACGGTCGAGTACCAGCGACCCCGGCTAAAGAAACACTTCTTCGAGATCTACGAGGAGGAAGGAATCGAGCAGCTCCTGTTCGAGTTGAAAAAGGGCGTGAAGTACGAGCTGGTCGGATACGCGGAGTTCGCCTACGAGATCGTCGGGTCCGACAACTGGATGAATCACCGCTACTTCGATAAGCGCAACATGCGGCCGCTGTTCGTGGAGGAACTGGCGGTGCACCCCGATTACCACGGGCTGCGGGTCGGCTCCTATATCTTCGAGCAGATCGAGCACGCCGCCCGCTTGCGCGGCTGCACCCACATCGTGCTCGAGGTCGCGGAGAACAACGAGCGTGCGCTGAAGTTCTACCGCGCGCGCAACTGTGTCAAACTCGATTCCGCGATCTTTCTGGCCAAGAAGGTGAGCGTCGACGAGGAGCTTCTGGGCCCGCGCAAGATCACGCTGCCCAAGCCCGAATGAATCGCGCTGCTTGCAGCGTGCCCGCAGCCTATCGGAAGGCGTATTGACGAAAACCGACTGGGCTGCAACCGAACTCCTGGAGATCATGCCAACACGTCGCCAATTCGTCCGCGTCGCGGTCTTCTCCGCTTCGCTCGTTTCTCTGCCTGCGCGCGCCTTCGCACAACGCGCCGACCGAACGGCGAAGCTGGTGCTCGGCCGGCCGCAGCCTTTCAGCTTCGAGAGTCTGATCGCCCGCGCGAGGGAACTCGCAGCACGTCCTTACACGCCGCCGCCCCGTCCTTCTCCCGAGATTCTCAGTCAGATCGACTATCAGGCACACGGTCAGATCCGCTTCAAGCCCGAGCTGGCGCTGTTCGCCGATGGACCGGGGCGCTTTCCGGTGACTTTCTTCCATCTCGGCCAGTTTTTTCAGAAGCCGGTCCGCATGCACGTAGTCGAAGGGCAGAAGACGCGCGAGATCGTGTACGAGCCAGCGTACTTCGACATGCCAGCGGATTCCGTCGCCCTAAAACTGCCGGAGAACGCCGGCTTTGCCGGTTTCCGTTTTCAGGAAGCCCGCGACGGCAAGCTCGACTGGAGGAAGAACGACTGGGTCGCCTTCCTCGGCGCGTCGTACTTCCGCGCCATCGGTGAGCTTTACCAGTACGGGCTGTCGGCGCGCGGGATCGCGATTGATCCGGCGGTGCCTACCAGCCCCGAGGAATTCCCGGATTTCACTCACATCTACCTCGAAACGCCGAAGGACAACAGCGACAGCGTGACGGTCTACGCGCTCCTCGATGGACCGAGCGTCGCCGGCGCCTTTCGTTTCGTCATGACGCGAACCGACAAAGTCGTGATGGATATCGAGCAGAGGCTGTTCCTGCGCAAGGACGTGGCGCGCTTCGGTATCGCGCCGCTCACCTCGATGTTCTGGTACTCGGAAACCGTGAAGCCGACAGCGGTGGACTGGCGCCCCGAGGTGCACGACTCCGACGGCCTTGTGCTCTGGACCGGCGCGGGGGAGCGCATCTGGCGCCCGCTCAACAATCCGCCGCGCACCATGGTCTCGTCCTTTGCGGATGAGAACCCGCGAGGGTTCGGCCTGTTGCAGCGTGACCGCGCCTTCGACCACTTCCAGGATGGCGTTTACTATGAGCGGCGTCCGAGCCTCTGGCTCGAACCCCTGAACGACTGGGGCAAGGGCGCGATCCAGCTCATCGAGATCCCGACCAACGACGAGATCCACGACAACATCGTCGCCATCTGGGTGCCGGCCGAGCCGGCAAGGGCCGGCCAGAGCCACACCTTCAAGTATCGGCTGTATTGGGCGGCGGACGAGCCATCGCCCACACCGCTCGCGCGCGTCGTCGCGACGCGCTTGGGCAATGGAGGTCAACCCGGCCTCGCGCGGCCGAAGGGCGTGCGCAAATTCATGGTTGAGTTCAAGGGCGGTCCGCTGGTGAACTTACCCTCAGGGGTGAAGCCCGAAGCGGTTTTGTGGGCATCGCGCGGCAGCTTCTCGTACGTCTTCACCGAAGCGGTGCCGAATGACGTACCCGGCCACTGGCGTGCGCAGTTCGATCTCACGGTGGATGGGTCCGAACCGGTCGAGATGCGGCTCTTCCTCAGGAACGGCGACGACGTGTTATCGGAGACATGGCTTTACCAGTACCATCCGTTTTGATTCCGACGGCTGCCCAGAGCCTTACCTATTTTCCGCCTTCTCCCTCGTGGCCATGCATTGCGCTATCGCCAATAAGCATCGGCGGCGATCGCGAAGTTGAGATTCTGTGCATCGCGCAGCAGGAAGGTGGTGATACCGATGAGATTTCCCGCGGCATCGAATAGGCCGCCCCCGGACGAGCCCGGAGAGATAGGGGCGCTCGTCTGCACGAGATCGACACCCCACCGGCGCCGAAGTCCGGAGATGATTCCTTCGCCCAAGGTATTTTCCAATCCACTTGGCGACCCGACCGTATACACCCTTTCACCAACAGTTAGGTTCGAATAGGGACGTATTCCGCCCACAGCAGCGAGTGCGCCCGTTTTGATCTCAAGCACGCAACGGTCTGAGCTTTTGTCGCCGTAGGCAATGGTCGCTGCAAGGATCGCTTTGCGCTTGAGGAGGAAATGGACGCGATTGGAGCCGAGTACGTGACAATTCGTGAGCGCCAATCGAGGGGTCACGGC
>JBEVOI010000254.1:0-16542 GCA_040507665.1 Burkholderiales bacterium
CGGATGTGGGAGGACCCGTTCGATGCGGTCGCGCGCTATCGCATACGCCAGCAGGCCGAGCAACAAGGTGCCGAGGAGCGCAAGCAGCGCCAGAGCCTCGTGGAGGCGGTGCAATGCCTGAACGCGCCGTCGAAAGAAGCGTGTCGCAAAGGTCCCGAGGACTTCAAAGTGGAGGCAAGTCAGCGGCATGCGGAGAGACGGAACCAGGAGAAATCGATTCGCGGATGGCTGTCGACAGGCAACGGGACGCTGCTCGTCGTGACGGTGACCGGCGCGCCCTACGGCATGGCGGGCGAATTTCGCCGCAAGCAGCGCTACGCAATCCTCTCGGGCCTGCACCTCGCCGGTTTCGAGCCCTTCGATCCGGATCACATCGGTTTCATCGACTTCGAAGACTTATCAGGCGAGAAGCTTCCCCTGCCATCGGTTCTCCCCTGGGAGGTGTTCTATCGGCGAACCGCGAAGGGAGACACCGAGAATCTCGTGATCGCCTGGTTCAACGAGGACGTGCTGTGGTCGGATGATCCGCTCGAACAACTGCACGAGCTCTTTGAACGAATCGCATATGGCGAGAACACGAAGATCAAGCGCGACGGCCTCGCCATCAAGGTGCTCGGACCCGGGTCGTCGGGGATCCTCAAGCAGATGGTGCGGGAGCTGAGGGAGGACTACCTCGTCAGGCCGAGGAGCGCGGCAAGGGGTGAAGAGCTCGCCGCCAGGTTCCAGACGAGTCGAGCCGAGTTCTATGCGTCTTCGCCGACTGCTTCGGATGCGAGTCTCGTGGAGAGCATGACCGAGGCATCGTCGTGCCTGCCCGGCGAGATCGATGCGGTAGAGGAGCTGCAGAAAAAGCATCGACTCGTCGAAGCCGAATTCCGCTGCCGCGGCGTGAGTCTGAGCCGCATCACCGTGACGGACGAGAAGCTGGCCGATGCACTGGCGGACGAGCTGCAGCTTCGAGGGGCCTGGCAGACAGTGACCGGCATCCTCGGCATGGACCTCGGAAAGGCCTCCGAAGACGACATCGTGGAGGGCGTCCGCAAGTCTCCCCGCGTGGTGCTCGTCTCCGAGTGGGATACTCATTACGGGCGCGAATTCCCCGCCATCATGCGCGATGCGCTGCTCGCCGACGTGACGAAACGGGAAACGCGCGAAGCGCTGTGCCCGTCCCAGCGCCTCACCGACGGCAGCGCGCGTGCGCCCGATTGCCCGATCCATTACTTCACCTACATGATGGGTCTGGACGGCCAGCTGCCGCGTGCGGGCGAGGTGCGCGAAGCAGCGCCGGTCGCGGACAAGTCGGACAAGCAGCGCGAGCGCGGCCGCGAAGTCGAGCGACCGGTGGGGTCGAGTCAGCTCGATTATCTGCGGCGGCTCGGGGAGAAGGTCCTAGCCCTCGAAGAGGAACTGCGCAGCGAGGGCAACAGGATCGGCGCGGTGGGCGTGCTGGGAACGGACCCGTACGACAAGCTGCTCGTGATGCAGGCGCTGCACCCGGCGCTGCCGGAGGCGATCTTCTTCACCACGGACCTGGACGCGCTGTACCTGCACCCCACAGAGGTCAAGCGCGGCACCAAGAATCTCGTGGTCGCCTCCGCGTTCGGTCTCGAGTTGAGCGACCGCTGGCAGGGCAGCATCATGCCCTTTCGCGACAGCTACCAGACTGGCGCGTTTCTTTCCACGCGAGTCGCCCTCGGTGAGAAGCAGGACAGCGACATGCTCGCCAGAAGTCTGCAGGCGCCTCGTATCTACGAGATCGGGCGCAACTCCATCGTCGACCTGAGTCCCGCCGCGAGCGTTAAGGACTGCGAGGGCGCGCTGTGCGAGACGATCCATCCCGCGCGTCCCGTTCCCCAGTACAGGGTGCGCGCGGTGAGCGCCGTCGTTTTCGCGTTCGTGGTGCTCATGGTGCTCTTTGCATTCGGCTTTCGCCAGATCCAATACGGCCTCGCCGTGCTCGGCGGGATCGTCCGCGCACGACCGGTGGTCTCGGTTATCGGACTCGTGAGCCTGACCGTGTTCCTGGGGCTCTGCTTTCGGGCGCTGCAGGATGCGACGGGCGAACCGTGGGCGATCGCGAACGGGGTGAGCATGTGGCCGACGCAGATCCTGCGGATGATCGCGCTGGCGGCAACGTGGCTGCTGCTCTACAAGGGATGGCACGATCTCGTGCGCAGCAACGAGAAGCTCGGCCGCGAGTTCCTGCTCGACAGCGGCCCGGCGCCTGAGCAACCCGCGTTGCAGGAATCCACCCTCACCCGAGCCGCGCATCGCACGCACTCGCTTGGCGAGATCATCCGGTACCGCTTTCGCCCGTGGGAGAAGGAGAGCGCGTATGACAAGCACGAACGCATCGGCGTGGCGGAGATCTGGCGCGACTACGTCGTCCCTGCCGGGTTCGGCGAGCGGCTCTGGCTGCTGGTGATCCCCATCGCGCTGTACCTCGCATTCACGGCGGTGCTCTTCGTCGTCCTCGGCGTTCCCACGCGCCCTTATCGCGGCACCTTCATTCTCGTTCTCGACAACATGATGGTCGCCCTCTGCGTGGCGAGCTTCCTCACGCTGCTCTTCTTCGTGATCGAGGAGACGCGGCGCACCTGCGCGTTCGTGCGCCGGCTCGCCCGTCCGTCGCGCTGGCCCACGGAGGTGCTGGAGCGGTTCGGCCAGCGCCCGGGGCTCGCCGATTCGAACTCCCTTCACCCCGATCTCACCGCCTACCAGGAGGACTGGGTCGAGATCGATCTCATCGGACAGCGGACCGAGGTGGTCACGCGGCTCATCTACTACCCGTTCATCATCACCACACTGCTCGCCCTCGCCCGCAGCTCCACGTTCGACAACTGGAGCACCCCGCCGGCGCTCATCGTGACCTTCGGTTTGAGCATCCTCATCGCGCTCAGCACGGCCGTCACGCTGCGCATGGCCGCGGAAAGGGCGCGCGGCGCCGCCCTCGACAGCCTGACCAACAAGCTCCAGCGCGCCGAGCAATTGGGTGAAGAGCGCATCGCGGCGGAGATTCGGATACTGATCGACCGCGTGCGCGACACGAACCAGGGCGCCTTCTGCCCCTTCAGCCAGCAGCCGTGGCTGAAGGCGGTGCTGATCCCGCTCGGCAGCCTCTCCGCGGTGCCGATTCTGGAATTCCTTGCCGCTGCGAGTTTGTAGTCGGACGAGGCTAGGCCTTTTGGCTGGCTTGTAATCGGCTGCCAAAAGACTATGTTGAGCTTGTAGGAAAACGACCAGCGGAGGTGCCAGTCATGTTGAGTCCGGATGCAGCCAGTCTCGCGATCGCTGTTGCGGCAGGTCTCGTCAAGCTCGGTGAGCGGGCGGACGTCCTGTTCGCGGAGAAGGAAGCGACCACCTCCGCGCTCGCGATTCCGATGCCGGCGGTAAAGTTCCCCGAGTTCAGCCGGGCGACCAAGGTCGAGAAGCTCCAAGGCTACCTCGACGCGACCGCGGGTCAGAACCCCGATCCACTGGGCTCGGACCGCAAGGCCATCGCCGATCTTGTCGAAAAAGCCGAAGACGTGAACGCGATCGACGCTGCGTTCGAGCGCGTGTTTCCGGGCCGGCCCACCACGCAGGAAATCGATCCGGAGGGCGAATTCCTGAAGGCATTGCGTGCGCGCTATCCCAGGCTCGACCTCATGGACGAGGATACGCGGGTTGCATGTTTCTGCTGCACGGCGGGCGTCGACGCGCGGCAGCTCGGCTATCCAGCGCGCATCGCGCTTCTGGTCGCGGATGTGCTGGCGGAGTTCGCGGCGGAGAACACCGGGCTCATCGTGCGCGACGAGAGGGCGCGTGCCATCGTGCAGTCGGTCCTTGAGCGGTTCGCCGAACCCCAGCTCGAGACTTACACCGCCTGGAGTCCGCTGCTGCGCCATACGCTCGGCGCGACGATCGACGGACTGCTCGCGAATCGCGACACACTCGCGAGCGCCAAGCCCTGGCTGGACGGTATTCTCAACGCGCTGGCGACGGTGCGCGATCAGGCGGACGGCGGCGAGAACTTCGTCGTCGGACTCGTGCGCGGCAAAGGCTACCGCGTCCTCCTCGCGAGCGGCCTGCTGGTCGCAGGCGAGCGCCTCGGCGCCGACAAGGCGAATGCGTATGGGCAGATGGCCGCCGACGTGCTGCGCGCCGCTGCGCCGCTGGCGGCCAAGGGAAGCGAGAGTTTCAACGACTTCTTCCAGGACAACTGGGGCGATCTGCTGCGGGCCGGGTTGACCTCGGCGGAGCGCTATGGACCGAAGCTGCTGCAGGGGGAGAAACCGGTCGTGCGCGAAGCGACGCTCGCGCTCCTCGATCAGCTCGCGCGCACGCCGGACGCGAGCCTCTTCAGCGGCGAGACGCTCTACGGCATTGCGAATGCGGTGATCGGCACCGTCGCGACCCGACCCGAGTTGCTGGACCCGAGCGCACGCGAAGCCTGGGTGAAAGACCTGATCGGTTCACTCGCGAAGACGGCGAGCGACACGGGGCTGCAACAGTCGCTCACGCGCGAGGGATTGCGCGATGCCTTCCGCACCGCCGCGGGGGCCCTCGGCCGCCATCCGGAACTGCTCTCGAATCAGCCGGCGCAGCGCGTGGAAATGATCAGTGCCGTGCTGCAGTCGGTGAGCGCAGCGGGTGCGGTCGATACGAGAGTCCTCGCGACGGGCGCTGTCGCCGCGGTGCTCACGCGCATCGGCGAGCAGCCGCAGCTCCTCGACACCCCCTACGCGGCGGTGCTCTCCACGTTCGCGGGCGAGGTCGCGAAGCTCGCAGCCTCGGGCGCATTGAGCAGCGCGCAGGCAGCGGATGTTATCGACGCCGCCGCGGAAGCGGTGCTGCGCAATCCGGATCTCTTCGCGAAGCTCGAGGGCCGGGTTGCGACTGCGGTCGTGAACGGAGTGCTGCAGGGATCGAAGAACAGCCAGCTCAAGCTTCTGGGGGGAACGGTTCTGGTGGACACGCTTGCGGAAACGCTGCGTGTGGTGGCGTTGCGCGGTCGCGATCTCGTTGAAACGACGACCGAGCAAGCGCTCGTGGCAAAGGTGGCAAACACCATTTCCGCCGGACTCGTGCGCTCGAACCAGGAGCTCGGGCGCGGCATCGACGTGACTTACCTGCCGTTCGAGCTCGCTGGGCTGGTCGGCGCGGTCGCCCGCGGTGACGTGACCGCGGTCGACGCCGCAGATCCGAAATTTCAGGAAGTTTTCGGATTCCTGACGGAAGCGGCGCAGAGAGCGGTGATCGCAAGGGAGAATCGGGTATGAAGAAGCGAAACGCGCGGAACTGGAGCGGCTGGATGCGGCGGGCGCTGCTGGTCCTCTCTCTCGTAGTTGCCGTTGCAGCTTGCACCACGACGACGGAGCAGACAAAGAAGATCACGGAGCCGCCGGCGTTGCCAGGCGGCACGACCTCGCCGCTGCCGCAGCTTCCGCCGCCCGCTGCGAGCGATCCCAAGGCAGCAACCGCGGATGCGAACTCGGCCAAGCGGATCGACGAATTCATCGCGGCGCATCCCGAGCTGACGCCTTCGACGATCGCGAGCCTGCGCATCCGTCAGGCTGTGATCTACCTTGACCAGAAGCAGTACAACCTCGCCGTTGCCGCGTTCGACTCCGCGGACGCGACGCAGCTTTCCACGGCGCGCGACCGGGCGCTGAAGGAGGTCTCGTCGGATCTCGTGTGGTGGTATCGCACCGCCCCGCTCGACAACATTCCCGGCGCGGAGATGGGGCGTGCGCAGGCGGTCAGGGAATCGCTGAAGGTGCAGATTGCGAAGCGTCAGGACAGTCCTGATGTGCGCGACCTGCTGGCGGAGATGCGCGCCTGGGTCGGGCTCAAGTACTTCTGGGCGCTTCCCTCCCGCGGGAAGCAGAAGGCGGTGCTGGAAGACACTGTGAACGAATACGCAACGATCTTCACTCAGGCTGATCTCGCTTATCTCTGCACGCCGAGCCGTGCCGCCGGCGACGTGTCGGCGGAGGATCAACGCCGGAGGCTGCGGGCCGGACCGGTGATCAGCCAGGCGGCAAAGGCCGCTGCGGAATTGACAGGATCGAGTAAGCCCACCTTCCGCGAGCCCTTGATGCAGGATCTCATCGCGCCGACATCGCCGAGTCCCCAGTGCACGGGGAAGTAGCGTGGGAACGCTGAAGGCGCGTTCGTTCGGCCAATCTGCGCTGCTTGCGACTGCAATCTTCGGCGGACTATCCTTTGCCGCTCGACCACTCGCTACCGGAGCCACGAGCCATGATAGACGCGCGTCACTATTCCGCCACCGACACACTCAGGAACGGAACGCCGATTCTGATCCGCTCGGTGCGGCCCGATGACCGGAAGCGGTTGATCGCGGCATTCGAAAAACTCGATCCGCAATCGATCTACACGCGCTTCTTCAGCTACAAGGACGAGCTGACCGACGAAGACCTGAGGAGCGTCACAGAGGTCGATTTCGATATGCGCGTGGTGCTGCTGGTGACCAAGGGCAGCGGTGAGAGCGAAACCGTGATCGGCGTTGGTAGCTACAGTGCCTACGAGACGGCGAATGGCGGCCGCGCCGCGGAGGTCGCGTTTATCGTCGAGGAAGACTACCAGGGACAGGGCATCGCGGGCCGGCTGGTGCGTCACCTCGCAGAAATCGCGCGGGCGAACGGCATCGGCCAGTTCGAGGCGGAGGTGTTGCCTGAGAACCGGGCAATGACCGCCGTCTTTGCCCGCAGCGGACTGCCCATGCGGGAGCGGCGCGAGGATGGCGTCATCCGCGTGACGATGGAGCTTGCGGGCGAAGACAACCCGCGCTGAATGCCTCTGCCGGCGGCACAGGTCTCGACCAATGCTGGCCGCATGGCACGGTTTTGTTCTACCGCCCGTCGCTTTTCCCCTTCGCCCCCTTCCCAACTGCCTGTCAGGATTCGCACAATGTTGTCCACCTGGGCAGAACTGCTCAACCCGATCGGCAACAGCGTGTAACACGCTGAACAAAATAACAAAAGCTGTGACGGTTGCGCCGCGCCGCGGCGAGAATGGACCGCACCAAGACGGTCTGCTCGTCGCCAATCGCCTCCCCAGCGGCCGACCGCCAGTCGGCCTGACGTTTCGCGGCTCGAGCCGTAACTAACCAGGGGAAGGGTTCGGGCTTCGCTTTCTCCGCCTCGACCAGGGCGGCTCCCCCTTTTGTGTCCTTAACGGACGTCGCGGTTCTTCCGCGGCGAAGCGCTTGCGTTGCAATCGGACAAGACAGTTCGGGTTAGCTGGACACGATGCTGGCGGGCGCGCCCGTGCGCAATGTTCATCCATCACGCGATGCACGAGTGAATAATCCGACCGACTTCACGGATACCGATCTGCGGGCGGGCCTTGGCCGGATGGCGCCGGGTTCGATATCGCAGTCCCACGACCTGGTACGGCGCTTCGTCGATGCCGTGGTGCGGCGCACCGGAGTCGTCCGTCTTCCATCGCTGGCGGGCGTGGTGGAGCGCGCGCTGGAAGCCGCGCGGGGGGAGTGGGATGCGGAGCGGGTGGCGGAATGGTTCGTCCTCGACCCCTGCCTCGCGGCGCGGCTCCTCGAAACCTCGATCGATGCCGTAACGCCTTCCGAACCGTTTGCCGACTCCCTCGCGGCGAGGATCGAGAAGCTGGGACCGGGACTCACCCGCACGATCCTGGTTGCCGCTGCTGCTGCGACGGTCCGTCCTGCATCCGAAGCCTCGAGCGTCCTCGACATCTCCGCGTTCTGGTCACATTCCGTGCGCGCTGCACTTGTCTCGCGGACGCTGGCTGTTGCAGCAGGGTATTCGCGACCGGGCGAAGCGTACCTCGCAGCACTGCTCCACGACGTCGGCATGCTTGCGCTCGCAGACGCGCTGCCGGGGACGTGCGACGCCTTGCTACGCGTCGTTTCCTCTACGGATCCGGGTGAGGCACGCGAGCGCGCTGGCCGCTTCGGGACGGTTCACGCAGCGATCGGGGCGGTGCTGCTCGAAGGGTTGCGTCTACCCGCGCCCGTCTGCGATGCGGTTCTTCTGCATCACGCGGCGTTCGATGAATTGAGGGGTACCCACGCACTGGTCCGCATCCTCCGCTCGACCGAAGCGATCTGTCAGAGGATGGCTTCGGACTCGGAGCTCGGCGTGGCTGCGGAGCTGCTCGGAATTCCCCCGAGCGCGGTACGGCGGGCCGTGACGGATGCGGACCTCGAATTCGCACTGGTTACGAAACGGCTGGCTCCGACGGCAGCCGGCCGAAAGAGCGAGGACGCGGCCCACATCGCCCCCGGTGTTGTCGGATCCACGCCCGATTCGCTGGTACAGCACGTTCTGCAGGTGTCGGCGGGCACTGAAGCCTCGTTGCAGCTCAGCCAGTCGTCGGACTTTGCTGCGGTCCTCGAACAGACTGGGCGTCTGCTATCGGCGATCGCGGGACTCGGGCGCTTCGCGCTGTTCGCCCCGGAACGGGCTGGCGAGCCTCCGCAAGGTTGGTGCGTGGGGCCGGCAGGAACGCAGCGGCTCGGCATCGATCTCGCGTCCGCAGACATCCCCGGTCTCGTCGCCCGCGCCTATCGCGATCGCAAACCGTTGGCGTCACGGGAGCTACCGGAAACGATCCGCCTGGCGGGCGTAGACCTGCAGGTTGCCCGGGCGTTGCGTGCGGAGGTAATCATCGCGTTCCCGCTGAAAGGGGCGGACGACGCCTGCCTCGGCGTACTCGTAGTCGGCATCGCTGATCTTGCAGGCGCCGGTCCTCAGGACATGCTTCCCATGCTGCAGCAACTTGCCAACGCCCTTGTCAAATCGCTGGAGCGACTTGGCGCGGGGGCGCGAAACAAGACGCAGGCGCAGACTGCCCCGGTCGACGCATTACGGGCGGCGACGCGGTGCCTGGTGCACGAGGCGCGCAATCCCCTTGCGATTCTGAAGGCCTCGGTCGAGGTGGCGCGGCGAAGGGCGGCGGAAGGCGAGGACATTTCCAGCGAGCTTGACGTTTTCGCGGACGAGATCGATCGCGTGAACCGGATCGTGAGCCAAATCGCCACGGCCGACGCGCCGACGGAAGCGGAGGCCGGTCCGGTCGACGTCAATCGCGCGATCCACCAACTGCTGGTTGTCTACGAGGGCCCGCTGTTCCGCGGGCGGGGCCTGGCGGTGGAACTGGATCTCGCCGAGAGTGATCCGTCGATCATGGGCAGCGGACGCCTGCTCAAGCAGGTGCTGCTGAATCTCCTCAAGAACGCCTCGGAAGCCATGGAGGTGGGCGGGGCAGTGGAGATCGCGACAGCCGATCTCGTCAACGCGGAGGGGCGCATGATGGTCGAGATCACGATCGCGGATTCCGGCCGTGGTATGGGACCCGCCGCAATTTCACGGTTGTTCGAGCCACGCTCCCGCGGCGATGCGGCACAAGAGCGTGGACTCGGGCTCGTCAACACGCTGCAGTTCGTGAAGGAGATGGGGGGCCACCTGTCCTGCCGGAGCTGGCCGGAAAAGGGAGCGAGTTTCACGATCTTGCTGCCGCGAGTGGTGGACGCGCGCGCGGTCCGATACCGCCGTACACCCAACGCAGGAACCTGAATGACATCGACGCCCAACGACCTGCTTCCCTCCCCGTCCCACCTGCCGGAGGCGCCGGACCATCTGTGTCTGCTTCTGGTGGAGGACGAACCCCGGCTGCGGGCGCTGGTTTCGGAGATCGTTCAGGGACCCGGAAGAGAGGTCCTCCAGTGCGGCTCCGGCGCCGAGGCGATCGAGATACTCCAGCAACATCGCGTCGATCTCGCGCTCATCAACATCACGCTCCCGGACATGACGGGCATGAAGCTGATGAACTGGATTCGTGACCGCCGCTTCGATCTTTCAGTGATCGTGGTAAGCGGGGACGAGTCGATCGAATCCGCGATCACGGCGCTGCGCTGTGGTGCGCACGAGTATATTCGCAAGCCGTTCGAGCCAGCGGTCCTCCGAGGCACCGTCGACGAGGCGCTCTCCGCGCGCAAACTGGCATACGAGGCGAGCGCGATGACGGCGCATCTCGAGCATTCGGAGCGCCTGCACCGTTACCTGGTCGACAACTCGCCCGACCTGATCTTCGCCCTTGACCCTGACGGGCGCTTCTGGTTCGTCAACAACCGGTTCACCTCGCTGCTCGGTTATGAGAAGCACGAGCTCATTGGTACCCACTACTCCGCGATCGTCCACGAAGAGGATCTGAGGGCGGCACGGTGGGCGTGCAGCGAGCGGCGCACCGGTCCGCGCGCATCCTCGAACGTCGAGCTGAGATTGCGGCGCAGGGTTCTGGAAAACGCGGAGGTCGCCGTTGCGCCGCCGGCGACCGTGGTGGTCAGCGCGAAGGGGATCTATGCTGCGTCTACCGGCGACAGCCCCACGCCGCGGCGGCTCCTCGGCACCTATGGAGTCGCGCGCGACATTACCGACCGCAAGCAGGCCGAGCAGATCCTCAGCTTCCACGCCACCCATGACGCGCTGACCGGGTTGCCGAACCGGTCGCTCTTTCTCGACCGGCTGCGGCAGGCGATTGCCCGCGCCCGGCGCATGTTTCTCGAGAAGGGGCACCTTGCGGTCCTGTTTATCGATCTCGACCGGTTCAAGATGGTGAACGATACCTACGGCCATGTGAAGGGCGACCAGCTGCTGCAGCAGGTGGCGGCGCGGATCCGGCGCTGCCTGCGCGGGACCGATACGTTGTCACGCATCGGCGGTGACGAGTTCGTCGCGGTTGTCTCCGAGCTTGGGGGCCGCGAGGGCGCCGAGGCGGTCGCGACCAAGATCGTGAACGAGCTGCGCCAGCCCTTCTTGCTTGGCGAGGGCGAGTTTCGAACCAGCGTGAGCGTCGGCGTGGCGATCTATCCGGAGGATGGCGCGAGCGAGCAGGAGCTGATGCGTAATGCGGACGTCGCCATGTATCACGTTAAAAAGAAGGGCAAGGACGGCATCAATTTTTTCGCCCCGGGCATGAGTGCCGTTTGGACCCGGAGGCGCGAGCTGGAGGACGAGCTCGGCGCCGCCATCGAGGCACGCGCACTCGAGCTTCATTACCAGCCAATCCACAATATAGGTACCCGCCGCGTGGAAAGCCTGGAGGCCTTGGTGCGGTGGCGGCACCCGGTCCAGGGGCTGCTGGATCCCAGCCGCTTCGTCCACATTGCCGAGGAAAGCGGGCTGATCTACGGCCTGGGCGAGCACGTCCTCGAGTCGGCGTGCGCGGACTTGAGGAGGTGGCGAGCCCAGGGATTCCCGCATCTGCGGGTTGCGGTGAACCTCTCGGCACGGGAGTTCGATCGGCCGGACCTGGTGGACCGGGTGATCGACACGCTCAGGCGATACGATGTGGCGCCGGACGCCTTCGAGCTGGAAATCACCGAGAACGTGCTCATCGAGGACATGGACGCGGTCGCAGACCGGGCAGGACGGCTGCGGCGGTTTGGCGTCGGCATCACCATCGACGATTTCGGCACACGGTACTCGTCCCTCGGGTATCTCCAATCGCTGCCCATCAGCGGCATCAAGATCGACCAGTCGTTCGTCCGCGATCTCGGTGTGCGCAGCTCGGGCGCCTCGATCGTATCGGCGATGATCGGCATTGCGCGCGGCTTCGGGTTGAGCCTCGTCGCGGAAGGCGTGGAGAAGCAGGAGCACGTCGACTCGCTGCGCACCTCTGGCTGCGATGTGATGCAGGGCTACCTCTTCAGCCGCCCGCTGCCGGCGGCGCAGGTCCGTGAATATCTTGTGCGAAACTGCCCCCCTGGATCCGAGCCTCCCCCGGCGCCATTCGGGGCGAAAGAGTAACGTCGCCGGCCTTCTCCCGCGCGGCGCCCGTCGCAGGATCCCCAGATTCGTGGTTGACTGAACTAGGTAGAGGAAGCAACTGCGGCGGCCCGTTCCCGCAACACCCGCTTGAGAACCTTGCCGGTCGCGCTCTTCGGCAGTTCGGTGACGATGTTCACCCGGTGCGGCACCTTGTACTTCGCAAGATGTTCGCGACAGAAGACGAGGATGTCTCCGGAGGTCGCCGTCGCACCATCCTTCAGCACCACGTCAGCGAGCACCTCTTCGCCTTTCAGGCGATGGGGTGCGCCGTACACCGCCGCCTCCAGCACCGCCGGATGGCGGTAAATGCGCTGCTCGACCTCCGCAGGCCAGACCTTGAGCCCCGAGACATTGATCATGTCCTTCACGCGATCGACGACAAAGAGATAACCGTCCTCGTCGACCCGTCCGATGTCTCCCGTGTGGAGCCATCCGCCGCGCAGCGCGCGGAGGCTTTCCTCGGGCCGATTCCAGTAGCCCTGCATCACATTGGGACCGCGGAAGCAGATCTCGCCCCACGCGCCGATGGGAACCTCGCTGTCGTCCTCGGCGACGATGCGGACCTCCACGCCAGGAATGCACTTGCCGACGCTGCCGATGCGCTGTTGATGAGGCACGTTCACGTTGGTCAGCGGAGAGGTTTCCGTGAGACCGTAGCCCTGGTTGATCGGGCGGCCCAGGCGCGCCTGCCAGCGGTGCACCAGCTCATTCGGCAACGGTGCCGCACCGGCGACCTCGAAGCGCAGCGACGACAGGTCGTAGTCCTCGAGGCGCGTGGCGAGCAGCGCGACGTAGATCGAGGCGACGGCGAAAAGCAAGGTGGCGCGCTCCTGCTCGATGGTCCGCAGGATGGTTCTGGCTTCGAAACGGCGGAATAGAATCGCGGTCGCGGAAGACTCGAACGCTGCGTTCATCATCGTATTCTGCGCGAACACGTGAAACAGCGGCAGGAATATCGCCACCTTGTCCTTCGGCGTGTAACCCATGACCTCCACGGTCGTGCGCACATTCACCACGATGTTGCCCACGGTGAGCGTCGCGCCCTTGGGTGCACCGGTCGTGCCCGAGGTGTAGAGGAGGGCGGCCGGCTCGTCGGGACTGCGATCTGCCATGACATCCGGGACGTCGTCCCCCGCGACCCAGTCTGCAAGCGCGACGTCCTGGTCCGCCTCGCCTTCGCACACCACGATCCGCTCGAGCGCGGGGCAGCGAGCCCTGGGAACGTTCTCCACCGCATCCGCAACGGTGAAGACGATCCGCACGCCCGAGTCGTTGAGGATGTACTCCACTTCCTCCGACGTGAGCATCGCATTGACGGACACCGCGACTGCACCCACGCGCTGGATGGCGAGATACGCGAGGGCGAACGCCGGAATGTTGGGAAGATATAGCGCGACCCGGTCCCCACGACGGATGCCGGCTTGCGCGAGCGAGCGCGCCAACCTCGCCGCGTGCGCGTCGAGCGTCGCGTAATCCACGCGCTGACCCTCGAAGACGATGGCGGTTTGACGGGGTCGGATGCCCGCCGCGCGGGCAACGTGATGCGCGATGTTCACTGCAGTGCTGCGTCAGGTCGCCCGCTTCTTCACGTCGGCTGCAAAGTCCTCGTAGCGGCGCAAAGGCGTGACCTCGATGTGAACGTGCTGCCCGTGCTCCTGCATGAGCGGCAGGTCCATCAGGATCTGGTCGAGGGTGTCGGGGCCGTCGACGTCCACGATCGCGACGACCCGGCGGCTGCCGACGCACTTCCACAGATCCACGACGGCGCCGGCCTTTTTTGCACCTAGGGCAGCATCGGCCTCACGGATCCAGATCCTGAAGAGGTCTTTCTGGCTCATGATGGCCGGGTATTCGACGTTGAAGAGCAGGTGATACAGCATCGCGGTCCTCCTTTACGGGTGTTTGAGGAACAACTTCGGCATGCTCCGGCGCGCAGCGCGTAAGCCATCGCGTGACGCGTGGAGGGTCAAATCGCTGCAGCGATCGCCTTGCCCAGCTCCTGGGTGCTCGCCTTGCCGCCGATGTCAGGAGTCCGTGGGCCCTCGCGCAGAACGGTTTCGATGGCCCGCACGATCGCGTCCCCCGCGTCCTTGTGTCCCAGGTGCTCGAGCATCATCGCGCCCGACCAGTTCTGGCCGATGGGGTGGGAGATGTTCCGCCCGTAGATATCCGGCGCGGAGCCGTGTACCGGCTCGAACATCGACGGATACTCCCGCTCCGGATTCAGATTGGCGCCCGGCGCAATGGCGATGGTGCCGGTGCACGCAGGCCCAAGGTCGGAGAGGATGTCGCCGAACAGATTGGAAGCCACCACCACATCGAAACGGTCGGGATTGCGGACGAAATGCGCGGTGAGGATGTCGATGTGGTACTGATCTGCCTGCACGTCGGGATATTGCGCTGCCATCGCCTGGGCGCGCTCGTCCCAGTACGGCATCGAGATGAACACGCCGTTCGATTTCGTCGCCCAGGTCAGGTGTTTCTTCGGCCGTGAACGGGCCATTTCGAAGGCATACCGCAGGATGCGGTCGACCCCGCGACGGCTGAAGATGCTCTCCTGCATCACCACTTCCGCGTCGGTACCCTCGAACATTCGCCCGCCGACGGCCGAATACTCGCCTTCGTTGTTCTCCCGCACGACGATGAAGTCGATGTCGCCCGGCTCGCGCCCTCGCAAAGGCGATTCGATCCCGGGCATCAGCCGCACCGGGCGGATGTTGGCGTACTGCTGGAACGCGCGGCGAATCGGGATCAGCAACCCCCACAGGGAGATGTGGTCGGGCACACCCGGAAAGCCGACCGCACCGAGAAAGATCGCATCGTGGTTACGGATTTGGTCGAGACCGTCTCCGGGCATCATGCGCCCCGTCTTCGCA
The DNA here is from genome assembly GCA_040507665.1 of Burkholderiales bacterium. Lineage (GTDB taxonomy): Bacteria > Pseudomonadota > Gammaproteobacteria > Burkholderiales > JAEUMW01 > JAEUMW01. The sequence goes on from JBEVOI010000254.1 coordinate 14,690, forward strand.
TAATGCTCGCAGCTCCACGGGAGCTCGTCCCATTGGAACTGGACGCCGAACTTGCTACCTGCCGCCTCCAGAACCCGGATGCCTTCCGGCACGACTTCCTTTCCAATTCCGTCGCCCGGAATCACCGCAATTTTGTACTTGCTCATGGTTGTACTCCTCTCCAATATCGGGGTGGCAAAACGCTTAGAATGTGTGCGCTTGTTTCACCTCGATCTGGCGCGTATGTGGGTGCTGCAGATCCCCCAAACGACGAACCCGGCGCGCAGGCCGGGTTCGATGCGGCTTCGCTTGCTCGATCACTCTTCCTGGAACGCCTCGTCGCGTTTTTTGCGGATGGCCGGGGTGAGCACGACGATGATGGCGCCGAAGGCGAGGGCGAGCATCACCGCGCTGATGGGGCGGGTGAGGAAGACCATCGGATCGCCTTTCGACAAGAGCAGCGCGCGGCGCAGGTACTCTTCCATCATCGGTCCCAGGATGAAGCCCAGGAGCATCGGCGCCGGCTCGCACTCGAGCTTGCGGAAGATGTAGCCGGCCAATCCGAAGAGCGCCATCAGGTAGACGTCGAAGCTGCTGTTGTTCAAGCTGAATACGCCGATGCAGCAAAACACCAGGATCGCCGGATACAGGAAGTGGTAGGGCACCGAGATCATCTTCACCCACAGCCCGATCAGCGGCAGGTTCAAGACCAGCAGGAACAGGTTGCCGATCCACATCGAGACGATGATCCCCCAGAAGAGCTCCGGCTGCTCGGTCATTACCGAGGGTCCGGGCTGGATGCCCTGGATGATGAGCGCCCCGATCATGAGCGCCATCACCGGGTTCGACGGAATGCCCAGAGTCAACATCGGGATGAAGGAGGTCTGAGCGCCGGCGTTGTTGGCCGATTCCGGGGCGGCCACGCCTTCGATGGCGCCCTTGCCGAAGTTCGCCGAGTTCTTCGAGATCTTCTTCTCCAGCGCATAGGCGGAGAACGAGGCGAGCATCGCGCCCCCGCCGGGCAGGATGCCCAGCACCGAGCCGAGCGCGGTGCCGCGCAGGACCGGTCCGACGATGCGCTTCAAGTCGTCCTTGGTGGGCATCAGTCCGGTGACCTTCTTCAGCATCACCGTGCGCGTCAATTCGTGCTCCAGGTTGCTGATGATCTCGCCCAGCCCGAACACCCCCATGGCGACGATCACGAAGTTGATGCCGTCGGCCAGCTCCGGCAGGTCGAAGGTGTAGCGCGCCATGCCGGAATTCACATCGGTGCCCACGATGCCCAGCAGCAGGCCGATCAGGATCATGCCGAGCGCGTGCAGGAGCGAGCCCTGGGCGAGCACGATCGAGGCGATTAGGCCCAGCACCATGAGCGAGAAGTACTCGGCCGGGCCGAACTTGAGCGCCACCTCCGCAAGCGGCGGGGAAAAGAGCGCGATCAGGATGGTGGACACGGTGCCGGCGAAAAACGAGCCGATCGCCGCGGTGGCGAGCGCGCGCCCCGCCTGGCCCTGGCGCGCCATCTGGTAGCCATCGAGCGCGGTGATCACCGAAGACGACTCTCCGGGCAGATTGACGAGAATGGCGGTGGTCGAGCCGCCGTACTGGGCGCCGTAGTAGATCCCCGCGAGCATGATCAGCGCAGAGACCGGCGGCAGCCCGAAGGTGACCGGCAGCAGCATGGCGATGGTCGCCACCGGCCCCAGGCCCGGCAGCACCCCGATCGCGGTGCCGAGGAACACCCCCAACAGGCAGTAACCCAGGTTGGCGAACGTGAGCGCGGTTTGCAGTCCGAGGGCGAGATTGTCGAGGACTTCCATGGTGAGCCTCCGTTAGCCGCCGAACCAGGAACCGAGCAAGGGCATTGGCACCCC
>JBEVOI010000273.1:0-3209 GCA_040507665.1 Burkholderiales bacterium
CGTCGAGCAGGCGCAGCGACGCAAGCGAGTCGTAAGCGCTCGTGTTGTAGACGGTGGGCAGCCGCAGCCCTTTCGGCACCGCCGCGGCGATCGCTTCGATCACTTGGGGGGCGACATGTTCGGGCGTGACGAAGTTGATGTTGTGGCAGCCCTGCTCCTGCAACGTGACCGCGATATCGGCGATCTCCTCCGCGGCGCACTCCCTGCCCGCCTTCTGCTGCGAGATGTCCCAGTTCTGGCAGAACACGCAGCGTAGATTGCACATGCCGAAGAAGATCGTGCCGGAGCCGTTCCAGCCGCGCAGGCAGTCCTCTTCGCCGAAGTGGGGAAACGCGCTGGAGACGATCGCGTGGCGGCCGGTCTTGCAGACGAGCGCCTTGTCCTGCAGGCGGTTGACGTGACAGTTGCGGGGACAGGCGCAGCAGTCGGCCAGCTCCGCCAATCCGGCCTCGACGCGGGCGGAAAGCCCACCGATGCGATGGAGGTGAAAGTACGCCGGCTCGAAGTCCTCGACGACGAAGCGCGAGTCGGATTTCGAGAGACTCGGTGCCATCAGCATGATGGTTACCTCCAGGGTGCGTGTGGGAGCGATCCGAGTGGGACACCGCTTTCGAGCGCGCGCTCCGGCGCACCTCACGTTCGACCATCGCGTGCCACGCTGATTCCCAGGATCTGGTCGGTCCTGGACCCCGCAACGAACTGCCGGACATCTCTGGAGGCGCGCAAGCGCAAGTTGAGCCCGGATCCCGATTTCTACGGTATTCTGACTTCGGAGGGAACCACTGAAGCGTTTGTCCTGCCGTGAGCCACAAGCACGAGCAATTGATTCGCGCCATCTTCCGTGACCCCGTCAGCGGCAACATTCAGTGGCGCGAGGTCGAGTCCCTGCTGCATCACCTGGGGGCGGACATCGAGTCGCTTTCTGGTGCGCGCATCCGCGTGCGGCTGAATGGCGTGGAGGGCATCCTGCACCGGCCCCACCACGGAAGCTCGCTCCGCCGGCAGGATATCCAGCATCTGCGGGAGTATCTCGCTCACGCCCAGGTCACGCCGTCGCTGTATGAGACCGGGCGGAAGGGTTAGCGGCTTTCGAAAACCCTCTCGGCGCAGGGCTGGCAGTCCGGGGATCTGCCGGTGATCGAGCGCAGACAGTTCTCGACGCTCATCACCTTGTAGAGCGACTGCCCGGCGGGCGGCGCTGCAAGCAGCCCGCTGTGCGGCTCGATGCTTCCGAGCGGCGTAGGGGCAACTGCAGGCGGCGCGTTCTCGGGCGCATGTGTCACGGCTTATGCCTTTCCTTGGCGGAACCCCGCGTAGCCGAACGCCGAAGCGATCTTTTCGCAGTCCCTTTCCGAAACGCCTGCGCTTCGCGCCGTCGCGTACCACGCGCCGCGGACCTGCGCTTCCATCGCTTCGATGATGCCGATGGCCTCATCACGCTTGAGCAGGAACCGGGCGCTCTGCGACAGCAGGTTACCCGCGTTGGCAAAGCGTCCGGCGTCGCCGCATTCCATCGCCAGATCGCGCCGCTCCTGGCTGATCGGAACCGCCGGTGTCAGGTCATAGGCAGGCGAAAGCTTCCAGTCGCTGGCCTTCGCGATCACCGCATGGTTGCGGGGATGATCATCGACGTTCGAGATCAGCGCGTTGAAGCACATGCGGCGGAACAGCTCACCAGCGTTCTGCGCAGGCTCAGCGCAGACGCGGCGCACTTCTTCTGCCAGCAGCACGTAGGACCACTTGTCGCGTGAGTGGTAGGTGTCTTCCGCCCGCAGTAGCGTGAGCGCGCTCACCATGCGGGTGCGCAGGTAGCCGCTTTCGGTCTTCTCGCGGTCGAAGCGCTTCACCAGCAGAACATCGCGGCCTGCTACATCGACCACACGGCTTTTCGCGGTCGTCAGGCCGCAGGAACGCGCGAGTGTGAGCATCGCGTGCTCGACGCGCGCGTTGTTCCATGCGTCGTCGGGGCAATTGAATTTCGCGACCCACAGGCCATCCTCGTCTTCGACGACGGCCTTCGGTCGCGCGCCGCCCATCGAGGTGCCGATCATCATCAGCTTCTCGACCTGATCATGATCATCGGCGGCAGCCGGATGATCATCATGATGATCAGCAGCAGCACCTGCAGCAGCAGCGGGAGGACCGTCCTCGTTGAGGATCGCGTCCGCGATTGCCTGAAGCTTCGCCAGTTCGAGGGACTGGTTGAAGGTGCGTTTGGGCGCGGGCGGTGTCTGCTTGAGCCCGAAGCCGAGCGCGCCCGCGCGGTCGTCGGGCGAACAGAGCAGGTAGTCCATCTCGCCCGGCTGCGCCTTGCCGAGATAGCGCTGGATCACGCGGCGGCCCCAGTAGTCGGGGCTGGCATCGCGCAGCGCCCCGAACACCCCGCCGAGTGCGGCGGTTGCGTAGGTGCGCGGTGCCAGCTTCAGTTCAACCGGATCGAGCGCGACAGCGTTCGGGCGCTCCAGGTAGCTGCGCCCGTACACGAAGCGGCCTTCCGGAACGCCGCGCCGGTCCGTGGAGAGGAGGAAGCGCCCTGCCGTCACCGGCTCGATCTGTCCGGGAAGCGTGATGTAGACGAAGCACTCCGTTGGCGCTTCAGAAGTCATTGCTCAGCTCCGTCTTCGGGCGGGCGCGGGCGCGCTCGCGGGAGAGCGCCAGCGTCCGGCCTTCCTCGTCCTTCTCTGGGGCGGCGACGAGATCAAGCTGATCGAGGAGGTCAAGCGCCCACAGCATGGCTGCATAGATGGCAATGCCCGTTGAGGGCTTGCCCTTCTCGGCATCGGCGACCGTGCGCTTGCCTGCGCCGATCTTCTCGGCCACATCGTCCAGCGTGAGGTTCCGGCGCAGCCGGGCCGTGCGCAGGTTCGCCCCCAGGCGCTGGAGCGTCTGTTCGACCGGATAGGGCGGTGCGGTGAGCAGCTTGTTGCGGGCGGTCATGGGTTACCTTCTCTGTAGGGCCTCTTCTACCTGTACCATGTCCAGGGAGCCGCGGTCAACAAAAAGTGCGTTATAGCATACTTTATACGCCTTAAAGTTACCTTGAGCGTACTTTGTTTGTGGTAAACTAGCGCCGCTTCTGCAGGGCTCGGAAACGCAGAGACGACGAGGCGGGTGTGCAACGGCTATGTGCACATCGGGGAATGAGTACATAGCTGAGTAAATATCGGGCATGGTGAGGTGATGGCAGACGGTCAGATCGCAGAGCAGGT
>JBEVOI010000306.1:0-11734 GCA_040507665.1 Burkholderiales bacterium
CGGGTGATGGAGCGGGAGGGGGTGGAGCTGGCGTTTGGGATACCGGGTGCGGCGATCAATCCGTTGTATGCGGCGATGAAGCGGCGCGGGAGCATTGCGCACATTCTGGCGCGCCACGTGGAAGGGGCCTCGCACATGGCCGAGGGTTACACGCGGGCGGTGGCGGGCAACATCGGGGTGTGCATCGGCACTTCGGGGCCGGCGGGCACGGACATGATCACGGGGCTGTATTCGGCGAGTGCCGATTCGATCCCGATTCTATGCATCACCGGTCAGGCGCCGCGGGCGCGGTTGCACAAGGAGGATTTCCAGGCGGTGGACATCGCCGCGATCGCGAAGCCGGTGGCGAAGTGGTCGGTGACGGTGATGGAGCCGGCGCAGGTGCCGCGCACCTTTCAGCAGGCCTTTCACCTGATGCGCTCGGGGCGTCCGGGGCCGGTGCTGATCGATCTGCCGTTCGATGTGCAGATGGCGGAGATCGAGTTCGACGACGAGACCTATGCGCCGCTGCCGGTGTACAAGCCGCAGGCGACCCGCGCCCAGATCGAGAAGGCGCTCGCGCTGTTGAACGAGGCGCAGCGGCCGCTGCTCGTGGCCGGCGGGGGCATCATCAATGCCGATGCGTCGGACCTGCTGGTCGCCTTCGCCGAGCTCATCAATGTGCCGGTGATCCCGACCCTCATGGGCTGGGGCACGATTCCCGATGACCATCCGCTGATGGCCGGCATGGTGGGATTGCAAACCTCGCACCGCTACGGCAACGCCACCATGCTCGCCTCGGACTTCGTGCTCGGGATCGGCAACCGCTGGGCGAACCGCCACACCGGCTCGCCCGAGGTCTATTGCAAGGGGCGCAAGTTCGTGCACGTGGACATCGAGCCCACGCAGATCGGGCGCGTGTTCAGTCCCGACTACGGCATCGTGTCGGACGCCAAGGCCGCGCTCGAGCTCTTCGTGCAAGTCGCGAAGGAAAGGAAGGCCGCGGGCAAGCTCCGCGACTGGAGCGGCTGGGCCGAGGAATGCCGCGCCCGCAAGGGCTCGATCGAGTACCTGCGCAAGACCAATTACGAGAACGTGCCGATGAAGCCGCAGCGGGTGTACCAGTGCCTGAACCGCGCGTTCGACGACAAGGACACCTGCTACGTGACCACGATCGGGCTGTCCCAGATCGCCGCTGCACAGTTCCTGCACGTGTACAAGCCGCGCCACTGGATCAACTGCGGCCAGGCCGGGCCCCTGGGCTGGACCATTCCCGCCGCACTCGGGGTGCGCGCGGCCGATCCGGCGCGGCGCATCATCGCGCTCTCCGGGGACTACGACTTCCAGTTCATGATCGAGGAGCTGGCGGTGGGGGCGCAGTTCAAGCTGCCCTACCTCCACGTCGTGGTCAATAACAGCTATCTTGGGCTCATTCGCCAGAGCCAGCGTGGCTTCGACATGGATTATTGCGTGCAGCTCGCGTTTGACAACATCAACACCCCGACCGAGGAGGGCATCGTCAAGGGCTATGGGGTGGATCACCTGAAGGTGGCCGAAGGGCTGGGGTGCAAGGCGATCCGGGTGGAGAAGCAGGAAGACATCGATCCGGCCATTACGCAGGCCGAGAAGTGGATGGCGGAATTTAAAGTGCCGGTAGTCGTCGAGATCATGCTGGAGCGGGTGACCAACATCGCCATGGGCACCGAGATCGACAAGGTGATGGAGTTCGAGGAGCTGGCGGCCGGGCCCGAGGATGTGCCGACCGCCGTTGGGATGCTCGACTAGCAACGGCCCAAGCGGAAAGGAACCTCGTCATGCCCAAGTTCAACGCCAACCTCACCATGCTCTTTAACGAGGTCGACTTCCTGGATCGCTTCGAGGCGGCAGCCCAAGCCGGCTTCAAGGGGGTGGAGTATCTGTTTCCGTATCCCTATCCGAAGCAGCAGCTCGTCGAGCGCCTGAAGAAGCATGGTCTCACCCAGGTGCTGCACAACCTGCCCGCGGGCGACTGGGCCGCGGGCGAGCGGGGGATCGCGGTGATCCCCGGGCGCGAGGGCGAGTTCCAGGACGGCGTGGGCCAAGCGATCGAGTACGCCACCGCGCTTAACTGCAAGCAGGTCAATTGCCTGGCCGGGATCCCGCCCAAGGGGGCCCCTGCCGACAAGGTGCGACAGACCTTCGTCGCCAATCTCACCTTCGCCGCCGACAAGCTGCAAGGGGCGGGGATCCGCTTGCTGATCGAGCCATGCAACACGCGCGACATTCCTGGCTTCTATCTGAACCGCACGCAGCAGGCCCTCGAAGTGATTCGCGAGGTGGGTTCGGCGAATCTCTTTCTGCAGTACGACATCTACCACATGCAGATCATGGAAGGCGATCTCGCGCCCACCATCGAGCGTACCCTCGGGAGCATTCGGCACCTGCAACTCGCCGACAACCCGGGGCGCAACGAGCCGGGCACCGGGGAGATCCACTATCCGTTCCTGTTCGGGTTCATCGACCGCCTCGGCTATGACGGCTGGATCGGTTGCGAATACAAGCCGAAGGGCAAGACCGTGGACGGCCTTGCCTGGGTCAAGCCGTACCTGTAGAGCCTAACTTCGGATAGGCGACGGCGCACGCGGGCGCGGCCCAGAATCCCTATTTCAGCCGAACACGGAAGAGGAGAGAAGAAGATGAGCAAGGTTGGTTTCGTCGGCTTGGGCATCATGGGCAAGCCCATGGCGCTCAATGTACTGAAGGGTGGGCACGAGCTCTACGCGTTCTCACTGCCCAACGTGCCGCAGGATGCGATCGCAGCCGGGGTGAAGGCGTGCGCCAACGGCAAGGAGGTGGCGCAAGCCTCCGACATCATCATCACCATGGTGCCCGACACGCCCCATGTGGAGTCCGCCCTCTTCGCCCCGGGCGGGATTGCCGAAGGGCTCGTGAAAGGCAAGATCGTGGTGGACATGAGCTCCATTTCGCCGGTGGCGACCAAGGGCTTCGCCAAGCGCGTGAACGAGCTCGGCTGCGAGTACCTGGATGCGCCGGTCTCGGGCGGGGAGGTCGGTGCCAAGGCGGCGAGCCTCACCATCATGGTCGGGGGCAGCCAGGCCGCGTTCGACCAGGTGAAACCGCTCTTGGATCTCATGGGCAAGAACATCACGCTCGTGGGGGGCAACGGCGACGGCCAGATCACCAAGGTCGCGAACCAGATCATCGTCGCGCTCACCATCGAGGCGGTGGGCGAAGCGCTGCTGCTGGCGGCCAAGGCCGGGGCCGATCCCGCCAAGGTGCGCCAGGCGCTGATGGGGGGCTTTGCCAACTCGCGCATCCTGGAAGTGCATGGCGAGCGCATGGTCAAGCGCACCTTCGATCCGGGCTTTCGCATCGAGCTGCACCAGAAGGACCTGAATCTCGCGCTCACCACCGCGCGCCAGCTCGGGGTGTCGCTGCCCAGCACCGCGATTGCCCAGGAGCTGTTCAACGCCTGCGCGGCCCACGGTGGCAGTGCCTGGGATCACTCCGGCATGGTGCGCGCGCTCGAGATCATGGCCCATTTCGAGATCGGCCAGAAAGCCGGCTAGCGAGAAAGCGGTGTCGGCGTCGCTTGGGGAGCACAAGCGGCGTTGAATCGAGGGGCAGGAGGAGGAGAGCGGGGCGATGCGCAGTCTGCGTATCACGGTGGGGTCGTTTCGCTTCGTCGCGCGGCTCGAGGAGCAGGCGGCGCCGAAGACCTGCGCGGCGTTTCGCGCGCTGCTGCCGTTTCGCAACCAGGTCATTCATTCGCGCTGGAGCGGGGAGGCGGTGTGGATTCCGCTGGGCGAATTCGCCACCGGGGTCGGCTTCGAGAACCACACGAGCCACCCCTCGCGCGGCGATGTCCTGCTCTATCCGGGCGGTTTCAGCGAGACCGAGATCCTCTTCACCTATGGCAGCGCGTGCTTTGCGAGCAAGATGGGCATGCTCGCCGGCAATCACTTCCTGACCGTGGTCGAAGGCGCGCAGCAGCTGGCCGAGATGGGCCGGCGGGTGCTCTGGGAAGGGGCGCAGACGATCGTGTTCGAGGCGATGGAGGCGGGTTGAGATCGCGCTTCCGGAAATGGAAGTGACCACAACGAAACGATGCGAGGATCATGGTAATCGAGCCCCGTAACCTGCTGCGCCGGATGTTCGATGCCGCGATCGCCGCGGCGCAGCCGGCGCACTGCATCCCGCCGTATCTGCCGGCTGCGCCGAAGGGCCGCACGCTGGTGATCGGTGCGGGCAAGGCCTCCGCGGCGATGGCCAAGGCGTTCGAGGACCATTGGAAAGGCGAGTTCAGGGGCCTCGTCGTCACCCGCTACGGCTATGAGGTGCCGTGTGAGCGCATCGAGATCGTGCAGGCCGCGCATCCGGTGCCGGATGCGGCGAGTCTCGCCGCATCGGGGCGCCTGCTTGAGTTCGTGCGGGGCCTCACCGCCGACGATCTGGTGGTGTGCCTGATCTCCGGCGGTGGCTCGGCGCTGCTCGTGGCGCCGCAGGAAGGTTTGACGCTGGAAGACAAACAGGCGGTCAACCGGGCGCTGCTCAAGTCCGGTGCCGGCATCACCGAGATGAACTGCGTGCGCCGGCATCTCTCTGCGATCAAGGGCGGGCGGCTGGCGGCGGCGTGCCATCCGGCCAAGGTGATCACACTGCTGCTTTCCGATGTGCCCGGGGACAACCCGATGGACATCGCCTCTGGCCCCACGGTCGGCGATTCCACCACCTGCGCCGACGCTGCCGACATCATCCGCCGCTACGGCATCGAGGTTCCGCAGAAGGTGCATGAGATCCTCGCGAGCGGCCGCGGCGAGTCGGTCAAGCCCGGGGATGCGCGCTTGGCGCGCAATGAGACGCACATGGTCGCCACTCCCCAGATGGCGCTGGAGGCCGCAGCCGCAGTGGCGAAGCAAGCCGGCCTGCCGACCCTCATCCTCGGCGATGCGATCGAGGGCGAGGCGCGCGATGTGGGCAAGGTGATGGGCGGCATCGCACGCCAGGTCGCGCAGCACGGCCAGCCGATCCCCGCCGCCTGCGTGCTGCTCTCTGGGGGCGAGACCACGGTCACCGTGCGCGGGGCCGGGCGCGGCGGGCGCAATGTGGAGTTTCTGCTCTCGCTGGCGGTGACCCTCGACGGGCACCCCGGCATCTACGCGCTCGCGGGCGACACCGATGGCGTCGACGGCCAGGAGGAGATCGCCGGGGCGATCCTCACCCCGGAGAGCCTCGCGCGCGCCTGGGCAAAGGGCATCCGGCCTAAGGACGCACTCGCCAACAACGACGGCCACGGCTTCTTCGAAGCCCTGGGCGATGCCGTGGTGACCGGCCCCACACTGACCAACGTCAACGATTTCCGCGCCATCCTCATCACCACCGAGGCCGCGCGCCAAGGAGTGTAAATATGCGACGCAGCCGCCGGTCAAATCAAAGGGGTGCTTCGCAACTCGTCACGCCATCATCCATCGCGAGTCCCTCGTGAAATATCCGGGCTAGGCGGCTCCCTTGACGCTGGTCTTGGAAGCTTTCCGTATTCTTCCGTCGTGCGGATGGCCACCCAAGCTCCCCGCCTCCGTCAGATCGACCTTGTTCTTGCTCTTTACTTCCCGAACTGACGCCAGAAGGAAGCTGAGATGCAGGTTGGCTGCTGCGCGCGCCGCTTCGGGATCGCGGGCGACTATCGCATCCATAATGGCTCGATGCTGGCCACGCAGTAGATCGCGGTTTCCTCCCTGCTCGCGGATGAGAATGATCCTCGAGTAGTACACGCTCTTGCGCAGCAGATTGAAAATGCTTCGCACGATATGGACGAGCGCTACGTTGTGAGAAGCCTCCGCGACGGCAAGGTGGAACTCCGCATCCGCCTCCGCCTCTCCGAGCGCGTCGGAGTCTCTACCGCGCGCGTCGATCACCGCCAGCGCCTGCCTGAGTTTCTTGACGTCAGCAGCGGTCGCGCGCTGCGCCGCAAACACCGCGGTCACGGCCTCGATGCCGTGGCGTACTTCAAGCACATCCGCAGCGGCCCGCGGATGGCGATGAATGAGGTGGACAAGGGGATCAGTGATCGTTGGCGCACTGACGTCGTTGATCGCGAAGCCGCCTCCGCGCTTCACCTGGAGGATTCCGCGCGCCTCGAGCTTCAACAGCGCTTCCCGCAGCGATGGGCGAGACACGCCCAAGCGCTTGGCCAGGTCGCGCTCCGAGGGGAGCGACTCTCCCGGCTTCAGCTTTCCTTCTACGATCAGTTCCTCAAGATGCGCGCAGATCGCATCAGACAGCTTCAGCCGCAGAGGTGCATGAACAGTTCGAAATACCATACAACTACAACGTTAAGCCCGATCAAGGCAAAAGGAAAGCACGCTAGCATATCAGTAGACCGGACTCAATCACGCTCTCCTGCTGAACCGAGTCCCGAGGAGTGCGGCTACCTCACTGCGGCCAGATTGGCCTCCGCCAGCAATGCGGCCCAATGGGTCGATCAGCGGTCGAGCCGGTGAAACGAGATATCACGGTACCAGATACCTTTTGCGATCTTCGGCCCTACCGTGATGACTGTACAATAACTCCGTTTGTTCGTCACCAGGTCGTAGCGGTGTGACGCGGGATATCCTTGAAGTCGAGCGGAAGTCATCCGGCGGGCAGTCGCGGTCCACGCGCTTCGGCGGAAAAATCTCCAACGACAATGGTATCGGTCGCCGCAGCAGAAAGCGGGAAATGTGCGAAGAAAATCGAGAAAACCGCCGCGGTGGGCGCGGCCCATCGGGTCCTAGGAAACCGCGCGCAGTTTGCGTCCAGGGGTTGGCCGCGCGATACGGTCGCAAAGATGGCCGAGGCGGGGATCCGCCGCGAGACGATGAAAGTCCTCGGGTCGATCCACATCCCAGCGCACAGGAAGTTCCTTCCACGCCCACTCCAGGTCCTCCAAGCGCTCCCTGGTTACGCTCATCACCGCGTCCGTGCTCCAGGGCACGCGATCGAAGAGAGCCGGGTCGACCGCGCGCAGGCCGATCAGGGCGTAACCGCCATCTTCCGCAGGGACGAACACTGCGTTGGCGCCTCCTGAGAGGGCCTGCGCTGCATTGCGAATGTCTTCGACCGTGAGAGAAGGACAGTCGGAGCCTATGAGGAGCGCCTGGGAGTGCCCCAGGAGCAGCGCCTCGAAGGTGCGCAGCATCCGAACCCCGAGATTGCCATTGCCCTGGGTACGCAGCACCGGATGCCATGCGCGTACGAGCCCGTCGAAAAACGGGTGCAGGATGGTCGGCGTGCACCACAGCTCGACCGGACCCACGTCCGCTTCGAGCGCGGTCTTGACTGTGTGCGTGGTGCAGCGCTCGTACAGTCGGGTTGCCTTTTCCGCCCCGAGGGTTGGAATGAGCCGCGTCTTAACCGTGCCTGGCCGCGGAACCTTGGCAAAAATGGCGATAGGTGTGCGGGACGTGGTGGACATAGGGGATGCGCAAGACGCAACGATTTCAGCTTACAACGAAAGACCTCATTGCGGAAGCAGAGTTCGGAGCCGCCGGTCGCCGGATGCCCTAACCCTCTGTTTATCGACGGTGTTCAGTGCGCCGACGACCGGGCGGCGACGGCTTCCATTCCCTCGGTCAAGTGCCTGAGGAGGGGGTCGGCGGCAAGCCGCGCGAAATCTCCCGGTGCGTCGAGGTTCCAAAGCGTGGGCAACTCCAGCCAGCGCCAGCGCGCTTCGCGCAGCCGGCTGACCAGTGCCTCCTTGACCGTGCCGGTGGTCCAGGAGAGATCCTTGAAGACGTCCTCCGATGCTTTGCGCAGGGCACCCAGGGCGCAGCGCCCTTCGTCCATGGGAATGAACGCGGCGTCATAGCCTTCGTCCAGGGCCTCGGCCGCCATCCGAAGATGTACCGGCATGAGGGCTGGGCAGTTAGACCCCATTACGATCGCGTGCGGATGGGCGGAGAGCAGCGCTTCGAACGTGCGGAAAAGGCGCATGCCGAGATCGCCGCTGCCCTGGACGCGCAGGGTAATCGGGTGCTTGCGGCCCATCTCCGCAAAGAACGGGTTCAGCATCGACGGGCGGCACCAGAGCTCGACCGGGCCGATCCCTGCCTCCACTGCCGTAGCGATGGCGTGGTCGGTGCAGCGCTCGTACAGCATCGCCGCATCTTCCGCTCCCAGCAACGGAATCAACGGGGTTCGGACGGTTCCGGGCACGGGGGCCTTGGCAAGGATGGCTATCGCAGTCTCGGTCATGTTCGGAGCGGTGTGGTTGAGTGGTTTCCCAGGAACACCGCCTGCTGTGGAACGATTTGGGTTCCCGAGCAGATGCGGTGATGGTAGCTCGCATGGGCGGGTGATCCCTTCGGCCAGTTAGCAAGAAATTGCCCAACCCAGAGTTTATGATTGTAATGCACCGGAAGCGCTTCCACATGGAGTGCGCCCACGCGCACGCCGTAGAGCGCGACGGCGGGTGGCGCGCGAACAGTCGACACGCGGGTGAGGAGGCCGAAGCGGCCGCCGCGGAAGTTGGGCATGCCAGCGGCGCCGTTGTTGGCAACCACGCAACAGCGACCGTTGACGGAAAAGTCGCGCATGACCGGCAGGCACGTGTGACTTGAGAGAAATGCGCGAACATCAGCATCGGAGAACCAGCGCGCTACGTCGGTTTCAGACGTGGCGGGCCCTGCGACCAGGGAGCCGGTGCCAGGCATGAGCGCGTCGCTGGCGAAGTGCCAGCCGGCGAGGGACTCTGGATCGCCGTGCAGGATACCGACGCGCTCGCCGCCGACCTCGAACGTTCGCACCTTCGGCAACGTAGCGAGGCGCGCGAGTAGATCCGGAAAGCGCGCCGCCGTGAGGCGCAGGCGATCCATGATCCGGTTCGAGCGCTCGACGGTGACGTCATCGACGTAGTCGGGGTAGGCGCAGCCGCATCCTACGTCGTTGTTCCCTTGTAACTCCGCTTCCACGTTGCCGAGGGTCGCGCTGTGGGCAAGCACGGTCTCGTTCAAATTGCGGAAGCTTTCCGCGTCCACATCGAACCAGTTGAAGTCGCCGTTGAATACCAGCGTGACCGGTGGTCCGTAGCGTTCGTCCTCGCGCTTGAGGTCCAGCACCGCGGCCAGCGCCTGCGGATTGCCGTAGAGCCCGCCCACGGCGTACACGGTGGCGGCCTGTTCCGTCGGAACCTCGCGGAACAGCGACGGGGAATAGCGATAATGCAGAGGGCACGCGCGCCCCGGGCTCAAGGCTCTTGCTCCCTGCTCGGGTAGTAGCGCCGCGCGAGCTCCGCGGGGTCGGCGCCCAGGAAAAAGGCGAGCCGCAGACGCCACATGAGGAGGACGGTGCGGACGACACCCTCGCGCTCCCACTTGCGACTCGAGGCCACGACCTGCTCCCGCAGGCAGAGGGGCCGGCTCACGCGCCTGAGTCGCCTCGTCAACGCGATGTCCTCCATGAGCGCAAGGGCGGGGAAGCCGCCGATCCGTTCGAAGGTCGCGCGGCGAACGAAGATTGCCTGGTCGCCGGTCGCGATCCCGGTGAGCCGCGAACGCTGGTTCATGAAAAACGCGACCACCCGCAACGCGGTCGCCTCGCCGGAGAGGCGCACATCGAAACGACCCCACGCGCGACCGCTGCCGTCCAGCCCTTCGATGATCAGGCGATCGGCGTCGGCGGGAAGAATCGTGTCGGCGTGGAGGAAAAGGAGCACATCGCCCTTCGCGGTTCGGGCCCCCGCGTTCATCTGCAGAGCGCGCCCTCTCGGACTCTGGATCACATGGTCGGCGACGGCCTGGGCGGCCTCAGGGCTGCCGTCGCGGCTGCCGCCATCGACGACGATGACTTCGTGGCCCCGCAAGCGCAGCGGCTGCAGGCGCCCGAGCGCAGTCACCATGCCCGCTTCGTCGAGGACAGGAACGATGACGGAGAGGCGCAGCCCATCCGCAGGCGGTTTACTCCTCATCCTCACTCCTCATTTCTTCGCGTCGTTTAGCGCCCAGTCGTAATCGAGAAACGCGATCTTCGTCGTGCCATCGCGAAGCGCCTGCTGCTCGCTCGGCGTACCTGCCAGCTCGACCGCATAAAGTGCAAAGAACGCCGGCAGAGAGGCGATGCCCCGATAGCCACCGCGGAAGTCCGCGCCGTACCAGTCGAAGATCTTCGACACCTCCAGCGTGCCCGACTCGGCGACGTAGCGATTGCGGCTGCGATCGGACAGGAAGCGTTTGGTCTGGTCCTCGAGCTGGCGGTCGATACGGTCGGGCGTGTAAGCCTCATTGCGCAGTGCCGGGCAGCCGATCGAGGCGCAGTTGACTGCGAAGTGGATGCGCGGGTCGTCGTAGGCGCCGGGCCTGCGGATGGTCTCGTGCTCGATGCCGTCGAGACTCATCGGCGCGCCGAGAAGAGTGAAGAATCTGTCCTTCCAGGGGTTGCTGATCACGGTGCCGAAATCGCGGATCGACTTGAGGTTCGGATAACGGGTCAGGATCTTCTCGACGGTGAAGGCGTTGTAGGCGTTGATGAGGAAAGCGAGTTGCTGCGGCTTCGTCCAGCCGACGAACTCCGCCCTGGTCACCGCCGAGAGCGAGTCGAGATAGGCCTTCAGCTGGTCACGATCCCGTTGAAACTGCGCGTAGCGGACCTGCGAGGCGTGGCCATCGTCGACCCAGACGACGTTTTTCGCGAGCTGGTCGTTCCATGCCGCGTGCGAATGGTCGAACTGCGCGAACGCGAGGGTGGGGAGAAGGGCGAGCAAGGCGGTGAGCGTCTTCGGCATGGACACCAGTCCTTCACCTCGCCACAGATGGCTGCGGCGTGCTGTGCGGGCTCGCCCCGGCTCCTTCGATTTCCCGGAATACGTCGCGCAGCATGTCGTCGCTCGCCATCGCGACCGGCGCGCTGAGCGCGAGGCGCCCGCCGCGCAGCGCGAGCACCCTATCGCCGAGCGGGCGGACAAGCCGCAGATCGTGCACCACTGCAACGAGCGTGAGATTCCGCTCGGAGGCGAGCCGCGCAAGCAGCTCGACCACCTGCGCCGAAGCCTCCGGGTCGAGGCTTGCCGTCGGTTCGTCCGCAAACATGACATCGGCCCCCTGGTGCAGCGAGCGTGCAATCGCGACCCGCTGACGTTCGCCTCCCGAAAGCCTGTCCGCACGCTGATCGGCGAGGCGCTGCATGCCGACCGCGCTGAGTGCATCCCGTGCGCGGCTGCGCTCATGCGGCGGGAAGAGCCGTGCCCAGCTCATAATTTCTGCGAGACCGTCAGCACGCGCTAAGCCTCCGAGCAGGACGTTCTCGATCGCAGTGAGGCGCGCCACCAGATGTGTTCCCTGTAGCACCTGTCCGATTCCAGCACGCACCGTCCGCAGCGCAAGGCGCGAGACAGGTTCGTCCAGCGCGCAACCCAGCACGGAAAGGCGTCCGGACGTCGGACGGCGCATGCCGCTCGCGAGCCGGAGCAGGGTGGACTTGCCCGCGCCGTTGCGGCCGATGATCACCACCCGCTCGCCGCGTTCGATCGCGAATGACAGGTCGTGGAGAATGGCGCGGCGACCGATGGCATAACCGAGGCGGTCCGCGGCAATCACTTTCGAGCTCATACGAGGGCGAGCCGGATGCGGCGACTCAGTTGGTCGAACAACACCACGACGGCGACGAGCGCAATGAAAAGCGTTGCGAGCCGACCCCATTGAAACAGCGACATCGACTCCGAGATCAACAGGCCGAGCCCGCCGGCGCCAACGAGCCCGAGCACTGTCGAATCGCGGATGTTGAA
>JBEVOI010000338.1:0-8701 GCA_040507665.1 Burkholderiales bacterium
GGCCTCGGGGTAGTTGAGCTTGACGCCCTTCGCCTTGCGGCGCTCGGCGAGCAGCGCGGCGGTGAAGAGCAGCAGCTTGTCCTTCTCTCGCGGCGTGAGTTCCATGACCGTGACGGTCCGTCGGTTTCAGCGCCGGTCGGCGCCGCCGTGAACCTTAGCTTGGGCAAAGGGGCGCGGTCAATCAGACGGCGACATAGCTGCGCACGTTCTCCGCGTCCATGTCGGCGCCGCGGCCGCTCTTTATCACCTGGCCACGCGCCATCACTACGTAGTGGTCCGCCAGCGCCCGCGCGAAGTCGTAGTATTGCTCCACCAGCAGAATCGCCATGCCGCCCTGAGCGAGCAGGCTGCGGATCACGCGCTCGATGTTCTTGATGATGGAAGGCTGGATGCCTTCTGTTGGCTCGTCGAGGATCAGAACCTTGGGTCGCATGACGAGCGCGCGCGAGATCGCGAGTTGTTGCTGCTGGCCGCCCGAGAGATCACCGCCACGCCGGTGCAGCATTTCCTTCAGCACCGGGAACATCTCGAACACGTCACCGGGAATCGCCCCGCCGCGCTTTTTCGTCGCGAGGCCCATCAACAGATTCTCTTCGACCGTCAGGCGCGGGAAGATCTCGCGGCCCTGGGGTACGTAGCCGATGCCGAGCGCCGCCCGGTGGTGGGGTGGCAGCGTGGTGATGTCCACGCCGTCGAAGCGGACGCTGCCGGAGGCGATCGGCAGCAGTCCCATCAGGCACCGCAGCAGCGTGGTCTTGCCGACGCCATTCCGGCCGAGCAACGCGGTGCAGGCGCCCGGAGCGATCTCAACGCTTACGTCGCGCAGGATGTGGCTGCCGCAGTAATACTGGTTCACGCTTTCGACCTTCAGCATGGGGCGACCGGCCTCACCTTCCCAGGTAGACCTCGATCACGCGCGGGTCGCTTTGCACCGCCTCCAGCTTGCCTTCGGCCAGCACGCTGCCTTCGCACAGCACCGTCACCTTGCGCGCGATGCGAGCGACGAAATCCATGTCGTGCTCGACCACGATCACCGAATGGGCGCCCGCCAGGGTGAGGCAGAGATCGGCGGTGCGCTCGGTCTCCTCGTCGGTCATCCCGGCTACGGGTTCGTCCAGCAGCAGCAGCTTCGGCTCCTGCATCAGCAGCATCCCGATTTCCAGCCATTGCTTCTGCCCATGGGAGAGCAGCCCGGCCTGACGGTCAGCCGCCTCGGACAGGTGCACAAGCTTCAGGGTCTGCGCGATGCGGTCGCGCTGCTCGTCGTTGATCACCGCGAACAGGCTGGCACGCACGCTCCTGTCCGTCTTCATCGAAAGCTCGAGGTTCTCGAACACCGTGTGGCGCTCGAACACCGTGGGCTTCTGGAATTTGCGCCCGATACCCGCGTGGGCGATCTGCGGTTCCGATAGCCGGGTGAGGTCGATGGTCTGGCCGAAGAACGCGCGCCCGAGGTCCGGACGCGTCTTGCCCGTGATGACGTCCATCATCGTGGTCTTGCCGGCGCCGTTCGGGCCGATCACGCAGCGCAGCTCGCCATCGTCGATGGTGAGATTCAGGTTGTTGAGCGCCTTGAAGCCGTCGAAGCTGACGGTGATGTCCTCGAGGTAGAGGATGGTGCCGTGGGAGACATCCACCTCGCCCGGCTTGACGACCCTGCCGTAAGAGGTCGAGCTGCCCTCGATGCCCTCGCGGATGATCCCCTGCATCGCGCTCATGCTCGTTTGCCGCGCAATTGCTCGAACAGGCCGACCACGCCGCGCGGCAGGAACAGGGTCACGGCGATGAACAGCAGCCCGAGGAAGTACAGCCAGTACTCGGGGAAGGCGACCGTGAACCAGCTCTTCGCGCCGTTGACGATGCCGGCGCCGGCGAGCGCGCCCACGAGCGTGCCGCGCCCGCCCACCGCGACCCAGATCGCAATCTCGATCGAGTTGGCGGGCGACATCTCGCTCGGGTTGATGATGCCCACCTGAGGCACGTACAGCGCACCGGCGATGCCGCAGATCACGGCCGACAGCGTCCAGACGAACAGCTTGTAGCTGCGCGGGTCGTATCCGGAGAACATCACGCGGCTCTCCGCATCGCGAATCGCCGTCAGCACGCGCCCGAGCTTGGAGGTGACGATGAAGCGCGCCAGGAGCAAGGTTGCGATCAAGGCGAGGCCGGTGATCGCAAAGAGCGCCATCCGCGTCTGCGGCGTCGCGACCGGAAAGCCGACGATGCGCTTGAAATCGGTGAAGCCGTTGTTGCCGCCAAAGCCGGTATCGTTGCGGAAGAAAAGCAGCATGAAAGCGAAGGTCAGCGCCTGCGTGATGATCGAGAAGTACACCCCCTTGATGCGGGAGCGGAACGCGAAATAGCCGAAGACGAAAGCGAGGATTCCCGGCACGAGTACGACGAGGAGCAATGCGTACCAAAAGTGGTCGGTCCCCGCCCAGTACCACGGGTACGCCTTCCAGTCGAGGAACACCATGAAGTCGGGCAGGTCGCTCTTGTAGACGCCCTCCCGTCCGATCGAGCGCATCAGGTACATTCCCATCGCGTAGCCCCCGAGCGCGAAGAAGAGTCCGTGGCCGAGGCTCAGGATTCCCGCATAGCCCCAGATCAGATCCATCGCCAGCGCCACGATCGCGTAGCACATGATCTTGCCGGCGAGGGTGACCACGTAATCGGACACATGGAACGGGCTCTCCGCCGGCACCAGGAGGTTGAGCGCGGGAATCACGATGAAGAGCACGCCTGCGCTCACTGCGAGCGTAGTCCACCCCTTCGGTCCGTAAAGCGCCACGAAACGCGAAGCGATGGCTGGCTGCGCCGTCATGTCAGGCGTCTGCCGCGCGGCCCCTGAGCGCGAACAGTCCCTGCGGCCGTTTCTGGATGAAGACGATGATGAACACGAGCACGGCGATCTTCGCCAGCACGGCGCCCGACCACGCTTCGAGAAACTTGTTTACGACGCCGAGCCCGAGGGCCGCGTATACCGTCCCGGCGAGCTGCCCCACGCCGCCCAGCACGACGACCATGAACGAATCGACGATGTACGCCTGCCCGAGATCCGGACCGACATTGCCGACTTGCGAGAGCGCGCAGCCCGCGAGCCCGGCAATCCCGGAACCGAGGCCGAAGGCATAGGTATCGACTCGCGCGGTGGGAACGCCGACGCATCCCGCCATGGCGCGGTTCTGGGTGACGCCGCGCACGAACAGACCGAGGCGGGTGCGCGTGAGCACCAGCCACACCAGCAGCAGGACCGCAGCGGAGAAGAAAATGATGGCGATGCGGTTATAGGGCAGCACGACATTGCCCAGGAGCTGTACGCCCCCGGAAAGCCAGGCCGGGTTCTCCACCGCGACGTTCTGCGCACCGAAGATCGAGCGCACGGTCTGGATCAGGATCAGGCTGATGCCCCAGGTCGCGAGCAGGGTCTCCAGCGGCCGACCGTACAGAAAGCGGATCACGCTGCGCTCCAGCGCCATGCCCACGAGGGCGGCGGCGAGGAAGGACATCGGCAGCGCCGCAATCAGATACCAGTCGAACGCATCCGGAAGGTAGCTGCGAAAACCGTTCTGCACGACATAGGTGGCGTAGGCGCCGATCATGATCAGCTCGCCATGGGCCATGTTGATGACGCCCATCAGACCGTAGGTGATCGCCAGGCCGAGGGCGGCGAGCAGCAGGATGCTGCCGAGGCTGATGCCGCTGAACACGCGCCCGATCAATTCACCGCGGGACAGGCGTGCTTCCACCGCGCGCAGCGAGAGCTGCGCCTCGGCCCGTACCCCGGGATCCGGCTCGGCAAAGGTCTCGCCCTTTTTCTCGAGCAGGCCGAGCAGCAGGATCCTGGTGTTTGCGCTGTTGCTTTCCGCCAGAGCTCTTACGGCGGATAGCCGAATCGATGGGTCCTTGCTCTGGAGCTGGATTGCGGCCTGGGTGAGAACCAGCAGCGCGCGGACTTCGGGATCGGATTCCTTCTCGACGGCCTTGGTAATGAGGGGTAGCGCGCCTTCGTCCGCGCCGCTCTGCAGTTCCTTCGCCGCCTCCAGCCTGACGGCCTTCTCCTGTGAGAAAAGCTTGAGGCTCGCGATCGCGCGGGCCAGTTCGCGTCGCACCCGGTTGTTGACGACCACGTCTTCCGGATTGGCGGGTATCGGATTCACCGCGTGCCCGGTCGAGACGTCGGTGGCTGCGCCGTCCTCGACAATGAGCACGCGCTTTCCGTCGGCGGTCTGGACGAGGCCATCGCTCAACGCCTGGAGGAGCGGCAGAAACGATGCATCCCCGGCTGCGACCGCCTTGCCAATCGCTTCGATCTTCTCCTCGCTGTCCCCGAACGCGAGGGTCTGGATCACGTCTTCGGGTAGCGCCGCGCCAGCGCCAACGGGCAGCAACAGGCAAACGGGCGCCAGAATCGGGATCAGGCGGTGAAGGAGGCGCATCGGGTTCGTGCTGAGGCGCAGCTACGCTCGACGTGCGGCCGCACGAGTTGCGATCACCCGCTCCTTTTGGATAGGGTACC
Organism: Burkholderiales bacterium; assembly: GCA_040507665.1. Classification (GTDB taxonomy): domain Bacteria; phylum Pseudomonadota; class Gammaproteobacteria; order Burkholderiales; family JAEUMW01; genus JAEUMW01. The sequence goes on from JBEVOI010000338.1 coordinate 4,520, forward strand.
AGGGGTCATTTCTTCTCCGGTTCGTCCTTTTTCTTGTCGTTGCCTGCGATGTACTGGCTCCACGGCTGGGCGCGGATCGGCCCCGGTGTCTTCCAGACTACGTTGAACTGACCATTGGACTGGATCTCGCCGATGAGCACAGGCTTCCAGAGATGGTGATTCTTTTCGTCCATCTTGATGTCGAAACCGTCGGGGGCATTGAACTTCTGGCCCGCCGTCGCCGCGATCACCTTGTCGGGATCGGTGGACTTCGCTTTCTCCACCGCCTGCTTCCACATCCACATGCCAATGTAGGTGGCTTCCATCGGGTCGTTGGTGATCGGTTTGTCCGCGCCCGGAAGTTTTTTCGCCTTGGCGTAGGCCGCCCACTTTTTCCTGAAATCCTCATTCACGGGGTTCTTGAGCGACATGAAGTAGTTCCAGGCCGCGAGGTGACCGACCAGCGGCTTGGTATCGACGCCGCGCAGTTCCTCTTCACCCACCGAGAACGCCACCACCGGGACGTCGGTGGCTTTCAGGCCCTGGTTGCCCAGCTCCTTGTAGAACGGCACGTTGGAATCCCCGTTGATGGTCGAAACCACCGCGGTCTTGCCGCCGGCCGAAAACTTCTTGATGTCGGCGACGATCGTCTGGTAGTCGCTGTGTCCGAACGGGGTGTACTTCTCGTCGATGTCCTTGTCGTCGACCCCCTTGGACTTCAGGAAGGCGCGCAGAATCTTGTTGGTCGTGCGCGGATAGACATAGTCGGTGCCGAGGAGCACCCAGCGTTTGGCGCCGCCGCCCTCCTTGCTCATCAGGTACTCGACCGCCGGAATCGCTTGCTGGTTGGGCGCCGCGCCGGTATAGAAGACGTTCTTCGAGAGCTCTTCGCCCTCGTACTGCACCGGGTAGAAGAGCACGCCGTTCAACTCCTCGAACACGGGCAACACCGACTTCCGCGACACCGAAGTCCAGCAGCCGAACACGACCGCAACCTTGTCCTGGGTGAGGAGCTGGCGCGCCTTCTCCGCGAAGAGCGGCCAGTTCGACCCCGGGTCGACCACCACCGGCTCCAGCTTCTTGCCGAGCACGCCGCCCTTCGCGTTGATTTCCTCGATCGTCATCAGCGCAACGTCCTTGAGCGAGGTTTCGCTGATCGCCATGGTGCCGGAGAGCGAGTGCAGGACGCCGACCTTGATGGTGTCGGCCGCGCGAACCGGACCCGACAAAACCGCAAGCAGTGCGACCGAGCTGGCGAGCGTGAGCCGCCGCAGAAAGTGCCTTCGTTGCATTCTTGGTTTTCCTGTGAGAAGTGGCGAGCGATCGGATCGATAAACGTCCCGGATTACCCATATCCCGGGGAAACCCGCAGTTCGGTCTGCAGAACCCGTGCCACTGATATGAAGCGCAGATTTAACAACCGGTTAGAGATGAGAACGGCGAGGCCAGACGCAGCCAGCTGGACGTTCTGGCGCGATGCTGGTGCACCAAGTCATTGCGGCACCGTTGCGGTGCCCGCTAATGGTGCGGGCGTGCTGCGCGGAGGACGGAATGCTCGACGCCTTGGTGGGCGGCGTCAGGTGCGCCAGATACGAGGCAGTTGAACCGGACGGGCGACGAGCCACGGCCGGAGAACACGCCAGGCCTCGATGAAGCATGCGCGGGCCTGCTCGGCAGAATGACCTAGGTAGCGCGCGATCACCACCTCCGGCAGCGCGGTGACTGCGAAGAGGTACTCCTGCGTCCTGCGTAGGGCTCGCAATTCCGCCACAATCTCCGCCGGAGCGGTGTTCCCCGCCGCGACGAAGGTTCCCGCGACGGCGAACCCGGCGAGACCCACCGGCGAATGGAGCAACGGATCGCCTCCGACGATGCTGCCGCGTTCGATCCAGAGCGATCGGTGTTCACGGCGCACCTCCGTTACCTGCCGCAGGCTGCCGCTACCGAATGCTTCGCCGCTCGCCCGCCGTCCCAGGCAGGTGACTTCCCAACCCAGGTAGCGCGCGCCGGCGTCGAGCACGACCTCCGTGCGCATGCGCGCATGCGCGCCATCGAACACAATGGTTTCCTGCGGCAGCCATTCCAGCACCGCACCCGGACCCATCCGGAAACGCAGATCCTGGCGCGCTGGAATGCCGGCGGAGCGATACCACTTCGCGGCGCCGGGTGTCGTGAGCAGTACGTGCGCATTCGCGTCGAGGTGGGCTTCGATCAGCAGCTCATCGCCGCCGACGATGCCGCCCGGAGGATGAAGCACGATGTTGTGGCACACCGCGTCGCCTTCCGGGTAGAGGCTCTTCTGCAGCGCCAGCGGGCCGCGATGAGCGCGATCCACGAGCACGGTTCGTTTGCCGCGCTGCGTGTACCGAATATGCAATTCGGCATGCCAGCCGCCTGCCGTGCTCTGCGCCCGCTCGGCCGGTTCTGGGCGGGGCGGGGTCACTTCGGGATCGGCCGCGACTCGGTCATGGGTTTGCACGCGCCCCAGCCAATGCGGGACTTATCCCCGATCCATCCGCCGCGGGTTCGCTCGCGCCGGCGTCCCGCCTTCTTCGCCAAGTGGCAGGCGGTGCGCCGATCTCGCGCTTGAAGGCGCGATTGAATGCGGCTTCCGACTCGTAGCCGACCTGCTCCGCCACTTGAGCGACGCTCAATGCGCGCGAACGCAGCAGATGGGACGCGACCTGCAGGCGCCACCGCGTCAGGTACTGCATGGGCGGTTGGCCGACGAACTCCGTGAACCGCTCCGCCAGTGCGGAGCGCGAGAGGCCCACTTCCTTCGCCAGCTCCTCGACCGTCCACGTGCGCTCGGAGTGCGCGTGCATGAGGGTGAGCGCGCGGCCGACGAAGCGGTCGCGCAGCCCGGCGAGCCAGCCCGTCTGCTGCGCCGGCAGCGACTCGATATAGCGTCGCACCGCCTCGACGAAGAGAAGCTCCGACAGCTTCGCGAGCACCGTCGTCCCGCCCGCGCGGTGTGCGGCGGCCTCGGACGCGCCGAAGCGCAGCGAAGACTCGATCCACGCCATGTTTGGATCCGCCCGCATGCTCACGCGCAGGACCGGCGGCAACGCCTCGAGCAGCGGATTGCTCGGCACCTTCTCGCACGAGAGGAAGCCGCACACGACCTTGGTCACCTCACCGCCGCCGCCACAGCGCAACCCGATCACCTCACCCGGTGGCGGCGGCGTATACACCTCCCACGCCGGGACCGCCTGCACTTCCGGCGCGCTCGCCATGACATGCGCGTCGCCGTGCGGGAACAACACGAGGTCGCCCGCGTCGAGGTGAACGGGCTGGGCGCCTTCGACACTCGCCACGCATTGGCCTTCCGTGACGAGATGGTAGTACACCAGATGCTCGGCGCCCGGCATCAGAGCCGTCGCAGCGGCGTCCGACGACAGGGCGGAAACTCCCCACGGGGCGGTCAACTCACCGTGCAGGAACACGGCTCCCGTCAGGCGTACCAGGCGCAGGACTTCCGAGAGCGCATCCATGGTTCTGAAGTGAAAGCGGCGTTTCGCGCAAGAAGTGTGGAGGGTCGGTCATTCACGGGGCGGCACCCCGCAACGATACTCGCACCGTACCGAAAGGGAAAAGCGGAGGGAAACCGAATCCCCGCCCGCGGCCACCAAATGGAGGAATCAAAATGGAAGCCACCGCAATACGTGCCGTATCTGCACCCACCAAAATCGACTGGATCGACATCGCGCGCGATCTCGGGCCGCGCTTCGCCGCGCGCGCAGCGGAAGTGGACGAGGAAGACCTCTTCGTGAGCGAGAACTTCGCCGAGCTGAAATCGTCGGGGTTGGTCGCAGCGGGAGTGCCAGCGGAACTCGGCGGTGGCGGCGCCAGCCATGCCGAGCTGGGTGCCGTGCTGCAGGAGCTCGGACGCCATTGCGGCTCCACGGCACTCGCTTTCGCGATGCACACGCATCAGGTCGCGACCGCCGGTTGGCGCTGGCGCCACCAGCAGGCGCCGGTTGAAGGTCTGCTGAAGCGGGTCGCCGGAGAGGGAATCGTGATTCTTTCCAGCGGCGGCTCGGACTGGCTGCAGGGCTCCGGAGCGGCGACGCGGGTGGACGGCGGCTTCCGGATCAATGCACGCAAGGTGTTCGCAAGTGGCGCTCCCGCCGGCAACCTGCTCATGACGAGCGCTGTCTACGACGACCCGGAAGCGGGACCCACGGTGCTGCATTTCGGCGT
>JBEVOI010000360.1:0-14400 GCA_040507665.1 Burkholderiales bacterium
GCCGAACGCATGAGGCTCGTCCTCGATTCCCAGGCGAACAATCTCCTCGGCGCCGATATGCTCGTGGTCTCGGACCGACGGCTCGTGCCGGAGTTCGTGGAGGAAGCGAAGCGTGCGGGGCTCTCGACGCTGCAGCTCGTGAAGTTTCCGACCATGGTTCTCGCAGGAGAGGCGAACGTGCTGGCCGAGATCAAGGCGGTGGACCCGGGCTACCCGCTCCGCGGCGAGCTACGCATCGGGGAGACATCGCTCGCCAGCGGCGTGGCGACCCGAGACCCGCCCACGCGCGGCACGATCTGGATCGATGACAAGCTCGCGGCTCGGCTCCATGTCAATAGAGGCGACACGGTCCTGCTGGGTGAGCACGCGTTTCGTATCGAAGGTGTGATTCTGCAAGAACCGGAGGCTGCGGTCGGATTCCTGAGCCTCGGACCACGGCTCATCATGAATCTTGCAGATCTCCCTGCCACCGGCCTGATTCAGCCAGGCAGCCGGGTGAGCTACCGAATGCTCGCGGCCGGCGATCAACGCGCTGTCGAAGCTTACCGCAGCTACGCAAAGCGCAAGGTCGGTCCTGGCCAGCGCGTCGAGGACGTCCGCGACGCCCGTCCCGAGATCAAGTCCGCGCTCGAGAAGGCGCAGCGATTCCTTGGACTGTCCGCGCTGTCGAGCGTCGTACTCGCTGCGGTCGCGGTGGCGCTCGGCGCGCGGCGCTATCTGCAGCGGCATCTCGACGCCTGCGCGATGATGAGATGCTTCGGCGCGAGCCAGGGAGCGATCCTGCGCCTGCACCTGTTCCTGTTTCTCATGCTCGGTATCGGCGCAAGCGCCGTGGGCTGCCTCGTCGGCATCGGGGGCCAGGCGCTTCTGGGTGCACTGCTCGCGAACCTCATCGAAGTGGACCTGCCACTGCCCGGACCCATGCCTGCGTTGCAGGGGTTCGTCACCGGCTTCGTGCTGCTCGCCGGGTTCGGACTGCCCCCAGTGATCGCCCTCGGACGCGTGCCGACCCTGCGTGTACTGCGTCGGGACCTTGGAGTGCCTTCGGGGTGGGGTGCAACCGGATACGCCGTCGGGGTTGCGATGGTGGCGGCACTGCTGCTCTGGGAGGCCGATGATGCGCGTCTGGGCTGGTACGTGCTCGGTGGCATGGCGGGTGTCATCCTGCTCGCGGCGGTGTGCTCCTGGTTTCTGCTTAAAGTCCTGGCCAGAGGTGCGCGTGGACGGGGCTTCGCCTGGCGCTTCGGCATCGCCAATCTGGAGCGCAGGCGCCTCTCGACCCTGACCCAGGTGGCTGCGCTCGGGCTTGGAATCATGGCGCTCCTGCTCCTCACCCTGACCCGGAGCGATCTGTTGGACAACTGGAAGACCACGCTCCCGGCCAACGCCCCCAACCGTTTCCTGGTAAACATTCAGCCGGATCAGCGCGATGCCCTTGCGGACTTCTTCAAGGACGCAGGCCTGCCTGCGCCGGTGGTTTTTCCTATGGTGCGTGGCCGCCTAACCGCGATCAACGGCAAGACGGTGTCTTCCGCAGAGTACGCCGACGACCGGGCGCGACGCCTGATCGACCGCGAATTCAATCTCTCGTGGGCGGCGCGCCCGCAGCAGGACAACGTCATCGTGGAGGGCCGCTGGTGGGCTGAAGGCGAGCGCGATCTTGCCCAGCTTTCCGTTGAATCCGGCATCGCGTCGACCCTCGGCATCCACCTCGGGGACGAGCTTACCTATGACGTCGCAGGCAGCGTCCTGAAAGCGCGGGTGACCAGCCTGCGCAAAGTCGAGTGGGACTCATTCCGGGTGAACTTCTTCGTCATTGCACCTCCGGGGCTGCTCAATGGCCTTCCGGTCAGCTTTGTCACGAGCTTCCACCTGCCGCCCGACAGATCGGGCTTGATGAATCGGCTGGTGCAGGCGTTTCCCAACTTCCTCGTCATCGACGTTGCGTCCGTTCTCGATCGCATCCAGAAGATGATGGACCAGGTCGCGAAAGCCATAGAGTTCGTATTCCTGTTCACGCTAGCCGCGGGCGTTGCCGTGCTCTACGCGGCCATCAGCGCGACCCGGGACGAGCGATTGTTTGATGCCGCAATCCTGCGCACCCTCGGCGCGGGCCGCCGGCAGCTACTTCTTGCTCAGCTTGCGGAGTTCGCCCTGGTCGGAGCACTGGCAGGACTGCTTGCAGCGGGTTGGGCGACGGCCCTCAGCTACGGCGTGTCGGTCAACCTGCTGAACATTCCATTCACGGCGAACCCATGGGTCTGGCTCGCTGGCGTCTTCTGCGGTGCAGCAGGGGTGGCGTTCGCCGGCTGGCTCGGCACTCGCGGGACGCTCGATCATCCTCCGCTCAGCACCCTGCGTTCGCTGGGCTGAACCGCTGGTTCATCGCGCCCCCCGACGCCGCAAGCAGCCGACCGCCGGGGAAATGCGCAAGGAGGGTTGCGGTATACTCGTCTAATGGAGGAGGTTCCTCTCATCGTCTTTGCCGTGGGGGTCATCCTCGGCCTCGCGTTAGTGGGGGCGACCCTCGCGTTGCTCCGCGTCCAGCGGGAAATCGCCGATCTCCGGGAACGTCAGCAGGAGTTCGCAGAGGTCAAGCACCGGGAGGTGCTGGCGGGATTGCATGAGGGCCTTATGGACCAGGCCGAGCGGATGGGTCGAGGTGTAGCCGAGTCCTCGGACCGGGTGCGCGAGCAGGTGACCCGCGAGCTCGGTGAGGCCCGGGAGTCGCTGCAATCGCTTCGGCTTTCCCAGCAAGTCGAGCTGTCCACCCAACGCGAGTCCCTGCAGCGAGCCCTTGGTGAGCTGGCCACCGTGCTGAAGAACGCCCTCGCGGGGCAGGCGCGCGCCGACCAGGAGGCGATTCAGTCGTCGCTTCATCGCACCTCGCATCATCTCATCGAGAGCGTCGCGGCGCTCACGCGCAGTGTGGATACCCGGCTCGACCAGATCTCGGGGCGCGTGGCAGAGCGACTCGACGAAGGGTTCAAGAACACCAACGATACCTTCGTTCGGGTGATGGAGCGACTCGCCACCATCGACGAAGCGCAGAAGAAGATCGACGGGCTCACGACGAACGTTGTGAGCCTGCAGGAGTTGCTCGGCGACAAGCGCTCCCGCGGCGCGTTCGGAGAAGTGCAGCTCGAGGCGCTGGTGCGCAATGTACTCCCGGCGCAAGCATTTGCCATGCAGTACACCCTTCCGAATGGTGCCCGCGCCGATTGCGTGCTCAAGCTGCCGGAGCCCACGGGTCTGGTGGCGGTGGACTCCAAATTCCCTCTCGAGAATTATCATCGAATGTTGTCTTTCGACGTCTCGGAGCTCGAGCGGGTCCAGGCGCAGCGCCTCTTCAAAGCCGACATCAAACGCCACGTCGATGACATCGGCAGGAAGTACATCATTCCTGAGGTCACCTCCGACGGGGCCGTGATGTTTGTGCCGGCAGAGGCGGTGTTCGCGGAGATCCACGCGTATCACGCCGACGTCGTGGATTACGCGCAGCGGCAGCGGGTGTGGATTGTGTCGCCGACGACGCTGATGGCAGTGCTTAACACGGCGCGCGCGGTGATCAAGGACGTAGAGACGCGCAAGCAGGTCCACATCATCAAGGACGAGCTGTCGAAGCTGGGTCGGGAGTTCGGCCGCTTCGACGAGCGTATGCGCAAGCTTGCCGATCATATCCGGCAAGCCCACGAGGACGCAGAGAGGGTCCAGGTTACGAGCCAGAAGATCAGTCAACGCTTCGCCCAGATTGAAAGCGTCGAGCTCGCCAACGGACACGTGCCCGCGCTCGAGCTGCCGGCGGACTCTGGCGGGCGGACTGCGAGCGGCGGTTCCTGAAGCGCGGGACTGGGGCGCCACGAGGTGGGAGCCAATCGGGTGAAACACCGACATGTTACATATACCCTCGCAGCACGGATGGCGGGGCACCGCTAGCCGACAATGCTTCGCAACCTGAGGGATTGGCGACGGCAGCGGGTGCTCGACAGAAGCCCGTTGGATCCGCAGAGATGGGAAGCGGTGCTCGCGTCCTTTCCGTTCCTTCGCGCCCTCGATCGGGACGAGGGAGAGAAGCTTCGGCGCTGGGTAACCCTGTTCCTGCGAGAGAAAGACATGCACGGAGCGGCCGGACTGGCGCTAGATGACGGTATGCGGTACGCCATCGCTGCACAGGCTTGCATCTTGATCCTCGAACTCGACCTCGAGTACTTCCGGGGTTGGGCCGAGGTGGTAGTCTATCCGAACGAGTTCCTTGCGCCGCGCAACTATGTTGATGAGGCTGGCGTCGTCCACTCCCATCGCGAAGCGCTCGCGGGCGAAGCCTGGCTCGGCGGGCCGGTTATTCTGTCGTGGGCAGATGCCGCTCCTGGCGAGTACCGCGACGGTGTGAACGTTGTGATCCACGAATTTGCCCACAAGCTCGATATGCTGAACGGAGAAGCCGACGGCTATCCGCCGCTCCACCGGGGCATGACCCGCAAGGCGTGGCTGGAAGCGTTCGAGACGGCCTACCGTGACTTCTGCGATCGCGTCGACGCAGGGGAAGAAATGCCTATCGATCCGTATGCCTCGGAACATCCAGGCGAGTTCTTCGCGGTCATGACCGAGGCATTCTTCGAGATTCCCCAAGAACTCCAGGGGGCGTATCCGGAGGTGTATCGGCAGCTCTCCCTCTTCTATCGGCAGGATCCGTTGTTACGCGTCGCGCGGGCAACGCGCCGCGTCGGAATGCCGGTCTAGGCGCGATCAAACCATGCTCAGGCATCTGCCTCTCATCCAGTCCCGGCACGCCCTGAAATTCGGCTTCGGGCTGCTGCTGGTGCTCATGCTCGGCGCAACGATCGGCGGCCTGATGCGGGTGCAGACCGTCAATCGGAGCTTGGATGCGCAGCAGGTGAAGGGGGATTTGATCGCCTCGTTGCTCAACGTGTCTCGCCAGCGCACCGAAGTCGTTTACGAGCTCGCGGCGGAGGGCGGTCAGGTGCGGACGAACTGGGCGGAGCGCCGCCTGCAGCGTCTCGGGCTCGAGTGGAGCGACGTCATGCGCAAGCTGAGGCAGACGGAGATGACCGACAGCGAGCGCGCCGCCTTTGACGCGGTGATCGCGGGCCAGGATCAGATCGAGCCGACGCTCGCAAAGGGCATAGAAGCGCTGCGCGCCGGCGACAGCGTTCCGATGCGCACCGGTGTCCTCACGATGCAGCAGGAACTCCAGGAGCGGCTTACGCTGCTCATCGACGCAAAGCGAACAGCGAGCGCGGATGCCGTGGCAAAGGCGAACCGCGAGGCCCGCGACGCGCTCATCTTCATGGCAGCCAACGGCATCGGTGTCCTCGTCTTCGGTGCGCTCATCGCGTTTGTGGTCGTGCGCAAGATCACCCGCGCCGAGGACGCTCTCTACCGCGAGAAAGAGCGCGCAGAGGTCACCCTGCACTCGATTGGCGACGGTGTCATCACCACCGATGCGGAGAGTCTCGTCGACTACATGAATCCGGTGGCCGAGGACCTCACCGGCTGGCGGCTTGCAGAAGCGAAAAGCGAGCCGCTGGTAAAGGTATATCGTGTCCTCGACGACGAAACGCGGAAGCCGATCGTCTATCAGGTGGGGGACGCATCGGCGCGCGCCGAGGTCGATGGGCGACCTATCCTGCTCCAGCATCGTAACGGGAACGAGTGCGCAGTCCGGGATTCATGCTCGCCGATCCGGGATAGCGAGGGCGACCTGGCGGGCATGGTTGTCGTGTTCCACGATGTGAGCCACCTGCGCGAGATGGAGCAGCAACTCTCGTGGCAGGCGACCCATGATGTGCTCACCGGGCTTGCCAACCGCCGCGAGTTCGAACGTCGCCTCGGCAAGCTGCTCGAGAACGCGAAGGGCGACAATGTTCACCATGCGCTGCTCTATCTCGACCTCGACAATTTCAAGACCGTGAACGATACCTGCGGCCATGCGGCGGGAGACGAGTTTCTGCGGCAGCTGACGAAGGTCATGCAATCCCGCATGCGGGCAAGCGATACGCTGGCAAGGTTGGGCGGCGACGAGTTCGGCGCGCTCCTGGAGTCCTGCCCGCTGGATCAGGCAGTGCGAATCGCGAATGCAATCCGGGACACGGTGCGGGACTTCCGTTTCGTCTGGCAGGCGAAGGGCTTCAGCGTCGGGGTAAGCATCGGGCTGGTGCCCCTCGATGCCCGCAGCGGCACCACCGCAAGGGTGCTCGCGGCCGCCGATGCCTCCTGCTACGAAGCGAAGAACAAAGGACGCGACCGGGTACAAGTGTATCGTCCCCAGGACCGGCGCTTCACCCAGCGCACCGGCGAACTGCAGATGATCTCCCAGATCAACCACGCGTTCGAGCTCGGAAACTTTCGGCTTTACCGGCAGCGCATTGTCTCCCTGCGGGCGGGGGCCGCCGAGCAGCCGCACTTCGAGGTGCTGGTGCGAATGATCGACGCCTCCGGCAGCGTGCTGCCGCCGATGGCGTTCATGCCGGCGGCGGAGCGCTATAACTTGCTCACCTCGGTAGACCGCTGGGTGATCAAGACGCTGGTAAAGTTCCTTGCGAACGAGGTGAAGGCCGGGCGCATCGTGCGGAACCTCGAGGACGGCAAGGCGATAGGCTTTTACACGGTGAACCTCTCTGGCGCGAGCATGAGCGATAACAGCTTTCCGGAATTTCTGCGCAAGCTGCTCGCGGCCCACGAGCTGCCGCGCGGGCTGCTCTGCTTCGAGGTGACGGAGACCACCGCAATCGCCAACCTGAACAAGGCGGCGGAGCTCATGCATGAGTTAAAGGCCTTGGGTTGCACCTTCGCACTCGACGATTTCGGCATCGGGATGTCCTCGTTCGCCTACCTCAAATACCTCCCGGTGGATTTTCTTAAAATCGACGGCACCTTCGTAAAAGACATGGCGGCGGACCAGATGGATTTCGCAATCGTGGAGGCGATCAACCGCATCGCCCACATTCTCGGAATGCAGACCGTGGCGGAGTTCGTCGAGGACGAGGTGACCCTCAGCAAGCTCAGGGGGCTGGGGGTGGATTTCGCCCAGGGCTTCTTCATCGCGAAGCCAGAGTCGATTTCCGGTGCCGCCCACGAAGGAATGCCCGTGGAACCGGTCCAAAGCGCCGGAGAAGTCACGCCGCGACGTGCGTGAAGGGCGCCCCGGCCCGAAATCGGTGTCGACCAGATTCCTGCACCACGGATAGCGCCGATCATGAGCTCAATGTATCTCGCGGCCGACATCGGCGGAACGAACTGCCGCGTTGCCATTTCCGACATCCAGGACGGCCGGTGGCGTATCCGATATCGGGGCACCTATCCGAGCCAGAGCTATCCATCGGCGGAATGGATCCTGCGGGATTTTCTCGGTGCTTGCGGATCGCCGGCGCTGACCGGGGCCGGAATCGCCGTAGCCGGTCCCGTCGTCGACGGCAGGGCGCAGCTCACGAATGTCACATGGCAGGTGGACGCAGCACGCCTCGCAGCGGCCCTGGACGACCTGCCGGTGGTGCTACTCAACGACTTCGAAGCGATCGGGCATGGCCTTTCCGCCCTCGGGACCGAAGATTTGGTTACCCTGCAGCCGGGTCAGCCGCAGTCGGGCGCGCCGAAACTGCTGGTAGGGGCGGGCACGGGACTCGGGGTCGGGCTGCTGGTGCCCTGCGGCGATCAATACAAGGCACTAAGTTCCGAAGGCGGTCACGCGGACTTCGCGCCCCGTGGCGACACTGAAGTCGCGCTGCTGCGACACCTGTCGGAGCGGCACGGCCACGTTTCGTGGGAACGGATCGTTTCCGGTCCCGGCCTCGAGGCGATCTACGGCTTCCTCCGGGAGAAGGCCGAAGAGGGGCCGAAAGTGCTGCCCGCGTCCGAGGTCGCCGAAGCCGCGCTCGCGCAGACGGACACTTGGGCGGTGCGGGCGCTGGAGACCTTCGTTTCCGCCTACGGCGCGTTCGCCGGGAACCTCGCGCTCGCGCTGCTGCCCCGCGGAGGGATCTTCGTCGCCGGCGGCATCGCGCCGCGCATCTTGCCTAAGCTCACGGACGGCTTGTTCCTGCGTTCGTTCAGCGCGAAGGGCCGGTTTGCCGGACTGCTGGCGGAGATGCCAGTGCACGTGGTCACCAACGGCGATGTCGGTCTCCTCGGTGCTTTGGAGGCGGCGCGGGCCCGCTCCGGCGCCCTATGACGGCGGGAAGTCCGAAGCGGTATCAGTGACCAGCTGTCCCAGGGGACTCAGGTCGTATCCCTGCAGGGCAGCGGCGATGCCTCGTCCGCGCTCGCTTCCTATCAGGGCGAGCAGGCCCTGGAACAGGCGCCGGAAGTAGACGCTTTGGGGCAGCACGAGATCGAAGCTTTCCCATCCCAGTGGGAGGAACTGCAATCCGAACTCTGCCGCGGCGCTCCGGACCCCAGGTGCGCAGTCAGCGCGATCCTGGACGATGAGCGAAGCGGCGTGGCGCTCGGTTAGCGCGGTGTCTGCGACCGTCAGCGCGTCGAGATCGAGCCCGCGGTCATGGAAGGTGCTGCGCAGGAAGTGCTGTGAGCCGGCTCCCGGCTGGCGCAGAACCCACCGCAGGTCGGGGGTCGCAAGCGCTTCGAGATGCGCCCGGCGCGCGGCGCGGGGGGACAACATCACGCCCTGCTCACGCCGGGCCATTCGAACGAGGGTCCAACCCGCGTGGCCCACGTAGGCCCGAACGAGTCGCCAATGCTGCGCGTCGCTCTCCTCCGCCGAACCCCAGTGAATGCCGCAGACGTTGGCGCGACGGCGGGACAGCAGCTCGAGTCCGCGCCGAGTTCCGGTGGGCGACACCGCGACCAAGGCGGAATCCCCGACGTCCGCCGCGAGGAAGGCGAGTGCCGACGCGAGCAGTGGATCGTCGCTGCCCGCCACCAGCAGTCGGTCCGCCAGGACACCACCATGGGTCGATTCGAGCAGCCATTCCTCGATCAGGCGGCGCGGGAACAGCCACTTGCCGGCTGCCTTGGTGGCCGGCAGACTGCCTTCTCTGACCAGCTCGTACACCTTCCTCTCGTTGATGCGAAGATAGGCCGCCACCTCGTGCACGGTGAGGCACTCGGGCTCCCGACCCGGCTCCACCGAGTGCTCGTTCACAGGGGCGCGCCCGACTCGAAGGCCGCGAGCTCTTCGCGCGTATTGATGTTGCTGAATGCGTCCACCTCGTCGTCGAAGGGCACCTCGACGACCTTCAGCGCAGCGTACCAGGCATCGATCTTCCGACCGCCGCCTGCCAGGAACGCGGTGAGATGGGGAAGCAGGTTGCGGTGGCAGAGGCAAAACACGGGATGCGGCTGGTCGCCCGTCTTCGCCACGGCGAGGTCCGATTCCGTGCGTTCCAGCTCATTGTGCAGCCGCGCGACCAGATCCAGCGGCAGAAAGGGCGAATCGCAGGGAACCGTGACCACCTGATCGTGGCTCGCCTCGGCGAGCCCGCGTTGCAGTCCGGCGAGCGGTCCGGCGAAGCCGCCGATGCCATCGGACACGACGCGGTGGCCGAGGGCTGCGTACGCGTCGAGGTTTTGATTGGCGTTGATGAGGACCTCGGCCACCTGGGGCGCGAGGCGCTCGAGCACCCACTGAACCATGGGTCTCCCGCGCAGCGGCTTCAGTCCCTTGTCCACGCCACCCATGCGACGGCCTTGGCCACCCGCCAGCACAATCCCGGTGATGTGGTTCATATGCGGGGAGGAGAGGCGTCCGCGCGGTCGCGACCGCTCAGACCGGCGTCGGCGCCTGCGCCCGCCGGAAGCGGTGGTGTCCGGTAAAGAGCAGGTAGTGTTTGCCGGTGGCTCGACCGATCATGGTAAGACCGACCCGCTTCGCGACCTCGTAGCCCATTTGCGTGAGCCCGGAGCGCGATACCAGAATGGGGATCCCCATCTGGGCCGTCTTGATGACCATCTCTGAGGTGAGGCGGCCGGTGGTGTAGAAAATCTTGTCGCCGCCCTCGATTCGATCGAGCCACATCTGGCCGGCGATGGCATCGACCGCGTTGTGGCGCCCGACGTCCTCGACGAACATCAGAATCTCGCCGCCCGCCGCCAACGCGCAACCGTGCACTGCGCCCGCCTGCTTGTAGACGGTATCGTGCTTGCGCACGCTATCCAGCAGCGAGAAGTAGGTTCCCTCTTCGAGCACGGCGTCCTCGGGCAGATGCATGCTCTCGATCTCGTCCATGAGGGCGCCGAAGACGGTGCCCTGGCCGCATCCGCTGGTAACCGTGCGCTTCTCCATGCGCCCGTCGAGATCGGCAAGCCCGCTGCGGGTCGTGACCGCGACCGCGTCCACGTCCCAGTCCACCTGCACCGCGACGATCTCCTCCAAACCCGCGACGAGGCGCTGGTTGCGGAGATAGCCGATGGCGAGGGCCTCCGGTGCCTGGCCCAGGGTCATTAGCGTGACGATCTCGCGCTTGTCGACGTAGAGCGTTAGCGGATGCTCCCCCGCGATCGCGGTGGGGACGACATCGCCGTGCTCGTCCACCGCTTCGATATTGAATGTAAGCGGCCGGGCGGCATTGGTGAGTTTGGGGCGGTAAGGAGGCTGCATCAGACGGATGGAGGGTAAGGTTCACAGTCTCAAATGAAGGCGCGCGGTCGCGGAAAGCAGCGCTTCGTGCTTGCCGCTCCACAGAGTCCCACGCGCCTGCGCGTGCTTGTCAGCCACCGATGTACGACATTTCAATCTTGTGCAGCTGCGCTGTCTCCGCGGAACGTATCTCGGAATAGCGATCGGCGCGGGCAGCCCAGACCTCCATCAGGTTGCGCAGGATTTCGGCGTCGGACGCGCCGCATCGGAGCAGGGCACGCAAGTCGCATCCTTGGGTCGCGAAAAGGCAGGTGTAGAGAACGCCCTCGGTGGAGATGCGGGCGCGGGTGCAGTCGCGGCAAAAGGCACGCGTCACCGACGCGATTACGCCCAACTCGCCATGGCCATCCCGGTAGCGGTAGCGCTCGGCCACCTCGCCGCAGTAGTTCGGATCGACCGGCTCCAACGGCATCTCCGCGTTGATCCGGGCGATGATCTCCGCAGCCGGCACCACGTCGTCCATGCGCCAGCCGTTGCTGTGGCCCACGTCCATATACTCGATGATGCGCAGAATGTGGCCTGATTCCTTGAAGAAGCGGGCCATGGGCAGGATGCTCCGCTCGTTCACGCCACGTTTTACCACCATGTTGACCTTGATCGGGGTCAGTCCCGCGTCGGCCGCTGCTGCTATCCCCTCCAGAACCTTGGCGACCGGGAAGTCGGCGTCGTTCATGACCTTGAACACGGTCTCGTCCAGGGAGTCGAGGCTGACCGTTACCCGGTCTAGGCCAGCCGCCTTCAGGCCTTTCGCCTTCTGCTTCAGGAGCGAACCGTTCGTCGTGAGGGTGAGATCGAGATCGCCTGTACTCGCCAGCATCTCGATGAGATGTTCGATGTCCTTGCGCAAGAGCGGCTCGCCCCCGGTGAGGCGTACTTTCTCGATGCCGAGGGAGGTGAAGATGCGCACGAGTCGCGTGATCTCCTCGAACGACAGGATCTGGGCGCGTTCGAGAAACGGGTAATCCTTGCCGAATACTTCCTTCGGCATGCAGTAGACGCACCGGAAGTTGCAGCGGTCCGTGACCGAAATGCGCAGGTCGCGCAGCGGCCTGCCGAGGGTGTCCTTGACGTGGCGGGCGACCGATGTCACCTTGTCCACGCCGATCGCCAAGTTGCGCGCGTTAAGGCTTTCGGAGTTGAAGATGTCTGGCGGCCTCATCGGAAGGCTCTCGAGAGCGCGCAATCGAACCGCATCGAGGATGGCATCGGGGAATTATTGCAAAAGCCAAGTGTCTGCCACAACAAGGTTCTGATGGGCGAGCCCGCCAAATTCGATCTCCCCGAGCAGGGCGAAAGCGCCACGCTGCCGCCCATGGAGTTCAAGCGCCGGATTAGCGTCGTCATGGAGCGTACACCCCTCGCGAGCCGCTGGCAGTCCGAGAAGTGGGAAGCCAAGGGCGTGCTGCCCGACATGTCGGGCGCGGGAGCCGAACCCCGCATCATCTACGACGATGGGACTCGCCTCGAAGTTCTCTACTCGGGGCTGGAGATCAATCTGAAGGGCGAGGAACTGGAGAACTACTATCTCAATCTGACCTCGCCCGAGCCGAAGGTCTTTGTGCTTGTCCGGGCCGATGATGGCACACCGCGCCCTGCCTTCGTGTCAGTCAGCTACGCGCGCGCGGCCGGTTGGATGGACGCCAACGAGACGGTCGACGCGGTGTCGTTACCGCCCGAACTGCACGCCTGGGTCGGGGAGTTCGTCGAACGCTATTATCGACCCAGGCCCAAGTTCAAGCGGCAGAGGAAGTAGCGGATGTCCGACCAGAAGCATGACGCGGCGCAACCCGGGGAGCCATTTCTCACCCGCTGGTCCCGGCTGAAGAAGGAGGCGTCCGAGCCGGCACCGCCGCCAACTGAAACGACCGCCGGGGCCGCCGATACCGAGCCAGTGGCCCTCCCACCAGTAGAGTCGCTCACTCCCGAGTCCGATTTC
This sequence comes from Burkholderiales bacterium, assembly GCA_040507665.1. GTDB lineage: Bacteria > Pseudomonadota > Gammaproteobacteria > Burkholderiales > JAEUMW01 > JAEUMW01. The sequence goes on from JBEVOI010000360.1 coordinate 12,549, forward strand.
TCCGTTTTCATGGGGCCGGGGGTCCGGCCCGAGCTGCGCCAGGCCGCACTGAAGAAGCTCTTCGCGGATCCGCATTTCAATTTGATGGACCGGCTCGACATATACATCGACGACTACGCCAAGCCCGATCCGATTCCTGCGTCGATGCTGGAACAGCTCGCGCAGTTTCGTAACCTCGGGGGTGTGCAGCCCGCACAGCCGCCGGAAGAGGGAAAAGAGCCATTGGTGGTTGCGGAGACGGAATGTGCGACCGCAACAGAATCTGCGCCCGAGGACCCTACGGAGGGTGCGGACGGCACGATTACGCCCGCGCTCAACGGCAACGTTGCGGAAGCCTTCGATTCGGACACAATGTCTGCGCAGCCGTCTACGTTGGAAATAATGTCCCGAAAGCCCGGCTGAGCTGGGCCGATCAGGTGAGGATTCAAGATCGCTTTTCCCGCTACCGCGGCACGCGGGTTGCGGCTCCCCCACTGAGTTGCGTCCAAACTCGATGACTGCCGCGCCCAAGAAGCTGCTGATTTGCAATTGCAACAACTCGATGACCCTCGACGGCGGAGCGGTCGGGGAGGGACTCGGCCTTTCGGGCGCGGTTCCGATTCGGCAACAGCTGTGTCGGCGCGAGGTAGGGGATTTCACCGCCGCCCTCGAACAGTCCGACGACATCGTCGTGGGCTGCACGCAGGAGTCCGCATTTTTCTCCGAGCTTCTTGAGTCCTCCGGGGCCGCGAGCCGCGTCAGTTTCGTCAATATCCGCGAAACGGCGGGATGGTCGCGGGAGGGCGCAAGCGCGACTCCGAAGATTGCGGCTCTGCTCGCGTTGGCTGGACTGCCTGACCCGGAGCCGGTTACCACGGTTTCCTACCGCTCGGAAGGGCGGCTGCTCATCATCGGAGACGCAAAAAGCGCAGTAGGGTGGGCGGAGCGCGTTCGCGAACAATTGGACGTTTCTGTGCTCGTGACGGATAGCCCGCCGGGCGCTGAGTTACCCGTCGACCGCCGTTACCCGATCTACTCTGGTCGCCTCGCTTCGCTCACCGGCTGGCTGGGCGCATTCGGCGCCCGATGGGAACAGGCGAATCCCATCGATTTCGAACTCTGTACGCGCTGCAACGCCTGCATCACTGCCTGTCCGGAGCAGGCGATCGACTTCTCTTATCAGATCGACCTCGGCAAGTGCCGGTCGCACCGCGCGTGTGTCAAGGCGTGCGGAGAGGTGCGGGCGATCGATTTCGATCGCATCGACCGGTCCCGCGGCGAGGAATTCGATCTGGTCCTCAATCTGACCGCCCAACGCTTCTTCGACGTGGCCGACGTCCCGCAAGGCTATTTGGAACCGGGTCCGGATCCCTTCCAGCAGGCGCTGGCCGTCACCCAGCTCACACACCTGGTCGGGGAGTTCGAGAAGCCGAAGTTCTTCGCGTACAACGAGCGCATCTGCGCCCACAGCCGCTCCGGGATCGAAGGCTGCAACCAGTGCGTCGATGTCTGCTCCACGGGGGCCATCGTTCCCGACGGCGATCGCGTTCGAGTCGAGCCGCACCTGTGCATGGGCTGTGGCGGATGCGCCACCGTGTGTCCATCGGGTGCCATGACCTACGCGTACCAGCGGGTGGCGGACCAGGGCCTTCGCCTGAAGACCCTGATCCAGGCCTATCGCAACGCAGGCGGCCGGGATGCCTGTATTCTGTTCCACAACGCGACTGAGGGTCGGGACCTCATCGCCGGCCTCGGCCGGCGCGGCGCAGGTCTGCCGGCGCGGGTGATCCCGTCCGAAACCCTGCACATTGCCGCCATCGGCATCGATCTGCTCCTCGGCGCGTTCGCTCTCGGCGCTAGCGAGGTTGTGGTG
>JBEVOI010000365.1:0-3637 GCA_040507665.1 Burkholderiales bacterium
AATCGGCACGATCGATTGCCAGGTTGCTTGGCCGCTCACCCTCAACGGTGCCGGGAAATGAACCGCAATGGCGGCTATGATCGCTACCGAGCGGCGCTTGCGGATGAGAATGCCTGGGCGCGAGCTCGGCGCCTGGATCATAACAGACTTGGACCGTGATCCGGCATCCCGCGGAACTTAAGGTGGTTGCCGAGCCGGTTGCGCTCACCGCGTGACACGTACTCTGGCAGCCATGAATAAATGCTTGGCGCAAACGAACAAGTCCCGCACTCGGCGGGAGCGACAAAAACGCGCATCCTTGCGATGGCCGTCGCATGCTGCGCTGCGGCGTGCGCGCAGACATTGACAGGAACTACACAGACATTGACCGGAACTGCTAGGATAACGGATGCGGACACTATCGTGATGCCCGAGGGAACTGACTCGGCCGCATAGCTCAACCTTGAATAGTAGCGCGGTTATGAGCGAATCGAACACCTTCTCTCCCCTAGGCGGCGCCGGACCCGTGCGCGACCCGGTTGCGAGCACTTTCGTGTTGACGCCTCTGCAGAAGGGCTTCCTCGCCGAGAGCCTTTTGGCCTCCGACAACGGCGTCAACATCGAGCAGATCGTTTGGGAACTCGACCACGTTCCCGATGCGGACCGCTTCCGCGCCGCCTGGCAGAGCGCACTCGATGCCTTCGATGCCCTCCGGCTCTCCTTCGCGTGGCCCGGGTCGGGCGGAGAGCCCCGCCAGTCCATCGTGCCCTCGGTGCGGTTGCCCTTCCAGAGGGTGGATTGGCCGGAGCAGTTATCGACGCAGCCCGATCACCGACTGGCATCCTTCTTGGCACAGGATCGGCGCGCTGGTCTCGATCTCTCATCGGCACCCCTGATGCGCGTGTCGCTCCTTGTGCTGGCGAGGTGCCGAGCCGTTTGTGTGTGGACCGTTCACCACGCCATCATCGATGCGAACTCCTACGCGGCGGTCCTGCAACACGTCCTCGATCACTACGCTCCTCTTCTCGGGCTCGCTCAGGTTCCTGGTGATGCCCGTCCGCCGTTCACGGACTTCTTGCGGTGGCTCGAGAGCTACGACTCGGAACCCGGAACGAGGCACTTCGCCGACCTCTTGAGGGATTTCGGCGAACCGACGCCTCTGCCGCTGCAGGAGGACAGCGGCAGGACGGCAGAGAACCGATCATCCCTGACCAGCCTCAGCCTTGACCTAGAAGCTACGGCGAAGCTCCGGGCGGTGGCACAAACCACCGCGTCGTCCCCCAATACGCTCGTCCAGCTCGCCTGGGCGCAGCTGTTGTCCCGTTATTCAGGCGCGGACGATGTGCTGTTCGGCGCCACGTGGTCGGGGCGCACGAGGACGATCGAACAAGCCGCCCGCGTGGTAGGCCCGCTCATCAACACCCTCCCGGTGCGGGTAAGGTTAAGCGAGGCCGGCACCGTACGCGACCTGCTCGGAGTCCTCCGGCAACAGCACTTGGCGCTGCGTCATTTCGAGCACGCAGCGTCGCGGGACATCAGGGCAGCCAGCCCCCTTGCGCCCTTCGCTCAGCTTTTCCAGACGAACGTCGTTTTCGATAATGAGAGGTTTTACTCGGCCCTTCCGAAGCAGGACACTCGTTGGCGCGGTCACAAGATCTGGTGCCGGTCACAGACGAGCGTACCTCTCGTGCTGGCCGCCTACTTCCTGGACGGGGCGCTCGTCATGGACCTGGAGTACGACGTCGGTCTCTACACCGATCAGATGGCTCGGAGGCTGCTTGCCGACTATCGAAGGCTCCTGACCAACATCAATCTGTCGCTCGATGACTCGCCGTACACCGTGCCCATGCTCGACGAGTCACGCTGCGCGCAATTGACGGTGGACGAGTCGCGCCGAGAGCTCCCGCCAGCCGGCCGGTTGGCTGTCGAACGCATATTCGAGCGTGCTTCTGCGACCCCGCGCGCGACGGCCGTGAGGGAGCTCACCGGACTCGAAATCAGCTATGCCGAACTCACAGGGCGGGTGCGCCGGCTATCTGGCGTGCTGAGAGCTCGAGGCGTGGAGCGGGGTGTGGTGGTGGGCGTCTTGCTCCCGCGATCCATCGACGCAATCGTGTCGTTGCTCGCCGTGCACGTTGCCGGAGGCGCCTTCGTCCCTCTCGATCCCGCCGCGCCCCGGCAACGCCTCGAGTTCATCGTGCGGGATTCGGGGGCGAAGGCCGTTCTTGTTTGCGGCGAGACGCATGGCAGATTGGAGAGCGCCCAGGAAATCAACATCGAAAGTCCCGCCGTCACGCGAGCCCAGGACCCGCCGGGGCCGCTCGCCTTCCCGGAGTCGACCAGTCTCGCCTATGTGATCTACACCTCGGGGTCGACCGGCGAGCCCAACGGCGTGTGTGTCTCGCATGGAGCGCTGGCGAATCACATCGCGGCGACGCTCGACCGGTTCGCGCTCGGTCCGCACGACAGGGTGCTGCAGTTCACGCCCCTGACCGTCGACGTCTTTCTCGAGGAGATGTTGCCGACCTTGGTGGCCGGAGCGACTCTCGTGCTGCGCAGCGACGGCATGGCCAACAGCGCTAGGAGCTTCTTCGACGGCGTTCGGGCGGAGGCCATCACCGTCCTCAACCTGCCGACGGCCTTCTGGCATCAGCTGGCGCGCGCGGAGCACGTGAAGTGGCCCTCATGCCTGCGCCTGGTCGTGGTCGGCGGAGAGCAGGCTTCACCCGAGGCCCACCGGCTCTTCCGCGCGGCCGACACCGGGCACATTCGTTGGCTGAACGCGTACGGTCCGACCGAGGCTGCGATCACTTCGACGTGCTACGACGACGCTGAGGGCGATCACACCGCTGAGTTCATCCCGATCGGCCGGCCTCTGCCCGGCGTTTCCCACTTCGTCCTCGATCCCTACATGCGCCTCACACCGCCGGGTCAGTCGGGGCAGCTGTACATCGGCGGAGCCGGTCTCGCGTCGGGTTACCTGAATCGCGAAGAGCTTACGCGGCAGCGGTTCGTGGAGCACCCCTTTCGCAAGGGCGCACGCCTGTACGCGACGGGGGACCGCGTTCGGAGAACAGATGCGGGCAACTACGTCTACGTGGACCGCCTCGACAACCAGGTCAAGGTCCGGGGTTTCCGCGTGGAGCTCGGCGAGGTCGAAACGTGGCTGCGGCGGCACCCGGCGGTCAGCGACGCCGCTGTCGTGATGCAGAAGAGCGGCGTCGGGGAGGGGTCGACGGTCGGGTTTGTCGTCGCTGACAAGGGCGCGGTGACAACCGCCGAGCTCAGGAACCACCTCGTTGCTACCCTGCCTTCCCACATGATCCCATCACGCCTGGTGATCACACCGAGGCTGCCGACGATGCCCTCCGGCAAGATCGACCGGCGGGCGCTGGCGGAGCGCGACCTCACTGGAACCGGAGAGCCCGAGCCTCCGGCTCCTCCGGGCGACCCGATGCTTCACACGCTGTTTCGCATCTGGACCCGGGTCCTGGACAGGCCGGTGACTGACGCCGCGGCGAGCTTCTTCGACCTGGGAGGGGATTCGTTGCAGGTGGTCGAGATGTTCTTGGAGATCGAGAGGTGTCTGGGCAGCACCTGCGAGGCGCCGGCATTCTTCAGGAACCCCACGATCGGGACCCTACTAAAGCTGCTGCGT
>JBEVOI010000002.1:0-3587 GCA_040507665.1 Burkholderiales bacterium
ACTGTCGAGCGCGCCGGTTAGGTCATCGGCAAGCAGGCGCAGGGGCTGCTGGCGCATCGCCATCTCACTCGCCCTTTACGGACGAGAGCAGGGCGCGGGCTCCACGCGTGATAATGGTAGTGTCGTTGGCGACACCGACGAAATCGATGCCTTGCGCGACGCGGCGGACGGCCTCGTGTTCGTTGTTGGTGAGATAGCCGGCCGGCTTGCCGATGGCTTTCAGTCGGCGGAAGCCATCGTCGATTGCCGCCTGGACATCGGGGTGCTGCGTGTTGCCGAGATGGCCAAGCGAGGCGGCGAGGTCCGCGGGACCGATGAAGACCGCGTCAACGCCATCGACCGCCGCGATCTCTTCCATCTGTGCCAGCGCCTCCATGGTCTCGATCTGGACGATGACACAGATTTCCTTTCGCACCTTGGCGAAGTAGTCGGGGATTAGGCCGTAGGCAGCGGCGCGCGAGGAGCCTGAGACCCCGCGCACGCCGTGCGGCGGATAGCGCGTGTAGCTGACGGCGCGCGCTGCTTCATCAGCGTTCTGGACATAGGGAAAGAGCAGCGATTGCACACCGAAATCAAGCCAGCGCTTGACGAGCACCATGTCGTTCCACGCCGGGCGCACGATTGGTTCGGCGGGGTGGGGTGCCATGGCTTGCAGCTGGGCGATAATGTCTGCCGGCTCGTTGGGGCTATGCTCGGTGTCGAGCAGCAACCAGTCGAAACCGAGATGGGCGAACATCTCCGCCAAGGCAGGACTTGCAAGTGTCGAGAAGATGCCAAGCTGCTGGCGCTTGCCCAGATCGCGCTTGAACCGGTTGGTTCTGACTTCGGCCATACCTGCGTGCCCTAGCGTGACCCGGATGGGGCTTCGGTTACGGGGCGAGGCTGCGGCACGACGCGGCCGGTCCTTGGACGCCTCCCCTCACGGCCTTTGTTGGCCTTTTACCGTTATCAACAGCATGTCCGAAAATATGTCAACATGTTGTAATATGCCAGTCCCCCGCGATAGATGTGTCGCTGAACAAGTATTTCACGCTGGACAGGGCCACAAACTTGCATTGACTAATTTGTTTGCACTTGTAAACAAGTTGTCATGGATCAAACATCGAACCAGCCTGACGGTCGAAGGGCTCAACCGACCCCGCTAGTGCAGCAGGTCCATCATCAATTGCGCTCCCGGATCGCATCCGGTGAGTATCCGCCGCATTCGCGCCTGCCGGGCGAGCACGATCTGTCCGCTTTGTATGGCGTATCCCGACCGGTCCTGCGCGAGGCGCTGCGACGCCTGCGTGAAGATGGGCTCGTCTTCTCGCGCCAGGGGGCCGGCACTTACGTGCGCGGAGCCGAGCCTGAATCCGGCAAGCCGCTCGCCTTCGCACCCGTCGGCACGATCGCGGATGTGCAGCGCTGCTACGAGTTCCGCCTGCAGGTCGAGCCGGCCAACGCCTATTACGCCGCGCAACGACATAATGCATCGGCGCTGACCACAATCGAGCGCGCGCTTAATCTGTTGCGCGACACGACCCACGCGCATCGCCACCGCGAGGACGCCGACTACGCTTTCCACATCGCTATCGCCGAGGCAGCCAACAACTACTTCTTCCTATCCTCGATGCAGGCGTTGAAGGACCACATCCACGTGGGCATGAAGCTGCACGGCCTGTCGTTGCTTGGGCCCGCGGGCGGGCTGGTGGGGGTTTTGGAGGAGCATGCGGCGATTTTCGCCGCCATCCGCGATCGGCAGCAGGACGCGGCGCGAGAGGCGATGCGCCTGCATATTCAGGGGTCCTACGATCGGCTGTTTGAAGGCAAGGTTCTCAATTTGGCGCTCTAGCTGTCAGGTGGATTGGGATGACGAAGTGCGCGCAACTTGCGTGCCAGAATGGCTCGCCGAGACGTTGCCCTTTGACGTCGCTCGCGCACACTCTCTCTACAAGGCCCTGTTCGGCCAGATCACGTCCGTTTGCCAACAATGACAGACCACGAACGAACTAAGCCTGCGGCCAGAAGAGCAGGTAGCTGCCATGCGCCAAGTATACGACCGCGATGGCTGTGATGATGCGTGACGCCCATTTTCGGTACTCGACATCGCTGAGGCTCTGCAGGATCGGGCGCGCCATGGAGGTGCCGATCATCGAAGCGACAACCGCCAATCCGGTCATCACGGGATCAAGGCCCACAGCCTGATCGACCAGGCTGCCAAAATACAGGAACTTCGCACCGTGACTGAGGATCTGGCAAACCGCTTTGGTCGCGACAATCTGGCGGCGGTCCAGTGCCCCGTTCAAGAAATAAGCATCAATCAGGGGGCCTGAAACGCCCGCGAGAAGCATGAGTGTCATGGAGGCCGAGCCAAAGATCAGGCCATCTGCAAATCGCTCAGGGTTCGGCTTTCGATTGGCGGGTATGACCCTGATCAGAAACGGGGAAAGCCCAAGTAAAATAATGGCTACAGGTTTAGAGGGTACATACCTCCAGAGAGTCCATGCCAGAAACGCCAGGGCGCAGCCGATCAGAAAATTCGCGGCGGGCTTCCAGCGAACGTACCGCCACCACAGAAGTCCCCTCCAGCCGTTCGATGCCATCTGCGTTACGGCATGGAGTGCCATGGCCTCCGGCAGTGGCAGCAACGCCAACAGCACGCCCATCAATATCAACCCGCCCGCCATGCCGAAGATGCCGGAAAGGAACGATGTCACGACCATCGTCAACAGCAAACTGGACATCAGCGTAGCAGACATGGATGGCCCTCGGCCAAAGCTATGGCCTGATTGCTGCACGCCGAAAAGCTGAGTTATATTGCGCTCACCATTACTTTTGCTGAGGGTCGTGATGCGCCGTCTTCCCCATTTGAACGGCATCAAGGCTTTCGAAGCGGCAGCACGGTCTGGCAGCTTTGCCGCTGCAGCCGCTGAGATGAACGTCACCGCCGCCGCCGTAAGCCGCATGGTGCAAGTGCTTGAAGCACGACTGGGCGTGACGCTCTTCGAGCGCAGGGCCAATCGATTGGCGCTCACCCCAGAAGGGCGAACTTACCAGGTTGGACTATCGCCAATCCTTGATGCGCTCGCACAACTCACCGACCAGGTGCAAGCTCAGTCCGGCAGCCGTGTTCTGACCATAGGCGTTGGACCGACGTTCGCAATTCGCTGGCTCATCCCGAGACTTGAATCATTTCGCAAGATTGCGCCGGACATCGATGTCCGCATCACCACTGGCGGCGTTGCCGCGCCCTTCGCCGACGATTGGACCTGTGGGATCAAACTCGGCGACGGAAATTGGCCGGGCTTGGTTGCCGAGCGGTTGTTCGATGCCGATCTATTTCCCGTATGCGCGCCTCGGCACGCGCAACGGTTAAAGTCGCCGCGCCAGCTCAAACCCGCCTCGCTTCTGCGCGTCAAACATGCCCGGGAAGATTGGCCCCAATGGTTGCGAGCAGCTGGTCTGACAGGCACGTCAGCGGCAGGGCCGATGTTCGAATTCTATGGTCAGGCGTTGCAGGCCGCGTGTGACGGTGTCGGTGTGTCTCTCGGAATTCGCCCTTACGTGGATGACGATCTTAGGGCTGGGCGTCTCGTTGCTCCTTTCAA